>CAZVWR010000100.1:0-2750 GCA_964630905.1 uncultured Spirochaetales bacterium | reverse complement strand
ATCCTACGATCGGACTGATTTTATGCAAACATCGAAATAAACTGGATGTGGAATACGCATTAAGAGACATAAACAAGCCGATAGGTGTTTCAGAGTACAAACTTCTGCAATCAATGCCTGATGAACTTAAATCAAGTTTTCCGACAGTGGAACAATTGGAAAAGGAGCTGTTGAAAATCAATAAAAATCCATAATCACACCCCCATTCCCACACATGTTTTTCTGCCCAAGATACATCTCAACTCACTAAAAAAGCTACCCGTCAGGTAGCGAATTTGATCGATTGCTTTTTGCTTCAAAATATATGCTTTATCTCCCATCCGAAATTGAGTTAAAGAAAATAATCCAGCAGGAACAGGATAAGATTTCAAATCAGGAAAAATAAAACGGTTCGGATTTTCAAAAATGGATATCAAAATGACAAAAAAACTGGTCAGCATATTTCTTGCATTTTCAATTGTTTAAATTACGATTTCCGGGCGTTATGAATTTGTTTCTGAGGTAAAAATGAAGATCTATGTAGCTTTTGATGATACTGATACTATTGACTGTGGTAGAGGGACGGGGAAACTTGCAAGATGGTTTGAGGATGTTCTTCCGAAAAACTGCAAACTTATCGGAATCGTGCGGCAGCAGCTTTTGAAGCGGCCTGATATCCCTTTCACTTCGCATAACAGTTCGCTTACCTGCATCATTGAATCAGAAAATGATAAAATAATTCCGGCACTTATAAAAGTTGGAACTGATCACATTGCTAATCATTTTGTTGAAGGGAGCGATCCGGGACTTTGTGTCTGTGCTGAAAACAGTCCTGCGATAAAGAACTTAATCGCTTTCGGGAAAAGATGTCTATTTGAAAAAGTTACTCAGGATGAGGCATATCTTGCGGCAAAAGGTTGTCATCTTTCGGGACACGGCGGAACAAATGACGGAATAATCGGAGCGGCGGCAGGTGTCGGACTGACCCACAACGGGATGCACGGAAGATGCAACGAACTAAAGTTTAACAGAATGAAACTTCGTGATATTCCTGAAAAAACTACTGCAGAATTTCTTAAAAGTTACGGAATTGAAATACTCTCTCTTGAGCGGTCAGGCAGAAGCCCCGTTGATACTGAAATTATTGAAAACGGCGGCTGGCTCCGTCCTCTGCTTTTTCTTGGAAAGCCGGTTCTGCCGGTAATTCTTGATGATGCAGGCAACTGGAAAACAAGCATGAGAAAAGAGGATAAAAAATGAAAACAGCGTTACGGCTCATCAAGTATGTCATGACAGAAAAACTGCTAATATTTTCAGGACTTTTCCTTACTGCGTTAATCGGTTTAACAGAAGTTTTTACAGGTGCCGCACTAAAGCTGCTGACCGATTCAGTTAAAAATATCGGAGAGTTTTTTGTTGCAGGGAACAAAGATCTAATTGAAATTCCACTCAAACTTAAAGTTCCTGTTCTGTTTTTAAAGAAGAAACTTGCCCTTGTGAACACTGTTTTATCAGGAGAAGATGAAATTCTTCAGGGAATGATCGTAATAGCGCTTATTTTTACTGCCGTTTATCTTATTCAGGTTCTAAGTGACTATTTCCGCGATGTTTTTCTTGGCACTGCCAATCAGCGGATCATGAAAAAAATAAAGAAAGAGATATTTTCAAAAGTCATTAACATGCCGGAATCAGAGATGAAAAATGAAAAAACCGGAGATCTCATGTCCAGAGTGACATATGATGCGATGGTCCTTTCAAATCTGATGGATATACTGGTCGAACTTGTCAGAAGTGTTGTCTATATGCTCATTTTTGTTCCGCTTATGTTTATCATCAACTGGAAAATTGCGTTTTTTACCGCGATCTTCTTTCCGCTTACGATCTATTTTATAAAACTCTTATCAAAACGGGTTAAGAAAAGTTCCAAAATGGTGACAGACAGCACAGCGGAATACACGGCATTTCTTGAAGATAAGATCAAACACATTGATATTATTAAAAAAAATCAGACAGAAAAGACAGAAATTGAACACTTTGATTCACTTGTCGAAAATAACTACAGACACAATGTCAGGCTTATTATTTCAAAGAATATTCTCAAACCGAGCAACGAATTCATGGGAATATTCGGACTTTCGATCGCTTCAGTTTTCTTTTCATATCTGATAGTAAGACACAATTTCAACGCCGGAAATGCGGTTTTATTCCTCTACATGATGAAAACAAGCTATAAACCGTTCAAAAAAGTTGCTCAGGCATCGGGAGACTTATTTAATTCTCTGGTGTGTGCTGAAAAAATATTCGATCTGCTTGACAGAAAATAATTACGGTTTCGGCCTTACATTCGTGAAAAGTATCTGATCGCTCCCGAACTTTCCGTATGAGATCGTATCACCTGTAAATGGAGATTTCGATTTTCTTGTTATGGAGAAGATGCTCCCCATCTGAGCCATCAGCCCCGTTCCGAAAACAAGCTGTGAAGAATATTCAGCAGGAATTGTAAACTCTCCGTCATCTGCAACAGTACAGCTTACGCTTACGGATGTGTCCATATTGAGCATTGCGGTAATTGTCATTTCAAGATAGCCTTCACCTTCGTTGCCAGTCCATTTGAATGTGAGCGGCTGAGTCATGTCAAGTTCTATGAAAGGCATTCCTCCGCCGTCAGAAACAACGGTGTGACTTGTAAGTTCCAACTTGTTTCCGAGAAAAAACTCTCCATTGAACGGGTTAAGATCTTCAGGAGTCGGATCTTCGGCATAAAGTTCATA
>CAZVWR010000099.1:0-3631 GCA_964630905.1 uncultured Spirochaetales bacterium | reverse complement strand
CTTGTGAAGACAACGATATCTGTATCATCTTTCTTTTCAGATCCTACCCATGCAAAACCGAAACTCACCGTCCATGCATAGATGTTGTCAAAATCAGGTGATTCTGAAATAGACCATATCTTTCCGTATTCATTGCCTGTTCCCATTTCATTACCTATGGCGGAATAATCTGCTGACGGTGCCGGATCGTTCATATCGAAACAGCTCTGACAGTCATTGCTCGTGCTTAACTGAAGGGGATCATAAACTTCGCATTTCCCGCCGAACTCTGAATCGGGACAGTTTATGATAAGCGTTCTGAGCTCATTGATATTGGGAAGTCTCCAGTCGGTTTTTGCATCATACTCAAGATTTTCGCAGTAGCTTATCGCTTCACTCCATTTCTTATGAGTTTCCGGAATATTTTTCTGCCATTCAAGATCATAAACCCTGTCAATACATACCACATCACCGCATTTTACATTCGGAGCAGTGATTGAAAATGATCCGTTCACATCATTTTTTACAAGATATGTAGCTTTTACTGCAACAGTTTCAGCTTTACCGTATTTGTCAAGAGATGATCTTGATTTTACCGCCACTTTGTCTCCGTCAACCGCTGTCGCCGTTTTTCCTTTATCAGTTCCGTTTATGATTATGCTTCCCTTGTCAACTGTCAGAGCAGTATCAGCAATTTCTAAAGGAAGAGTTATCTCTATCTCATTTGAAGTATATTCCATGTCGAGGTCAGCATCTTTTACCGGCTCAAAATCAAGTTTGAAATAAGTATTTTCTCTTGCTTTGACTGTAAAAACCCCTTTTATTCCTGATATACCGAGATATTTAACAGAAAGCTCTGCGGTAACGGTCTCACCGTGTTTGTCAGATGAAAGAAGTTTGACTGCAACTTTATCTCCGTCAACGACTGTTGCCGATTTTCCTTTGCTTTCACCGTTGACGATTATTTCTCCGTTATCGATCGTTGCATCTGCATCGGGAATAGAGTCCGGGAGAGTTACAGTCTGTTCGTTTGAGGTGTATTCCTTTATCAGGTCAGCATCATTAACAGCAGTGAAATTAAGTTCAAAATACTCTTCGCTTTTTGAAGTTATCTCAAAAGTTCCCAGAACTTCGTAAGGTGAATAATCTATTTTCAGATTTGATTTCGATGTGCCGCCATGAGTTGAAGATGATTTAAGTCTTACTTTCACCTTGTCACCGTCACTGACTTTCTCGCTTTCTGACAACTCCACTCCGTTGATAACAAGGATTCCGTTGTCAAGCGTTGCATCGGCTTGAGCGATGTCAGGAGGAAGGACAATTATTATTTCGTTTGAGTCATATTCTTTGTCAAGGTCTGCGTTTTCAACAGTTTCAAATTCAATTGTGAAATCGTATCTGTTGATGAGTCCGTCGCCGTCGCTGTCAATGAAATCCTCAAATTTCGGAATTGTGAGGGTAAGTCCGAGATCTTCATAACGGGCTTCAAGATTTGTTCTCACTGCCGCAAGATCGAGCGCCATGCCGTTATCTTTGATCATATCGTTCTGTGTCTTTCCATCAAGAACTCCGTCATCTTTTATGTCCTGAGTGATCTTGGAAATGAGTTCGGAAAGTTCAGCTTCGGTGTTTCCATGCTGTAACACTGCCGAGATCGCAAGAAGCATTGCATTGCTGTCGCCTTCTTTACTTATGTCCATTTCCTGAAAGTTAGCCGTCTCAAAACCTTTTATATTGAAAACTGCAAGAATTTCAGTTTCCGCCTGAGTTCTTGCCTCTTCAAAAGTTTTTCCTTCACCGATAAGAACTTTTATCCGTTCTCTTTCGATAGTAGTAAGGATATTGATATTTACAGGCTTTTCCTCGGTAAGATCGCTGACAACACGGAAATTCAACTCAGAAGTTGAAAGTTTTCCTTCCACTTCATTGAAATAATACCCTGAAGCAGTAACTTCGACATAGTTTGTTGACATTTCACGACTTATCTCAAAAGAACCGAAATCATCAACTGTTGAAGTTGTATAGCTTGTTCCTATCGGCACAAGTTCACTGTCAATTTCAGCAATTGTGATCTCTGAACCCTGAACAAAAGGCCCTTTCTGAACGAATCCTTCGATCTTGTACTTCCCTTCGATGAGTGAGTCATCATCATTTTGAACATTTTCATCGTTTGTGTTTGAATCATCATTTTTGCTTTCATTTTTACTGTCACCGCAGGAAACAGAAAAAATCAAAAGAAGCGCAAAAACCACTGTAATCATTGTTTTTTTCATAAAATCACTCCCTTATTTCAAATACATATACCCTTCATTGGTAGTTCCGTCACTTCCCCATGTCACTGTGAAATCCCACCCTTCACCTGAAAAGGACGCTGAGCTTTTCATCTGGGAAGTTGTCAGTCCTGTTGCAGTTATTCCTGTGGTCTGCAACGTTGTTTCAATGTCATAGAAATTGCCTGAAAAAGTGCTTGGACCGCTGATTCCGCCTGAGAATCCCTTATCAACCGGATTCGTTTCGCCAGTGAACACCACGACTCCTGTTGAGTAACAGTAATTAATTTCACCGTAATTGACTATTCCTGCAAAACTTGCCGTGTATGCATTTGTTCCGCTTTTTCTTTTAACACCTCCCCTGCTGTAACAGTTCTCTATCTTTGCTTTCTGTGTGGAAGTTCCCATGAGATATCCGGCCAGTCCTCCTACAAATTTGTTTCCCATAACAGATCCTGTCGCATAACTTTTAGAGATATATGACTTAAAGCTCATACCTGTAAGTCCACCCACACTTTCATCGCCGTCAACACCAAGAAAACTGTGTGAATTTTCTATCGTCGAACCCTCAAAATTATAGCCGATCAGACCGCCTGCATTGCTTTGCCCTTTTATATTGACCGATTCACTTTCAATACCGTATCTGCTGTAACAGTTAACAACCGAAGTTCCTTCAATTATTCCTGCAAGAGCACCGATACTTGTCCCTCCTGTCACATCAACATTTTCGATCTTTATGTTGTTCAGCGAACCGTTCAGAACATATCCGAAAAGCCCCTGATTGTTTTCGGTCGGTCTGTTAATAAAAAGATTGGTTATTTTAAAACCCTGTCCATCGTAGTGACCGTTAAACCTTGATGTGATTTGCCCTATAGGATCCCACCCTTCTCCGGTTGTGTATCCTGAAAGGTCTATGTCGCTGGTCTGTCTGAAATGATTTGATCCTGCAAAGCATCTCACCTGATCAAGATGCCTCGGAGTTGAAACTGTGAAAGGGTCTCCTGCTGTTCCCAGTCCCCCGCCAAGCATTGTGAATACACAGAAAGTTTCAACCAGATCATAACAGGGATTGCAATTCCAGATGCAGGATTCTTCATCCGGAGTCCATTTTGTGCCGCTCCATGTCTGAGTTACCCATCCGTCAGGATTCGCGGGATCCCAGCTTGCGTTCTCAGGAAGAGAATTTATACATTCAACATTCCTCTGATTGGGAACATCATCATCAGGCAGAACATCATTCTCTGGATCCGTTTCACCATCACTCTCTTCATCATTGTCAACAACAATATCTTTATCATGAACAGTTACATCATCATCTTCTTCTTCATCAGGAATTTCGTTATCAGCGTTCTCATCCGGCTCCGTGTCTTCCGACTCCGCCA
>CAZVWR010000098.1:0-3775 GCA_964630905.1 uncultured Spirochaetales bacterium | reverse complement strand
AATGAAAAACACATTTCCCAGATTCCTGCGTTACAGCTTCTGGTAAACATGGGATATGAATTCATTTCTCCGAAAGAGGCTCTGAAAGAACGGCAGGAGAAACTTTCAAATGTGATCCTTGAAAATGTTCTGCGTAAAAAGCTGAAAGAGATTAACAGGATAAATCACAAAGGGGGAGAATATCTTTTCAGTGAAGAAAACATTCAGTCTGCAATTCAGAAACTCAAAAACATCAAATATGACGGGCTTTTGCAGACAAATGAAAAAATATATGATCTTATCACTCTTGGAACCGCTCTTGAACAGACTGTTGAAGGAGATTCAAGAAGTTTTACTTTAAAATATATCGACTGGCGGAATCCTGAAAGAAACGATTTTCATGTTACAGCTGAATTCAGCGTTGAAAGATCAAGAAGCTCTGAAACTGCAAGACCTGATATAGTTCTTTTTGTGAACGGAATACCGTTTTGTGTTATTGAGTGCAAAGCTCCGAATATTAAAATTGACGAAGCGGTTTCTCAATCCATCCGGAATCAGTCTGATGAATATATTCCGAAACTGTTCACATATTCTCAAATGGTTTTAGGAATAAATAAGAACTTTCATAAATATGCAACTCCGGGAGCAGGTGAGAAATTCTGGTCTGTATGGAAAGAAAAGTTTTCAAAGGAAGCTGCTGAAATCATAAATGAAAAAATAAACTCCGCATTGCCGGAAGAAATTGAAAGAAAAATCTGCCACGCTCTTCAGATATTCAAATTTCCTGAAACCGGTCAAAGATCAGTCACAAATCAGGATGAAACACTTTTTTCTTTATGCAATCCCGAAAGACTTCTTGAAATATCACAGAAATTCACGATTTTTGACGGCAGAGATAAAAAGATTGCAAGATATCAGCAGTATTTTGTCATAAAAAACACCCTTTCAAGAATCAAAGAAAAAAATTCTGACGGTATTAGAAAAGGGGGAATAATCTGGCACACTCAAGGCTCAGGCAAATCACTCACAATGGTAATGCTCACAAGAAATCTTGCTCTTGATGATGAAGTGAAAGATCCGAGAATTGTTCTTGTCACAGACCGTGATGATCTCGACAAGCAGCTTGGGAACACTTTTTCATCATGTAATCTTGATCCGAGCCGTGCAACTTCGGGAAGGAATCTTCTTGAACTCATCACAGAAAAGAAAAGAGGAATAATCACCACACTGATTCATAAATTTGATAAAGCACTGAATTTAAAAAAAGTTCAGGACGAATCAGCAGATATTTTTGTCATGATTGATGAAAGCCACAGAACTCAATTTGGATCTCTTTCAGCAAGAATGAAACAGATGTTTCCCAATGCATGTTATATCGGATTCACAGGAACTCCATTACTCAAAAAAGAAAAAAGCAGTTTTACGAAATTCGGCGGACTTATTGATCCTCACTATTCAATAAATCAGGCAGTTGAAGACGGAGCGGTTGTTCCGCTGCTTTATGAAGGACGGCTTGTTGAAATCGAGCAGAACAAAACTGCAATAGATCTCTGGTTTGAAAGACACACTCAGGGACTTACTGAAAAACAGAAAGCAGACCTCAAAAGGAAATATGCAAGAGCGGAAATGCTTAATAAAACTGAAAGAGTAATTTATATGAGAGCTTTTGATATATGTGAACATTTCAGAGCTAACTGGAAAGGGACAGGATTCAAAGCTCAATTAGTTGCTCCCGATAAAACATCAGCAATAAAATATGATGAATTTATTAAAGAAATCGGTGATATATCGTGCGATGTCGTTATTTCGTCACCGGACATGAGACTGGGTTTCGTAGAAGCTGATGGGGAATCAAAGGAAGAAGTTGTGAAGTTCTGGAACCGTATGATGAAAAGATACGGTTCTGAAGATGAATATACAAAACAGATAATAAATCAGTTTAAAAACGGGGATGAACCGGAAATTCTGATTGTTGTTTCCAAGCTCCTGACAGGATTTGATGCACCGAAAAACATTGTTCTTTATCTTTGTAAAACACTTCGGGAACACAATCTTCTTCAGGCAATAGCGAGAGTAAACCGGGTTCATGAAAACAAGGAGTTCGGATATATTGTTGATTATGAAAATATTCTCGGTGAACTTGATAAAGCACTGACAATGTATAATGAATTCGAGGGTTTTGATGAAACAGACATTGAAGGAACTATCACATCAATAAACAATGAGATTTCAAAACTCCCGCAAATTCATTCAGATCTGTGGGATATTTTTAAAACTGTCAAAAACAATTACGATGAAGAGAGCTATGAACGGCTTCTTGAGGATGTCAGTTTAAGAGATAAGTTTTATCAGCGACTTACAGAATATGGAAAATCACTTTCAAATGCTCTTTCAAGTGAAAAGTTTCTCATGGAGACAGATGACAGAAAACTTGAAATGTATAAAAAGGATTTCAGAAAATTCTATCTCTTGCGGGAAGCGGTAAAAATAAGATACGCAGAATCAATTGATTACCGCGATTATGAACCGAAAATAAAAAAGCTTCTCGACACTCATATTCAGGCAAATGAAGTGGTTCAACTTAATGAGCCGGCAAACATTTTTGACAGCTCATCTTTCGGTTTTATCAAAGACGCTCAGGGAGTTTACACAGGATCAAAATCCGTTGCATCACAAGCTGACACTATTGCTTTTGCGGCAAAAAAGACAACAAGTGAAAAAATGGATGAGGATCCGGCATTCTATCAGAATTTATCCAAATTAATTCAGGATGCTATTGACAATTTCAGAGCAGGGAAAATATCAGATCTGGAGTATTTGAAAACAGCAAAAGAGTTAAACAGAAAAGTAATCGGAAAAATTCATGACGACATTCCTGAAAAACTTAACGGAAAAGAAGATTCTATTGCATATTTCGGTTCAATTAAATCAGTTTTTGATCAAAATGAACTGATTCATGCCGGAAACGACATCATTGCAGACATCGCAATCTCAATATCAGGAATAATTGATTCAAATAAGAAAATTAATTTCTGGGATGATGAAGATGCCCAGAACAAGGTAATTGATGAAATTGATGACTATTTATATGATGAAGTGAAAAACAAAAGGAACATATTTCTTAAAACTGAAATAATGGATGATATCATTAATAAAATTATGCACATAACAAGAAGCAGAGACGGGAAATGAGTGAAAAGAAATCCATTAAATATGGTGAACGGGAAATATTTTACAATCTCCAGTATTTAGAAAGGAAAACCATGACAATCGCAGTCCATCCGGATGGAACAGTGATGGTCAAAGTGCCAATTCAAACACCTTTTGATAAAATCGAAACCCGTTTGAAAAAAAGATCGAAATGGATAGCTAAGCACCTGGATTATTTTATAAATTTTAAGCCGAAAGTTACACCAAGACAGTTCATAAGCGGAGAAACTCATCTTTATCTTGGAAGAAGATACAGACTTAAAGTCATTATTGATAATAAAGAAAAAGTTGTCGCAACAAGAGGAACTATTGTTGTTTACATTAAATACCGGGATTCTGACAGAATAAAAAATCTTGTCGAAAAATGGTATAAAGAAAAAGCCGATGAACATTTTGCAAAAAGCTTCAACAAATGCTTTGAAAAATTCAATAAATACAATTTGAAAAAACCGGCACTCAAAATAAGAAAAATGAAAAAAAGATGGGGAAGTTATTCAACAAAAGGAACCGTAACACTCAATCTTGAACTCATTAAAGCACCATCAGAATGCATTGATTATGTTGTGACTCATGAGCTTTGTCACAT
>CAZVWR010000097.1:0-3876 GCA_964630905.1 uncultured Spirochaetales bacterium | reverse complement strand
AGAATGAAAGAAAAACAGTCCGCACTTGAATTGAACTTTGAAATAAAAAGCGATCTGGACCTTATTCCGGGTGTTGTAAAAAAGATAATAGAATCTTCATCCGGAATGTTTGACGACCTGTATATGCTCGAAGTTGCCATATATGAAGCGATATACAATGCAATAGAGCATGGAAATCTTGAAATAACGAGAAACCGTAAAGAAAAAATGATAGAAGAAGGAACATACGATGATTTTTTAAAGGGCCGGTCATCCAAGGAAGCTTGTACCAGAAAAAAAGTCGAAATAAAATTAAGATCTTGTGAAAATCAGTATAAAATTGAGATAAAAGATGAAGGAAGGGGTTTCAACTGGAAAGAGGAAATGACAAACGCAAAAATATTTGAAGGTCAGGGTCCTGATCAATTCAACGGTTACGGATTGAGGATAATTCTCTCGGTATTCGATGAAGTTTTCTATAATGAGCCGGGGAACCACTTGACGATGATCAAGTTCAGAAAAAAGACGGAGGGGAAAGTTGAGAAAAATACTGATTGTTGATTCAGATGAACAGATCACCGCAGTTCTCGGATTGAAGCTCCGTAAAGAGAATTTTGAAGTAAAAACAATCTCTTCTTCTGTAAATGCAGTTGACACGGTGAAAGATTTTAAACCGGATCTTATTATTTCAGAGATGGTTCTTCCTGAAGTAAGCGGAGTCAATTTTCTAAAAAGGGTCAAGATGAACCCTGATACAATGAAAACACCTTTCATTTTTCTTTCAAACTCAAGAAATGTGGAAGACAAGATTCTTGCCGTCGAAATGGGTGCCGAAGCCTTTTTCATGAAGCCTATATTCATTAAAGTCCTTGTAAACAGAATAAAAGATTTTTTTGATGAAAGGAACTTCAAGGAAATGCTCTCATCGAAAGAGACAAAAAGTTTCAGAGGGGAACTTACAAGCATATCAATAATCGACATTCTCAATATAATTTCCGAGAACAGATCAACAGGAGAGGTTCTCATTTCCTCATCGACTTCTGAAAAAGCGGTCATTTTTTTCATTAACGGGTCTGTCATCAGAATTGAAACAGGTCAGGGGACCGGTAAGAACGGAATAGATGAACTTTTCAGGATTCTTTCCTGGCTTGATGGAACTTTCAGCATTAATTATAAAGAGGTTTCAGTCGTAAGGAACATTAACATTCCGCATGACCGGCTTATAATGAGAGCGGTTAACTGGTTTGAAGACTATTCAGGAGAGCTTAGCGAAATGCCTCCGACAGACTCGCTCGTTTTTGTGGATTTTGGCCAATTTATGAACAATATCAATAAGTTCCCTGATGGAGTCGGGGAGATACTTAAAAACATAGGAAGTGAAGGAAGCAAAATAAGTTCCATCATAGACAGAACCTCTTTCGATAAAAGACAGACTGCAAAATATCTGAAAAAGATGATGGAAATAAATGTCCTTTCTCTTGAAAACAGAAACACTGAATTTAACATTCCTGTTGAGCCGGCATGGCTTAACGGGGAAAGTGAAAAAAGAAGCGATACTCCCCGGAAAGAATATTTATCTGATACAAGCATTTCCACATTCAGAGATCTTGATTTTGACAATATTGTTGAAAAGGAAAATAACATAGAAAACGGCAAAACCCTTGTCCCCCCCCCTTCTTTTGCAAGAAAGGATACCCTTGATCCTGCGTTGGGAATCGACCTTGATTTTGACAATAAAAAAGAAAGCAACAATGCTGTAAAAACAGATCATTCCATTAATATCAGCATTGATATTCTTGAAGAAAGACCGGTCGAAGATAAAACCGAAATAATCAGAACGGTTTCTGATGAAGATGAAATAAAGGTAAAAAGCTCTAAAGAGATCGAAGAACTTGTTTATGAAAATAATAAACAGCAGAAAAAAACTGCCGGAGTTAAGGGTTTGTTATTTCTGGTGTTTCTGCTCCTTTCTGCCGGGGCTGTTTTTGCGGCATATGTTCAATATCCTGAAAAATTCTCAAATATTATCTCAATGCTTCCTGTCGGGGAAAATGAAGCTGTTCCCGAAAAGACCGTGGTAGAAACTGTGGTTGAAAAAGAAGTTCAACAGCAGCAACCTGAAGTTTTTGTTTTGACCGAAGAACAGAAAAAAATGGCACAAACACCTGTAACAGATCTGATAAGAATGTCAACGGAGCTGTTTGATTTGGAAAAATACAGCGAAGCAATAGATTTAAACAGAGTTGCGCTATACAAGTTCAAAATTGAAAAAACAGAGAGCAAAGAAGAGTATGAAAAGGTCGTGACCAATATGGCAATATTCCTCTATACAGCTGAAAAATATGAAGAAGCTCTTGAATTTGCTGAGGAATCACTTCTGCTTAGAAATGATGAAAAATCGGTTGAACTTAAGGCTGCGATACTTGAGGAACTTAAAAGACCTGCCGCCGCGGCATCACTTTTCAGAACCAAGTTAAACGATGAAAAATTCAGTCACAAAAAAGAAGAATGGATGATGGAAATAAACCGCCTGGAGAACATAGAGAGATGAAAAAACTTATTTGCAGAGATACTATTCACAAAAGAGTTCAGGAACTTGGAGCTGAAATAACTTCATTTTATAAGGAACGCCCTTTTACATGTCTTATAATTCTTAAAGGAAGCACGGTGTTTGCGGCTGATCTGATAAGGGCGATAGCTTCTGAAAACATGGACATAGATTTTATAAGGCTTTCAAGTTATTGCGGCACTCATTCAACCGGCAAAGTTGAGATGCTGATGGGGGAGCTGGAGAAGTTCAAAGGACGGGAGCTTCTTGTTGTTGAAGATATTGTCGATACAGGGAACACTCTTTCATTTTTTCTTGAAAAACTTAATGAAATAAAGCCATTAACTGTTAAGATCTGTTCTCTTCTTGAAAAAAAGGAGATAAACAAAGGGCGGGTAAAAGTTGATTTTCTGGGGTTTGACATCAAGAACGAATTTGTGATCGGCTATGGTCTGGATATGAACGAAAGGTTCAGAAATCTTCCGGACATAATGGTTTACGAAGGCTGATATCAATGATAACTCACAACATAGAGCTCCCATTAGAAGAAATTGCGTTTGAACCTCTTAATTTTACTGAAGTTTTTCAAAACAGGAGCAGAATTGAAATTGAAATAGGTTTCTGCAGCGGATTTTTTCTTTCTGAATATGCAAACGATAACCCCGACACTGGACTTCTTGGCATAGAAATAAGCCGGAAATTTTTTGTAAGAGGAGAGCGGAACCTTAAAAGAGTTCTTAAACAGGATAATGTCAGGATAACCTGTTTTGATGCAATTCCTGTGGTAAGAGAGTTGATCCCTTTTAACTCAATTGATGCAATACACATCTATTTTCCCGATCCATGGCCAAAGAAAAAACATCATAAATTCAGAACCTTACGCTTTGAAAACTTTATCCTTTTCTATAACCGCCTTAAAGCCGGCGGCAGAATATATATCGCAACCGATCACCCCGAATACGCGGAATTCATCAGGAAAGAAATAGCCGTCTCAAAAGAATTTTTCAAAGTCCTCCCTTACGGCCCGGATGATCGCAAAATAAAGACCAAATGGGAGAAAAAACAGATCGCAGATTGCTGGCCCATCAATTATTTTTTATTGGAGAAGAGATAAATGCTTCAAAACAATCCGCAGATTAAGAGTTTAATTGATAGATTATGGGACAGGTTGTGGGCGGGCGGCATTTCCAATCCGCTTTCAGCTATTGAGCAGATAACATATCTTCTGTTTATGAAACGGCTTGACGATCTTGATTTGAAAGAAGAGAAAGATGCTGATTTTACTGGTGAAAAGTTTAATTCCCGTTTCAGCGGAACGATCAAACTTGATGGAATGGATAAGGAAATTG
>CAZVWR010000096.1:0-4360 GCA_964630905.1 uncultured Spirochaetales bacterium | reverse complement strand
TGTCCATTATCCGATTACACACCGAACACAGAAAATCCCAAAAAACCGTGGGGATTTGACTGGAAACCGGGAGAGTGATTCTAAAAAGAAGATTCGCGACTCTTTGCGTTAAGTTCTTAAAAATAATGGTTTGATAATTAAGGTTAACCCATACACTTTTTAATTGAAATCCATTAAAGTTGCGTATAACATAATCCGTTATGATTCTTTTCAGTGGGGATGCCATGGAAAAACTCAATATCAAAGAGGTTCTTGAAAATGCAAAGACCATTGCAATAGTGGGGCTTAGCGAAAAGGATGGCCGCACAAGCAACCGGATCGGGAAATATCTCCAGATAAACGGTAAGTACCGGATAATACCTGTAAATCCCAATGCTGATGAGATATTTGGAGAAAAGTCTTATAAATCTCTTCTGGACATTCCGTCTGAAATAAAGATCGATATTGTCAATGTTTTCAGAAGGAGTGAATTTCTTGAAGAAGTTGCTCGTGATGCGGTTGCAAGAGGTTGCGGAACTTTCTGGACACAGCTTGGAGTTTATGATGAAAAAGCGGTGAAAATACTTGAAGAAGCCGATATCCCTTTCATTATGAACAGATGCATTTTCGTTGAACATCAAAACCACCTGTAATGAGGTTAAATGTCTGAAAAAACACAAAAAAAAGACCGGATAGTTACCGGCATCATAACTGTGATCATTCTACTTCTGATCGGGTTCAATGTTTTTTCCTATTACGGTGCCTCGATAGTCCTCCCGGGAAAAGCATTTTCTTCGGTTTCAGGTGTTGATCCTGAGAGCGGTAAAGCGGCATCGATAGACTTTTCAAAAGGGACTTACATTGTTGATTTCTGGGCTACATGGTGCGGGGCATGTGTCGCTGAAATGGATGAACTGAACGGCATATCAAAAAAATATCCGGTTTACGGAGTGATAAAAAAACCTTTTAAAAAAGAGGTTTATAACGCAATTCCCCCTCAATTTAGGAATGTTATAGTTGAGGATGATCTTTTCAATGAGTATTACATCTCGGTTATTCCCACAACGATCCTCGTCAAAGACGGGATCATCTCAAAGGTGAGAACCGGCGGGATAAGTGCCGCTATGGCCGATGAATGGTTCAAAGATGAATAAATTTACAAAGTATGTATTTGTCATTTTTATGTTTTTTTCCGGATGTTCCAAAGTCGAAATAATAGATACTGTCGAATATTTAGAAGAATCGGAACCGAACAACCAGAGTTTTTCAGCAAATGAAATATCAGCCGGAAAAATTTACAGGGCCGATATTTCAAAACCAGTCAATGATAACGGGGACAATGATATTTTCAAAGTGTGGAGTCCGGCAGGGACACTCATCTCATTTGAAATTGAGAGCGATGAAAAGAACTTTCAGCCCTATATCGGTCACACAGACAATCTTTCCCATGCACAGTTTGCAATATTCAATCCCCCCGGCAAGTTCAGGACAGATTTTATCACCTCAGTTGACGGATGGCAGTATTTTGAGATAGGTGACATTAGAAACACCGATGAAGAAGGTGAGCGGGCCGGAGGATTTTCCTATTATTTCAGAATGATCTCGCAACACATCTGCAGTTTTGATGATAATGAAAAAATAAGTTCCGGTGAAAAACTTGAAAGAAGTTTTCCCAACGGTCTCAGCGGAGTTGACATTCTTGAGATGGATATTGAAGAAAATGGAATATATCAGCTTAAAGTTGAAACGGAAGAGATGTTCTCTGACAAGTTCACCTTTGTTTTAAACTGTGACGCAGGAAGGGTAGTGGCTGGAAACGATGATGAAGATTACTACAGCAATCTGATGGATCCTCTAATATACTCATCATTTGAAAAAAACCTTAAAAACATGATAGTTACAGGCAGAATGCTTGTTGATCTGAGTGCATCAGGGAATGAAAACTTCACACTGTCTCTTGTCCGTCAACCGGAGAATGAGGAGCTCGAACCCAATAACTTATACAGCAGTGCGAATATTGTCACTTCGGACAGAATGGAAGGGGAACTGAGCAAAGAAAAAAGATTGATCCTCGGAGAGTTGGCTGAAGATCAGGACTGGTTCAGGTTTGATCTTTTGAGGGGGGATGTGCTGGATCTCTCAATAAAAGCAGGTAATGGCGGAAAATTTGTTTCAGAAATATGGGCCGGTTCATATTCGGATACCGGAACGACAATAATTCCTCTAAGATTCAACATGCTCAGCGGTGACGAGACACACAAAGTGAACATGCTCATGCCTTTTTCCGGAAATGCCTACCTGATCCTTGAAGGGACAGATGTTCCATATTCAATTGATGTCTCTGTGTATGACAGCGTTGACACAATCCTTACATTTGAAGGAAGGGCATCGGAAACAGTTGATACTCCTGATTGCGGATGGCGGTTCTTTGAATGGACAATGCCCGAAACGGATGATTTTTTTGAGATATCCCTGGAGTCTTCTGAAGGTAAAGCCGGAATGCACATTTTCGATTCCAGATATAGACCTCATATATTTCTGGAACCTGATGAAACAAACAGGTTTTTTGTCCACAGATACGAAAATACCGGGCGGCTTTTTTTCGGAATGTACTTTGATAAATGTGAGCAGGAAAGTGATAATACTATGGAGCTGAAGATACTGAAAAGAAAAGATAATTTTTCTGAATGGGATGAAAGCGGAAGGACTTTTCCGGTCAAATACACAGGGAACGGTTCATATCAGGGTTTTTTTAACACAGAAGAACTTTTTGTAGAGAATCTTTTTGATGTTGAAATTAAAGAGGACGGAACACTCTTTCTGCAGACAGGTCCATCCAGAGGCACCACAGATTTTGACATAGATACGGTCATTACTCTTTTCAAAGGCTATGAAAAGGTTGGCGAGAATGATGATGCCATCTCTTTTATCAATTACAACAAATACAGTTACTTGAAGCAGAAAGTGAAAAAAGGGGAAAAATATACTGTGCAGGTAATGCCTTTTATGACCGAAAGCTCACACATCCCGTCCATGAACATCATCGGGAACTATATTCTTGACATAATTATTAAGTGAATATATTTTGGCATAACGGTGTTTTTTTAATTATCAGGAGGAGCTGATGAAAAAGTTTTTATTTGTATTTATGGCTTTATTGATCGCTTTCACCGGCTGTAAAAAGGAAAAACAGCTTCAGGATCAGGTCGATGAATTTATTCAGCAGTATCTTTATGCGGTAAGAGACGCCGCTGATGGTACAAAGGGGACCATCCAGGAAGTTTATGACAACATGCTTTCAAAAGCTATGAAAGAAGTTGTAACATTTGAAGACTACAAAGATCATGTAACTGCTATCTACAAAGGAAGAATAGGTGCAGAACTCAGAACTGCAAGAGCCGGTATCGTTGTTGACAAGCAGACACAGGAGTTCATTGAAGCAACAGGACAGACATCAAATGTCGGAAGAATGGCAAGTGCGATGAATCAGGACGAGTCACTTCTTTTCACAGTAAGAGTTGTCAAGGAAGGCGAAGTATTCAAGGTTGAGCAGCAGACACTTATGGCTCAGATCACAGAGCAGAAGGAAGAGCAGAGAAGACTTGAAAATCTTCTTAAGGATTACAAAGGTCTGATCAAAATAGACGAGATCGTCGGAAAGAAGATCCCGGGTCGTGCCGGATATGCTGAACTTATCGGAACAATTCTTAACGGAAGTGCTGATCTTGACATGGTAAGAGTCGGCATAAGGACAAGGTTCAAAGATAAGAACGGTGATGTAATATTCGCCGCAGACTTTTTCCCGGTTGTTGACATGAGATTTGAAGGTCTCAGGACTTCACTTCTTCCCAACAGCGTAAAAGTTTTCAAGACAGTTGTTAAGGACATTCCCGAAGAATGGGATCCTGATCAGCCGCTTTCATTCAATTTCTATCTCATCGACGGAAAGATCATTTCTCCGGAAGAACTTGCCGCAGAGAACAAGGAAAGAGATAAGCTGAAGAAACTTATAGAAGACACAAAGAAAGCCGACGAAGAAGCAAGAAAACAGCTTAAAGAGATCTGGGAAAGAGAAAAAGCTCTTCGCGACAAGATAAAAGAACTTCAGAACCAGTCGAACTAGTTGACAATACAAGCTTATGATTTTATTAAGATAAATCGGTGAAAAATGTTTAAAAACATTCTTTTATTTGACTTGAAAAGGGTTTTGTGTTACAAAGCCGTCGTTTTTTCGGTTCTTTTACTTTTGAGCTATGGACTCGCAGCAAATGACCTGAACTTGAAGTATCTTCCACACCAGGCCGCAAAGGGGGGTGACGGAAAATATCAAATTATGAAATATTTTTATCATGAATATATTCCATTGATGAAAATAAGCAGT
>CAZVWR010000095.1:0-4859 GCA_964630905.1 uncultured Spirochaetales bacterium | reverse complement strand
GAGGCGGGAAAATCTCTGTCAGACCTTATAGATTATGTTAAAAACGATTCCACCTACGGCTCACTTGAATCCTTCCTTTTCGGCTATAAAGGAAAAGAGAACATAGAAATAACTGATGATGAAAACGGAGAAACCGTTTTTTTCGGAAAAAAAGTTAAATTTTTAAGAAAAGAAAGAAGTCCTGAGAAAATAAGCTGGGACAGGGAGGGCGTAAGCATTGTCATTGACACAACAGGAAAATTCACAGATCCGTCAGAAGATCCGTCTTCGCCAGGAAATCTGAGAGGGCACATCATTTCAGGTGCAAAAAAAGTTGTTCTTTCCGCACCATTTAAATTTAAGGGAAAGAACAAAGTCATGCCGGACGATTCAGTTATGCTGGTATACGGAATAAATCATCAGTCATTTAATCCGTCAAAACACCATGTGATCTCTGCGGCATCATGCACTACAACGGCACTTGCACATATGATAAAGCCCCTTCTTGACCATGATGAGACATCTTCAATTCTGACAGCGAGCATGTCAACAATCCATTCGATGACTAATTCGCAGAGCGTTCTTGATTCAGTTCCGTCTTCAGGGACATCCGATCTTAGAAAAAACCGGGCGGCAGGAAACAACATTATTCTTTCAACCACAGGTGCGGCTAAAGCACTTGAATATATTCTTCCTGAAATGAAAAATATCGGATTTATGGCGGATTCGGTCAGAGTTCCTGTTATGACTGTATCACTCATAAACCTTAATCTGACATTCAATTCCCCTCTTGACAGCAACGGATTCCCTTCAATAAGCAGAGAAGTAATAAACAGAATATATAAGGATGCCGCTGAAGGTAAATACATCGACAGCATCCATTTTTCTCAAAGGCAGAATGTATCAGGCGACTTGAAAGGAAAAATGTCGGCGGTTGTAATTGAAAGTAACGACACCCACACAAGAACCGGGTTCATTGATATTCCTCCTTTGTCAAATATACCTGTTACACATGCAAAAATATTTGGATGGTATGACAACGAGATGGGTAGTTATGTAAACAGTTTGTGCCGGCTGGTTTCCTATATATCAAAATCTATTTAAAATAGGGTTATACCCGGGGAGTATTGTTGTGGAAAAGATCATTTCAAACACTATAATTGCAAAAGAAATTCACAAAATTGTTATCACCGCACCGAGCATTACAAGATCATGGCATCCGGGTCAATTCATCATTGTCCGTTTTTCAGAACAAAGTGAAAGGATTCCCTTGACGGTATGCAAAAATGATGAAAAGAACGGTCTTATCACTCTCATTGTTCAGAGTATCGGAGAGGGTACAAAGGAAATATGTTCCGGCAATGAGGGATCGTTCATAAACGATGTGGCAGGACCTCTGGGAAAACCTGCCGAAATTGATGAAAATCTTAAGAATGTGCTTTTCATTTCCGGGGGTATCGGAGCAGCGCCTCTTCTTCCGGTAATGCAGTATCTTCATGACAGGGACATTTCGTGTGTAACTCTTGCAGGGACAAAAAGCAGAAACACTCTTGTGCTTGAGGATGAAATGCGTGAATTTTCATACAACAGACTTTATATTTCAACCGATGACGGAAGTATCGGAAGAAAAGGGTTCGTTATCGCCCTTATTGAAGAAGCAGTAAAGAAATATGTCCCTTTTGACAGAGCATTTGTAGCGGGACCTGTTAAAATGATGGCGGCCACCGTTAAAGAACTGCATAAATTCAATATACCTTCAACAGTAAGTCTCAACCCGATAATGATAGACGGCACAGGAATGTGCGGTGGTTGCAGGGTCACTGTGAATGGAGAAACAAGATTCGCCTGTATCGACGGACCTGAGTTTGAAGGAGATCTTGTTGATTTTGATTCTCTTATAAAAAGACTTTCCTCATACGGACATCAGCACAACCATAATTGCAGAATTGCATCATCACAGTAAGAGAGGAACAAATGAAAAAAACTGATATTCCGGCACAGATAATGCCTTTATGCGACCCCGAAAAAAGAAAAAAGAACATGGATGAAGTGCCTCTCGGATATACAATGGAAATGGCTGTAACCGAGGCATCAAGGTGTCTTGACTGCAAAAACGCCCCTTGTGTGCAAGGATGTCCTGTAGGCATTGATATCCCGAAAATGTTAAAACTGACTGCTGAAAAGAAATTTACTGAAGCGCTTGAGACCGTAAGAAAGATGAATTTTCTCCCTGCGATCTGCGGCAGGGTGTGTCCTCAGGAAAATCAGTGTCAGAAGGAATGTACGCTCGGAAAAATGAAAGGGGGGAGTGTGCATCCGTTAAGCATAGGGAACATTGAAAGATTTCTTGCAGATAACTATTCAGATGAACTCATAATTGAAAAACCCGCCTCTCCTACAGGAAAAAAGATCGCGATCGCAGGCAGCGGACCGGGAGGTCTTACATGTGCCGGTGAACTTGCGGCTATGGGACACAAATCGGTTGTCTTTGAAGCACTTCATAAACCGGGAGGAGTTCTTATTTACGGTATTCCCGAATTCAGACTTCCCAGATACATTTTAAGCCGTGAGATAGAGTTTCTGCGCAGACTGGGAGTGGAACTGGTCATGAATACAATCGTAGGCAAGACCATCACTGTAGACGAGATCCTGAAGGAATACGACGCACTTTATGTTACTACCGGTGCTGGAGTTCCGCATTTTCCTGACATTCCGGGAACCAATCTATACGGAACTTCATCTGCAAATGAATTTCTGACAAGGGTAAATCTTATGGAAGCATGGAAAAAAGAATCAAGAACACCTCTTTTTATCGGCGAAACCACTATTGTAATTGGAGGAGGCAATGTGGCGATGGATGCCGCCAGAACTGCATTAAGAACCGGAAGCAGAAGAGTGATCGTTGCATACAGAAGAGAAGAGCATGATATGCCTGCAAGAAGAGAAGAGGTCATCCATGCAAAAGAGGAAGGAATTGAATTCATGTTTCTTCTTTCACCGGAAAAAATCGTTGAAAATGAACATGGACATACAGGCGGAGTCCTTTTTAGAAAAATGAGATCGGAAAAAAATCCGGAAGGGGGTAAAAACAGGATTTTCGATACAGACGAAACTTTTCTGATCGACTGCGATGCAGTGATATTTGCAACCGGAACAAGCCCTAACCCCATTGTTGCCAAAAGTCTCCCGTCCCTCACTACTAATAAAGCAGGAGGCATTGCTGTTGATATGAACAATATGAAAACTTCAGTTCCCGGAGTTTTTGCAGGAGGCGATGCCGTATCAGGAGCCGCGACTGTAATATTGACAATGCTTCACGGTAAAACTGCTGCAAAAGCAATAAATGAATTTTTAAAGTAATAGGGATCGACAACACAGGTTGTTAACAGGGCAGTTTGCCGTAGCAAATCGCCCTGATAAATTAAGATTTTTTTCTGTCTAGGGTAACTTGCTGTAAATTTTAGTGTTTTTCAATCTAATTTGTGGCATGCCTTTTGCTAAATTATTGTTGAGGGCTGAACCTCAAGATGTTTTTAAAGGAGGATGATTTTAAAAGAAAAAAAAGCACGTGCCTTATAAAATGTGGAATTGTTACCATCTTTGTAAAAAAACAGGATTCAAAAGAGATTTTCATCTTTGAGCTGAAGCACAAGTAGAATCATCAGCAGGATTCAATAATTATTTATTTTTTTTTATTAGGAGATAGAAATGAATCTTTATGTAAATTCAGTTTTTGAAGATATTAAATCCCGTTATTATTGGGAAAAAGATTTTATTCAAGCTGTCAAGGAAGTTTTTGAATCAATTGGTCCATTGATGTCTGTAAATCTTAAATATCACTCATCAAGAGTTCTTGAAAGAATTGTTGAACCGGAACGGATTATCTGTTTTAGGGTCCCATGGATTGATGATAAAGGGAAGCTTAATATAAACAGAGGGTTCCGTGTTCAGTTTAATAGTGCTATAGGACCATATAAAGGCGGTATAAGATTTCATCCTGATGTAACCCTTGATACATTAAAATTTCTGGGTTTTGAACAGACTTTTAAAAACAGCTTGACCGGTCTTCCCATGGGGGGTGGAAAAGGTGGTTCCGATTTTGATCCAAACGGAAAGAGTGATAATGAAATTATGACTTTTTGCCAGAGTTTTATGATTGAACTTTTTCGTCATATCGGTCCAAATACAGATGTCCCCGCTGGAGATATTGGTGTAGGAGGGAGAGAGATAGGTTATTTGTTTGGGATGTATAAGAGACTTGCAAATGAGTTTTCAGGTGTGCTGACCGGGAAGGGTCTGTCTTTCGGCGGTTCATTGATCCGTCCGGAAGCAACTGGATTCGGAGGGATTTATTTTGCTCAGGAAATGTTAAATAAAATGAATGATTCAATTGAGGGAAAAAAGATTGCAGTATCGGGTTTTGGAAATGTCGCATGGGGTGTTGTTAGAAAAGCAACCGAGCTGGGTGCAAAAGTGATAACCCTTTCAGGACCTGACGGTTATGTATATGACAAAGACGGAGTTTCTTCAGAAGAGAAATGCAATTATCTTATAACAATGAGGTCAAGTGGAAGGAATAGAGTACAGGATTATGCGGAAAGGTTCGGAGCTGCATTTTATCCTGATAAGAAACCTTGGGGAATTCCAACTGATATTGCCATACCTTGTGCTATACAGAACGAACTAAATCTTCAGGATGCAAAGAAACTTGTCTCAAATGGTTGCAGATATATTATTGAACTTTCAAACATGGGTTGTACATCAGAAGCTTCAAGCTATGCTTCTAAAAAAATAACATTGGTTCCCGGGAAGGCTGCAAATGCAGGCGGAGTTGATGTTTCAGGTCTTGAAATGTGTCAAAATAGTATCCGATTCAATTG
>CAZVWR010000094.1:0-5088 GCA_964630905.1 uncultured Spirochaetales bacterium | reverse complement strand
CTGATCGGAGTATCTTGGAAAATTGCTCAAAGATTACGGTGTGCCTGTTCAGGAACCTTTCGGCGGTCATGCAATTTTTGTTGATGCAAAGAGATTCCTTTCCCATATTCCTAAAGAGCAGTTCATTGCTCAGACATTGGGTGTTGAACTTTATATCGAAGGGGGTGTGAGGGGTGTTGAGATCGGAACTCTTCTTGCTGACAGAGATCCGGATACGAGAGAGAACAGATATCCGAATCTTGAACTTTTGAGACTTGCAGTAGGAAGACGACTTTATACAGATAACCACATGGCATATGTCGCCGCGGCACTTAAAAATGTTTATGACAGAAGAAATGAAATAAAAACAGGTCTGAAAATTATTAAAGAAGCTCCTATAATGAGACATTTTACAGTTGAGCTTGAAAGAGCATAATTCAAAAAGGAGAGAAAATTGTCCGAATTTAAAAAGCTTGTTGATTCGCCGGCAGGGAGCCGGTTCATTGTTCAGGGGAACACTGCTTTTGCTCTGGGTGTCGTTCATGCAGGCTTTCATGCCGCTGACGGCTATCCGGGAACTCCGAGCACGGAAGTTATTGATAAGAACCTGAAATATGTGTCTGACAGAATGACTGTCGGATGGAGCGTTAATGAAGCTGTGGCGACCGCTGTAACGATCGGTCACAGCGTTGCAGGGATGGATGCTCTTGTCACAATGAAGATTCCCGGTCTTTTTCAGGCAGGCGACACAATTACCACTTCCGCTTTTTACACCGGTCAGGCGGGGGCATTTGTCGTTTACGCGGCTACTGATTATGTTCCTTCTTCAACCCAGCATGTGATCGATGCAAGATATTTTCTTTCTGCGGCAAGAATTCCTGTTCTTGAACCGAGAGATCATCAGGAAATGTATGATATTGCGTTTCTGGCGGCGGACATTTCAAGGAAGTTCAGAACTCAGGTTTGTGTTCTTGCAAGCGGAATACTGGCTCACAGTGAAGGGCTTGTGACAACAAGAGAGCCAAGAAAGATAGAGCCGAGACCGCTTCCTCAAAATCTTCATGAGTGGATGCTAATGCCGGGTATTGCAAGAAGGAACTATAACGAAGTCAACAAGGTAAGGATTCCTCAACTGCTTGAATATGCTGAGAAAAGCAAAGAATTTGTGAGCGAACATATTGGGAATGATGACTGGGGAGTAATTGTTGTCGGAGAAAGCGAAATAATTGTAAAAGAGGCATTTGTTACGATTAAAGCAGATCCTTCCATTCTTTCGATGTCGATCGCAAATCCTGTTCCGGTGAACAGAATAAGAGATTTTGCATCAAAAATTAAAGGGGCTCTTTTTGTTTTTGAAGATGGAGACACCTTTCTACAGGAAAAAATAGCGGTGGAAGGGATTAAGGTTATCGGCAAGGAGAAAAATTCGGTAATTACAGACTGGACTCCTTTTGAAGTCATTAACTTCCTTAAAGATCACATCGATGTTAAATACGATATGACTCCTTTGAAAATTGATGTGAAACCGCTTAATCGACCACCGTCCATATGTCCCGGATGTCCTTATAAAGCTTATGGTCTTGCGGCTGAAAACCTTAGGAAAAAAGGGAAGTTGTATGCAGGGTTCGGTGAGATTGGCTGTTCGACGCTCCTTTATTTCAACAAGGGTATCGACACAATTCTCTGCATGGGCGGAAGTGATGCGATGAGGCAGGGTTTCTGTATGAGCAGACCTGAAATGGTTTCAAAAGTTGTGAGTGTAATCGGGGATAGTTGTGAGTGTCACAGCGGTCTTGATGCGACTCGAAACGGTGTTTTCAGGAATGTCCCCGGAGTTCAAGTCGTCCTTGATAACAGAATAACCGCAATGACAGGAGGTCAGCCTGCTCCGACAAGTGAGATGAACCTTGCAGGCGTTCCAAATAAGTTCAACCTCAAAAAAGCAATTGCGGCTGAAGAGTGCAATGTTGTTGCAGTGAATGCCTATGATCTCAAAGGTGTTGAAAAAGCACTTACTGAAGCACTTGATGAAGCTGACAAAGGTCAGTTCACAAATCTTGTTCTTGAAGGGGCATGTCAGCAGATAGTTGACCCGAAACTCAAAAAGAGAACTATTGAATATGACAGAGAAAAATGTAAAAAATGCGGAAGATGCAACATCTGTCCGGGGATAAAATTCGGTGTGGACGGTTATCCTGAATTCACGAATCTTTGTATCAACTGTGCAGGAAACACACAGGTCTGCATGCAGAGATGCCCGTTCGGAGCGATAGTCAAAATAGATGAGGGAAAGAAGAAAGTGTCTGAAAAGATCGAACTTCCGGCACCCAAGGTTTTTGCATCAGCGACAGTTAAAAAGGAAGATCTTCCCGAATCATTGAGGATCGCGATCAGAGGAATAGGGGGGCAGGGAAACCTCTTTTTCGGCAAGGTTTTAAGTGAAGTCGCTCTCCGTACTCCATACAGCGAGGCGAGAATTGTAAAAGGTGACACTCACGGAATGGCTCAGCTTGGCGGAAGCGTTATTTCGACTTTTGCCTGCGGAAACGCATATTCGCCGATACTTTCTCCGGGAAGCACTGATATTCTTGTTGTCATGGAAACTTCAGAAGTGCTCAGAGAAGGGTTCCTTGAACTTCTCAAACCGGGCGGCACGATCGTTCTCAACAGGTTTGAAGCAGTTCCTCCGACAGCAAAGAAAGAAGATTATCCCAAATTTGATGACATTAAAAAAGCGCTGTCAAATTATAAAGTTATAGAATTTGATGCACTCGAAACTGTTTCAAAACTTGGAGACAAGCTTGGCAAAACCGCAAATGTCGCAGTGCTCGGACTCCTTTCCACCATCGAACCGCTTAACAAAATACCGCTTGAAATATGGATGTCCGCATTGATGAAACTTTCACCCAAAGATGAAATAAAGTCAGCCAACCAGATATCTTTTGAAGCGGGAAGAAATTCAAGGTAAACTTTTTTCTTGAAATATCTGAAAATATTAAGTATTATTAATTATATCGCAAATCGCGATATGAGATGTCTGCTTTTTTTTGGGGGAGTATTTTTATGAAAGCTCACAATGGAATAAAACCGCAGGATATAGCAATTCTTCTTTTCATCTGTCAATATTCTGACGGAAAATATAAAATCTCAGAAATAGCAGATTCTTTAAAAATAAGTCAATCAGAGGTGTCTGAATCAGTAAACAGAAGCAATATTGCAAAACTTATTGATGCAAAAAGCAAAACCGTTTTTAGAAATGGGCTTTATGAATTTTTAGTTTACGGACTGAGATTCGTATTTCCTGTTGTTCCCGGCTCAAATGTCCGCGGAATTCCTACATCACATTCAGGACCGCCGCTCAATAGATTAATTACTTCAGGGGAAGATAAATTTGTCTGGAGTTATTCAAAAGGCACTGTCAGAGGCATGTCGATTGAACCTCTTTACAAAACTATTCCGGCAATTGCAGGTGAATTTTCTGAATATTATGAACTGCTCTGTCTTGTTGATGCTTTGAGGATAGGAAGGTCAAGAGAAGTAAATCTGGCAAGAGAAATATTAAGTGAAAGGTTGCTGAAAAATGGCGGGCAGTAATATTTTTAAGATAGAAATTATTGCAAAAGGATTTGGTGATCTTGTCAAAGATATTGTTTTTATCGGCGGAGCTGTTACAGAGCTTTATGCAGATTTAGCAGTTCCTGAAGAAATCAGAGCCACAGAAGATGTTGATGTTGTGGTGAAAATAGTTTCAAGAATAGAATTTAATAAATTTGAGGAGTCTTTGAGACAGCTTGGATTTAAGAATGATGTTTCTGAAGGAGCACCAATTTGCCGATGGATATATAACGGCATTAAAGTTGATGTAATGCCGCTGATCAGCTCTGTTCTGGGATTTGGAAATATGTGGTATGAATCAGGTTTTAATAAAAGAGAAAAGAGATCGCTTGGTAACGGAATCGAAATATTTGTTTTTCCTCTGATGATCTATATGTCGGCAAAAATGGAAGCCGTAAAAGACCGCGGACTTCCGGACCTGAGATTCAGCCATGACTTTGAAGATATTATTTATCTGTTTGATAATTGCAGTAAGATCAAAGAGTTGTTCAGCGTCTCAGATAAAGAAATAAGGGAATATTTATCAAAAGAATTCAGCAGTTTAAAAAACATGACCGTATTCAAAGAAGCTGTTTTGTATGCACTTCCATACGGCAGCCAAGAGGAAAGAATTGCAGAGATCATGGAAAATATAGATCACATAATTGAAAACAGAAAACCCAGTTAATGGAGGAAATAATGAAAAAAGTTCTTGTCGGTTATTTTTCAAAGACCGGTTCAACAAAGGAGATCGCAGAAAGAATAGGCACAAACCTTGCGAAAAAAGGTGTTGAAAGCGATGTTCTGGAACTCGAAAAGATCAAAAATATAGAAAATTATTCAAGTGTCATCCTCGGAGCGCCCATAAACGGAATGAAGCATGTGCCCGAATTTGTTAAATTTATTGAGGAAAACAAAACCGCTCTTGATGGCAAAATAGCAGGACTTTTCACAGTCGCATACATCTATTACGACGGCAGAAGTCTGTGGCGTTCATTCATAAATAAAAGCATCGCAAAAATTGAAAAGCTCATCAATCCCAAAAACTCAATTGTCTTTGCCGGAAGGATCGACAAAAAAATGCCCGCATTCGCCAATCTTCTCTTCGGCATCGGCAGAGACCTCCCCCTTGACCTCGTCAACCATGCTGAAATCGACAAGTGGTGCGAAGGGATTGGGGAGAAATAAAAAGCCGAATATTTTCAATCTTTCTGACAAATTATTCCTTGATTAAACCATTCCGTTTTGTAGAATATGTTTTTTTAGATTGTTTTCATTATTAGTGTTGAGAAATAAATTGAAGGTAATAAATGAAAAAAATTGAAGTTGCGACAACAATCTCTTTGAGTTTAACTGAAAAAGGTGAAATACTTGAAATATTTACCAAAGAATTTTTGGAAACTCAAAATTATACCGTTAAAAATCGTGTACGAATTGATAACGCTGAAATTGATTTGTTATGTGATCCCCTCCGGTTTTTCCGGACAGTAAGTTAAGCACATTCTCCAAACCTTC
>CAZVWR010000093.1:0-6551 GCA_964630905.1 uncultured Spirochaetales bacterium | reverse complement strand
TCAGTCTTCTCGCCGTTCAGCACACTCACGCAGGCATTGCCGCAACACTGATGTCTATCACACCGGTACTTATAATTGCTCCGAGCATGATAATTTTCAAAGAAAAAATAACTTTCAGAGAAATCGCAGGAGCTTTCATCGCTTTTTCCGGTGTTGCGATGATGTTTTTAAATAATGCCGGCTGAAAACTTTAATTGAAATAAAAAAGTAGTAGAATGGCATCAATTCAGCGATTTTTGGCGTGATATTAATTTCAGTGAGAGGTGAAAAGATGAAGAGCAGTTTTTTAACACTTATGATTGTTGCGTTTTCAGCAATTATGATGGTTTCGTGCGGTGGTGATGACAGTTCTGAAAAGAGCGGTTTTGGTGAAAGCTGTACAAAAACATCTGACTGTGAAGGTGAACTTAAATGTATTGATCTGGTTTGTGTGAATGATTCAGGAGACACCGGCGACACAGGAAACACTGGTGATACTGGGAATACCGGCAACACAGGAGATACAGGAAACTCAGGTGCAACATGTACCGGCAGTGATAAATTCTGTCATTCCCATGACGGCTTGGATTGGTCGGATGTTTCAAGTGATTCTATGAATTGGGATGAGGCAATTACTTATTGTGAAAATCTTGGTGGTCGGTTGCCGACAATTTCAGAACTGAGAACACTTATCCAGAACTGTCCGGCAACTGAAACAGGTGGTGAATGCGGTGTTACGGATAGTTGTTTATCTTATACTGATTGCCGGAATGATGCCTGTGACGGATGTGAATATGACGAATCCGGAAAATATTCGGTATTTGGAGATACTTCTTGGTTCTGGTCGTCTTCGGAGCCTTCAGGTTATGCAGACGGCGCATGGCTTGTGGGTTTCTACGGCGGTAATGTGAACGTCAACTACAACGACAAGTACAACAACGTCAATGTCCGGTGTGTGCGCTAGACCATAATTTTTATTTGGTTATTTAGCGGGAAGCGTCTTGGACGCTCCGCCTTGGTTTTAACTCACCCCAGCCCTCTCTTTCGCAAAGAGAGGGCAAAAGAAAATAATTGAGGTTGAAAATTGTCTAAATATGAGAATTTGTTCATATATAGAAAATCAATGGAACTGACTGTTTTCATTGAACAGATCGTTGCACATTTTTCTCAGTATCATAAATATACGATCGGTTCAAAACTCCGCGATCTGACATACAGCACGACAGTAATGATAATAAAAATAAACAATAGACCGAAAGCAGAAAGAAAAGAACTGCTGCATGATCTGCGTGAAACAATTGAAGAAATCAAGGTGTGCCTGAATATAGCGAAAGAACTGAAAGCATTTAACAATATAAATTCCTACTTTCACGCAAGCAAACTTGCTGTGGATATAAGCAGACAGAGCGAAGGATGGCTGAAACACACTTTTGCGCCGGAATCACAATGACTGAGGATGTTGTGAGTGAGCGTCAATACATGGTTTACCCGGAAGCCCGTGCGGCATACAAAAAAACCGGCGGTACCTTTTTAAGCATCTGCCGGGGAAGTCAATTCCGGGATTTTCTCTGGTCGTCGTCGGAGCAATCAGATAATTCAAACAACGCATGGAACGTGAATTTCAAGAACGGGAATGTGAACAACAACAACAAGAACAACAACAACAATGTCCGTTGTGTGCGGTGAAACATGGATCACGAAGTTTTTTCTTTTTCAGATCTTTACAGTGCCTATATTGACTGCCGTAAAAGAAAGCGGAACACAGCCAACGCACTTGAATTTGAGCTTGATCTTGGTGAAAACCTTATCAGACTTCATAAAGAGCTAAATGAAAAAAGTTATCAGCCCGACCGCTCTGTCTGCTTTATTAACACCTATCCGAAACCAAGAGAAATATTTGCCGCATCATTTCGCGACAGAATTATTCATCATCTTCTTGTGCGGAAAATCGAGCCGTACTGGGAGAAAGTTTTCATTCATGATTCCTATGCCTGCCGGCCGGATAAAGGAACTCACGCCGCCGTTGACCGTATGTCTAAATGTATTCAGCAGATTACGCACGGCAGAAGAAAAAGAGCATATTATCTCCAGCTTGATGTGAAGAACTTTTTCATGTCAATTGACAAACAGATTCTGTTCAAAATTCTGGAAAAGGGATTGATGAGGCAGTTTAATATTCCTTTAAATCTTATATCATTTGATCGCAATCGTGATTTTGATGATTATCGCGAACTGCTGAAAACAGTTTTGTTCCATAATCCGGCAATTTTTTATGAACGGCGTTCTCCGATTGAAAAATGGAAGTTGCTGAATCCCGAAAAAAGTCTGTTCAATTGTGCTGCGAATTTCGGTTTGCCGATTGGCAACCTGACAAGCCAGTTTTTTGCGAATGTTTATCTGAATGAACTCGACCAGTTTGTCAAACATCAATTAAAATCAAAATATTACATTCGATATGTTGATGATTTCATCCTTTTGAATGAAGATAGATCTCTGCTTGAAAAGTGGCACGAAGAAATAGCTGAATTTATTATAGAAAAATTGAAATTGACTCTGAAAAGAGATTTTTCACTCCGCCCGATCAGCTGCGGAATAAATTTTCTTGGATATGTGCAGCATGAAACTCACCGGTTGGTAAGAAGACGAGTGGTTGGAAACTTTGGAAGTAAAATATCAGAAAATGATTTTGGATCACTGGAAAAGAAACAGGAAACAATAAATTCATATCTTGCCCATTTTGAAAAAGCAGACAGTTTCAAGTTGAGGGAGAGGGCATTTGATATTATTGCAAGACTGTCAAGATGTTCAAAATGAATTGCCTGAAAAAGACGAATTCGACGATCTGTGATAAAAAAACTCAAATAAATTTGACAATGATATGATTTGCGGTAAGATTTTTCTCGATATGCGATTCGCGAATCGCGAATTAGAAGAGTCCGGTTCGGGAGGTGATGATGAAAAAGCACGCAGGGATGAGGTCGCTTGATATTGTTGTTCTGCTGAAAATGACTGTGATGAAAAAAACGTTTTATTTGAAAGACATTGCGGACTCTCTTTATATCAGCAGAAGCGAAGTGACTGAATCTGTCGGCAGAAGTGTGATCGCAGGACTTGTCACCGCCGACAAAAAAACTGTACTTAAAGGAAATCTGTTTGAATTTCTGGTACATGGAGCAAGATATGTTTTTCCACAGATGCCCGGAGCTATTGTCAGAGGCATTCCAACAGCTCACAGCACTTATCCGTTAAAAGAGATGATAGAGAGTAACAATGTTTTTGTGTGGCCTTTTTTTGAAGGAACTGTGTCAGGGCAGTCAATTCAACCGCTTTATCAGACTGTTCCTGATGCATGTGTGAAAGATGAGCAGTTATATCAGTTACTTGCATTGGTTGATGCCTTGAGGGTGGGAAACGCAAGAGAAAGAAATATTGCTAAAATTGAACTGGAAAAAAGATTATGCAGGGAATAACAATTGAAAAAATAAAGAAAATATCAAATGTTGTTGAAAGCATTGGAGAGAAAGCTGTTTTTGTCGGCGGTGCAGTTGCTCAGTTTTATGTTGATAACAATGGAACTGAAAATATCAGGTTCACCAAAGATGTTGATATTGTTTTTGAAATACTCTCTTTCGGTCAACTTGAAAAAATAAGGCAGAAGCTAACGGGTGCCGGTTTTAAACAGACAATGGATAACAAGGTGTTATGCCGGTTTTCTTTTTCCGATATTCTTGTTGATGTTATGTCTGTGAGTGAAGTCGGCTGGGCTCCCGGCAACATCTGGTTTAAAAAAGGATTTTCAAAAGCACAATCAAAAAAAATTGGTGATTTTGAAATATTATTGCTACCTTTATCTTATTATCTTGCGACAAAGTTTTCCGCTTTTAATGACAGGGGAATTGCTGATCCATATTTGAGTCACGATCTTGAAGACATAGTGTATGTCCTTGATAATAATCCTGAATTTTGCCACATACTTCAAATAAATGATGATGAAGATGTCAGAAACTATTTAATTGAAAACCTGAAAAAACTCATTGATTCCACAAAAATTAAGGAAGCTGTCATAGGTCATCTTCCAATTCATTTTCAGGAAAAACGGATTGACAGAATCGAAAAAAATATCCGGTCATATTTAAAATAGCGAATTTTCTCTGACAGAGCGGACATAATAATTTGCCGGAGTATTTGACATAAAAAGCACTTCGGTTTAAGATTTTGTCAGTTGTGCGTCAATGGAGATAAAATATGGTTAGGAAAATTAATTGTTTTTTCCTGTTTGTGTCAGTTTTATTGTTTGTGAGTTGTTCAGATCAGAAAAAAGATATTGTCAGTGATGCTGATAAGATCTCTGATGATGCTGACCGTGTCGAGTCTGAAATTGCGGAGGACAACGAAACAATTATAGACAATGATCCAAGCGAAGACGATATTTTAAAAAATGATCCTGAAACGGATGAAAGTGATGATGAAGATATTGATCCTGCTTTTGAAGTGTCAATCGAACTTCCTAAAAATGAAGTCACTGAATACGGCAGAGCTTCTTTTTCTGCCACTGTGACAGGCGGGGTTGCACCGTTTGTTTTTGAGTGGGATTTTGACGGAGCATCAATGCCTGTAACTGAAGAAAGTCCCAAGAATATTGAATTCAAGACTCCGGGGGATTTCAAAATATCTTTAACTGTGAAAGACAGCAGTGGAAAGACGGCAGAAGATGAAAAGATGTTCACAGTTCTTCCGCTTGAAGGGAAAATGCACCATTATTTCGGGAATTTTCATGGACACAGCGGAATTTCTGACGGAGAAGGAACAGCAGTTGAGATAATGAACTGGGCAAAATTTGACGAAAAGATAGATTTTTATGTCATGACTGACCACGCAGAACAGGTGTCAGAAAGCGAGTGGGCTGAAATAAAACTTCAGACTGATCTTTTCTCGCAAGACGGTGTTTTTGTCGCAATGCGCGGATTTGAGTGGAGCCATCCGGTAAACGGCCATATCTGCATATATGAAACTGATGATTATTCGGCCGCATACAGCGATCTGTGGATCAACAAGATCTATGAGTGGATAAAAGACAATAATGGAATCGCCCAGTTTAACCATCCGGGGCGTGAGATAGAGGCATTCAACAATTTAAAGCTGGAGCAGGATGTCCTTTCAAACATGATCATGATGGAAACTGGCAATAAAAGCACAGGAAACAACGACGGTGAGTTCATCCCTTATTTTATCAAGGCACTTGACAACGGCTGGCAGATAGCTCCGACAAGTAATCAGGATAATCACAAAATGGAGTTGACTCCGCACAGATCGGTTTTTGTAGGCGAGGAACTTACAAGAGCTCACCTTATTGATGCAATGAAATCAAGAAGGATATATTCAAGCGATGATCCTGACATAAAAATTGTTTTTAAACACAAGGAACATTGGATGGGATCAAATGTAACAGTTACTGATCCATCCGTCCGCTTTGATATAAAAGTTGTTGATAACGAACCGGTGCAGAAACTTGAACTTATTACCAATAAAGGTGTTTCCGTCGCTGAGTTTATCCCTGAAGAAGGGGCGATGACAGTGTTCTGGTTCCCTGAAATAACAGTAAATCAGAGCAGTTATTATTTCCTTAAAGTCACATCTGAAGATATTCTTGACGGGGAAGCTCCTGTGCAGATCGCTCTGACAGCCCCCATCTGGATATATAGGTAAAATTATTTAATGGCTTTTCCTGAATTCTTCTATTTTCCATTTGACACAACTGCTTCGCTGTGATACATTGAATTCGTTGGAATATCAGGAGATAAGATAATGAAAAAACTAATTTTTATTTCAGCTGTCTTTCTATTGCTCGCCGCCTGTGATCAAGATATGAGTAAAACAGACAAAGAAGTTTTTGAAGATGATTATGATTTTGAGTTGACAGAGATTGAAAATGATGATGAAAATGAGATTTTGAGCGATTCAGATGAAAATATTGAATTTTGCGGTCCTGATCTCACAAAGGAAGAATGGGAGACAGAAGAGTGGCAAAATGCCGATGAGGATAAGGATGGAATTCCCAACGGTTATGAGTGTCAGGAATGTCCATGTGTGGATCATGACGGTGACGGAATGCCTGATTATATTGACAGAGACTCAGACAATGACGGACTTTCAGATAAACACGAAAAAGAACTTGGTACAGACCCATATAAAAATGATACTGACGGAGATGGGGATGATGATCTGACAGAAGTTATTTGTAACGAAACTGATCCTCTGAATCCGGAAGATTATTCAACCATTCCAACTATCTGTACAAGCGGTTGTTATTCACGCAAAAGTGTAGAAATAGAGTTGACTTTTAATGTTGGTCCACGAGAACAGACGGATATCACATTTCTGATTGATGCAACAGGCTCTATGGAAGAATCTTTTGAAAATATAAAACTAGAAATATCAGATCTGATCAACGAAAAGCTGTCTCAGGTTAATGAGGCAGATGATATCTCTTTCGGGCTTATTGAAATGCCGTACGATGTAGCTCTTAGACAAACAAAAGATGCTGAGATGTTAAAAACCAGAATTTCTGAACA
>CAZVWR010000092.1:0-6628 GCA_964630905.1 uncultured Spirochaetales bacterium | reverse complement strand
TGTCATGCCATAACTCTCGCAATCCGGTTCTTCATATTCGACTTCTGAACCTGTGTCTCCAGAGTCAGCAGTATTTCCTGTGTCACCTGTGTCTCCCGTATTTCCACTATTCCCCGTGTCACCTGAATCTCCCGTATTCCCTGAATCTACAGTGTCGCCTGTATTTCCTGTGTCGCCTGTTTGTGAGTCGTTCACTTCTTCCTTATCCACATCGGCTTTTCCCGTATTATCAACATCAACTGTTTTTTTACTACAACTGATCAACAAAACAGAAAATCCAAAAACAAGGAAAACGAATAAAACTCTTTTCATTTCTATTCTCCGAATATTCAAATACATTGAATCTTATCAGAAACTTACCCCCAAGTCAAAGATTCACTTTTTCACAGAAACATATCTGACTCCGAATGTTTCGGCAGATTTTCTCTTCATTGCCAGTGAACCCTTCAGAAAAAAGTAGACTATATATATTAGCCAACTTAGAATAAATAAGTTTGAAACATTTGGAGGGAGGGATAGATGAGACTTAGACCTTACGAAAAGGATCTCAGCAAAGTAGATTTTGATAGTTCTGAAAACGGAAGTGAGATATTTAGCAAAAGAATTGAGTTTGCCAACAATCTCTCAAACCTCATTAAAAACATTGACGACGGCATCACAATATCAATTGATGCCAAATGGGGAGAAGGAAAAACTCTTTTTTTAAAGTTACTCGAAAAAAGGCTTATCGAAGACAAAGATAAAAAGATAGATGTTATTTATTTCGATGCATTTAAAAACGATTTCTTTGAAAACCCTTTTGTTCCAATTGCTTTAGAAATTCAAAATAAATACAAAGATCAGCGGAAATTAATTGAAAAATTCACTGACTCTTCAACTGAAATCCTCCAGACCCTTTACCATCGTGGTGGAGATATAGCTCTAAAAATCGTAACTCTTGGGACAATAGGCAAAAAAGAAATTGATACTTTAACTAAGGACACCTTGGAAGCAGTTTCTGAAGGCTCGTCTATATTACTCGAAACTCAGAAGCTAAAATGCGAAGACTATGTTGAATTGAAAAAATCTATGGATAATCTGAAAGAAGCTTTAAAGGAAATCGTTAAAAAAGATAACAATAGCAAACTCGTTTTTCTTATTGACGAACTCGACAGATGTGAACCTGGATATGCAATAAAAGTATTTGAAGTTATTAAACACTTTTTTGAAGCTGATGGTGTTACTTTCGTTCTTGCAATGAATAAAGAGCAAATATCTAAATACTTTGAAGGGAAATGTGGAAATGGTGCTGAAAATTATCTTCAAAAATTTATCAATTTTGAGTGTGTTTTGCCAATTGATAAGTCTGATTCTCATTTAGGAGATATAACAAAATTTGGCAAAATTCTTTATAAATATCATTTAGATAGTATGAATGAGAAAACAACTAGTTATAAGAAGCTCCAAGAAATTGATATTGAAACAATAAATAGCTTCTTTTCATATTATAAGTTGACATTGCGAGAAATTGAGGATTTCTTTAGAAATTTCATTCTTACTGTCAGCTTCTATAATGGATTTGGACATTTTCACGAATATCAGATAACTGCCATATTTTTAATATTTAAAATTAAATACCCCAAGCTGTTTGATTATATAAAGCAAAAAGATCGCTCTCAAATACTTGAAAATTTAATCATTCCTGCTTGCCCCGAAAGTGCTCAAGAATTCAGTTATAAATTCATGCATGATATACCAAACATGTTTTTTCATGATTACACTGAGACCAAAGATCATTTCTTAACTTTAGAGTATTTTTATATATCAACTAGACAGTTGATTACTAAACCAGTGCAAGAAAAAATGGAAATTGCATCCAGAATATGCAAGACCATCGACCTTGAACTTTGATTGAATTTCCCACACAATTTCTCACCACACTTCCCCTAGTTATCCTTGACAAACATGTTTACAAATATTACAAGTTTGAGGTTGTTTGTATTTTTACATTTTTTTTCAGGAGGAAACAATGGTAACTGTGAGACCTTTCAAGGCTTTAAGGCCGCCTGTATCGATCGTTAAAAAGATCGCTGAACTTCCCTATGATGTCATCAACACGAAAGAGGCAAAAGCAATTGCTGACGGAAACGAATATTCATTTTTCCACATTACAAGAGCAGAGATAGACCTTCCGGAAACTGTTGATATTCATGACGAATCTGTCTATCAGCAGGGGAGGAACGCTCTTAATGACTTCATAAAAAAAGGATGGCTTGTTGAAGAGAAAGAACCGACAATTTATCTCTACAAACAGAAAATGGGTGACCACGAACAGACCGGTTTTGTCGGCTGTGTTTCGGCTGATGAATATAACAACGACATAATCAAAAAACATGAGCTCACAAGAAAAGATAAGGAAGATGACAGAACAAAGACCGTTGTAACCCAAAATGCAAACGCTGAACCTGTGTTTCTTACCTATCGTGCTCAGAAAGAGCTTGATATTATTATGGATTCATATAAAAAGAACAATGCTCCTGAATACGATTTCACTTCTGTTGACGGCATCAGCCATACTCTGTGGGTGATCCGTGATAAAACGCTTGTTGCTAAAATTGAAGAACTTTTCAAGCCTGTAAAATATCTTTATGTCGCTGACGGTCATCACAGATCGGCAAGTGCGGCAAGAGCAAAAGCTGAAAAACTCAAACACGACAAAAATCCATCCTCAGATAAAGAATACAACTACTTTCTCGCTGTAATTTTCCCGCATGACCAGCTTAAAATTCTTGATTACAACAGAGTGCTGTTCAATCTTAACGGAATGACAAAAGATGAGTTTTTCAAAAAGATCGGGGAAAATTTTGATTTCATCGGTGAGGGTTACGGTTCACCCAAAAATCAGACCGAATTCGGCATGTACATCGACGGAAAGTGGCATCAGATCAGGGCAAAGAAAGGCTCTTTCGATGAAAAAGACCCTATCAACTCTCTTGATGTTGCAATACTTCAGAACAATGTGCTTGACCCGTTGTTTGGAATAAAAGACCCCAGAACCGACAAAAGAATTGATTTCGTAGGCGGCATCAGAGGCATTAAGGAACTCGAAAAAAGAGTCAACAGCGGCGAGTGCAAAGTCGCTTTCGCAATGTATCCCACAACGATCGAACAGCTTATAAATGTCGCCGATGCCGGCAAGATTATGCCCCCCAAATCAACATGGTTTGAACCCAAACTCAGAAGCGGAATGTTCGTTCACATGCTTGACTGACATCAATTTTCCCATCACCTTGTAATTTACACACTTTTCTGATATGTTTTCAAAGTTTTTTACAGGAGATTAATATGAACTTCAAGCTTTTAATTTCATCATTATTTCTGTTAACCCTCTTTATTTCCTGCACTGTTGAAGATGAACTGGGGTGTATTAACAATTTTGACTGTCTGCCCGGTTTTTCATGCATCGACGGGGTCTGCATTGATAATGGCGCCGCTACTGATAAAGACAGTTTCACCTCTCCTGATGAATCAACTGTCGACAACAGTCAGAATGACAATTCAGTTACTCCTGATGAAAATAAAGACGAAGCCACCGACGACTTGTCCGACGAAGCCTTGGCGGAGTCGGATGAGACCACCGACGACTTGTCCGACGATTTATCCGACGAAGTTTTAACGGAGTCGGAAGTATCAGATACGGAGTCGGAAACGACTGCCGATGAAAATGAAACTCCGGATGAAATGCCCGATGAAACACCGGATGAGAATACTGCTGTAACATGTTCAACGCTTACCTGCGGATCAAACGCCCACTGTGAAGATTATACAGGAACAGCGGAATGTGTATGTGATTCATTTTATCAGGATGAAAACGGGGACGGGAATTGTCTTGAAACCTGCATCCTCTTTGACTGCAACGATACGGCATGGGGAGCATCCAATGACTGTTCTATCATAAACGGCGCACCTGTGTGTGACTGCGATTATTTTGCCGGATACACCGGAACTCACTGCACAGAATGCAGATCTGGCTATCATGTCGGCGGATTCGGCTACGAAGATGAATGTTTTGAAGATAACTGTGAAGAAGCAACCGATAATTTCCACGGATGGCTTGACTGCTGGAGCTGGGAAGAATGCCGTGATACTTTCGGATATGCAGAATGCTGGTAACTTTCGCTCCGACTATTCGGGAGTCAAATCCTAAAAAGTCTTGACTATTCGGGAATGCGTGCTATTCTAGTCAAATGAAACGGTCAATTGAACCAGACATAAAAAAGGACATTCCAAGAAAGATAATACTTCTTTCAGGTCCAAGACAGGTCGGGAAAACCACTTTGTCAAAGATGATGTTCAGTGATTATGATTATTTTAACTACGACTCAGTGCAAGACCGGCTTATAATTTCAGAAAAAAACTGGAACAGAAAAAAAGAGCTCATAATTTTTGATGAACTTCACAAAATGAAGAACTGGAAGGGGTGGCTCAAAGGAGTTTATGACACCGAGTCCCGTCCTCCACATCTTTTTGTGACCGGAAGTGCCCGGCTCGACACTGTCAGAAAAGTGGGAGATTCACTTGCAGGAAGATTTTTCAGATTCAGGCTCCATCCAATTGATGTGTTGGAGGCTTCTGCCGTTTGCAAACCGGATGAAGCTCTTGAAAGAATCATGAAGATCGGTGGATTTCCTGAACCTTTTCTTGAAAACGATGAAATTTTTTACAAAAGATGGAAAAAAACTCACCTTGATATCATTTTAAGACAGGATCTCATTGATCTTGAAACTGTAAATGACATAAAATCCATCGAGACACTTATTGAACTTTTAAGATACCGGGTCGGAAGCACGATTTCATATTCAAATCTTGCCAATGATCTTCAGAAAGATCCGAAAACTGTAAAAAGATGGCTTCAGATACTTGAAAATCTTTATATTATTTTTCCGGTGACACCGTTTCACAAAAAAATTACCAGAGCGATCACAAAAGAACCTAAATACTATTTTTTTGATACAGGTCAGGTTATTGGAGATGAGGGTATTATTCTTGAAAATGCCGTTGCATGCGCACTTTTAAAAGAACTTCACAGGAAAGAGGATGTTCTCGGAGTTGACGGCAAACTTCATTTTATTAAGAACAAAGAAAAGAAAGAACTTGATTTTGCGGTTTTTCAGGATGGCAGAATAACACATCTGATCGAAGTAAAATTAAGTGACGACAATCTCAGCAGAAATTTTTCCAGCTTTGAAAAATACTTTCCCGACAGTCAGAAAATCCAGCTCGTTAAAAACCTTTCAAGGGAAAAAACCTATCCGACAGGTGAAAGCATCTTAAAAGCCGCTGACTTTCTTGCTAACTTGAACTGTAATATTTCTTTATAGATTTCCCAACTGTCCGCAGGCGGCAAGTTCGCTCGGTCTCTTCCCCGTCTTCACATCTTTTGGATTTTCAATCTGCGGCGAGTTTGACTATTTCTTCTTCAAAAAAGGTGTTATCGACATGTATTCATCGTATAGACAGTTTTCAGGATGTTCACCGCAGTAACATTCCATGTCCCTCAAAGTGGTTCCACTGACTGTTTTCCAGATAATGTATTTCCCTTCTACTCCTCCGTAAATACTGCGGATCATGTTGCCAGTGCCGTCAGGATTGGGAAAACACACTTTTCTGTTTTTGCTGAAGGAATAATAACAGATCCGGAAATCATTCTGCACCTCGGAATATACATACATTTCCTCAAATACAAAAATATCCCCATCCCACTGGCTGGGTGCATAGGAAACAAGATCCGGAGACATTTCTATTTCAAGCTTGCTGTAACTAATTGTCTCTCCGCTTAGATCTGCCATATAAAGCTGATAATACCCTTCACCATATGAATATATTATTTTACTGTGATCCTTTTTATTTACTGCCGGGGCCGTTGCCTTTACTCCTTCCTGATTAACCCTCAGACAGTCAGTCTCAATATTGGATGGAGACTTGCTCAAATCACATGACCATACTGTTGCGTTCTTAACAAAAATGGCTTTATCATCAAATATCTGAGGATAAAATATCGTTCCCGTCCCCAGCTTTTTAAAATTCCAGTCATTGACATTCGCATAGAGAATCTCTTCTTCACTATTTCCATCAACATTTTTAACATTGATCAGCACATAGTTCTTTCCAATAGCGGGCGGATAAACAAATCCTGTCCTGTTCCACTCATCTGTATATACGAATTCATATTTCCATCCAGTTTCAACCTTTTTCGCTGAAACTATATACGACTTTAAATCAAAGGAGTTCCCAGTTAAAAAAAGAAATCTGTCCTTGTTGTATGCCTGCTTTGCATCAGACCATCCCACCATTGTATATTTTCCTGTGGCTATTTCATAATGCAGACCACCGATTACAATATATTTGTCATCCACTTTTTTGCTTGCAATAGCATACATTCCCATCTTGCCTTCAAAAATATCTCCCTGCCTGAAAACTCCCATCGACTGATGCCATGTCCCTGAAACGGCGTCAATATCACAGGGGCTCACATAAGCTGGCCCCGTGTTTTCAACCGCCTTGTCCGTAACATCACAGGGCAAAGGATAGCAATAATATTCCGGCCACTCTTTCATTATTTTGCGGTTGTTAATTTCCCACAGATTCC
>CAZVWR010000091.1:0-6640 GCA_964630905.1 uncultured Spirochaetales bacterium | reverse complement strand
CAGAAAAACACTTCAATTTACCTGTTGATATGCAGTCAGACGGAACAAACAGGATGTTCGGACTTTCAGGTGCATTATTCAGAACAATTAAAGAAAATGCTTTTCTTGCAATTGATGAAATCGAAGCGAAACTTCATCCCCGACTTATTGAATATGTGCTTCAGAAGTTTTTAGAGGAATCGAGCAATGCACAGCTTTTTGTTGCAACACATTATGACAACCTTTTTGATGAAGATGATCTTATTAGAAAGGATAATTTCTGGTTTACGGAAAAGAAACAAGATGGTTCGACTGATCTTTATCCTCTTCATAAATTTAACGGGTTAAACAGAATAACATCACTGCAGAAAGCTTATAAATATGGGAAATTCGGTGCAATTCCGAATATAGACTGAAAATGGAAACAAAAAATCCTATTATGAGAAAAAAGAACATTTTCTTGAAAAAGAAGAATGGGTTTTTCAACTAAATGGAAAAATGGACACTGCAATTAATAACTCCAAAACTTTACCTTCAGGCGGCTCTTATTCAAATGTTTATAAGGTAATAGAATTATTGAACAATCAGCAAATATCTAACGATTAAAATAAAGAATCAAAGTTTTCAGATAGATAGAAATTCAAAACAGTTTTGCAACCATCTTTGTTACTTCAACATCCATTTTAGAGAAACCGAACCATTTTTTGCCGAGGTCGCTATATGTTTTATCGTCCGATGCAGTTGTCGCAAAATTTGCGACAACTGAATTAAATATGCAAGAAATCCAATAAGATTATTTAAGTCAGCCGAAAACAAAGAAAATGAGAAATCAAAGTTTTCAGATTGGTTGACTTGTTATACCCTGTTCTTTTAACGCCAATAAATAATGTTAAATCACAATGGTTGCGCAGCCGGTTTCTTCATCTTCAGATATGTTTCCGCTGTCGTTAAGTTCTTCTTTTGAATCGTTTTCACTGTCATCTGTTGCTGATGTGCCGTTTTCTTCATCTGATCCGCTGCCGGTGTCATCTGTTCCGTCAATTCCGCATCCTCCGCATGAAGGACTGCACCTGTCAGGAGCACTGCACTCAGCGGTTTCAGGGCATGCTGCATCAAATACAAGTCGAAGAGGTACATCTGAGTTCGTTCTGTATGTGACTCCGGCACTGTCAGATATGATCGCTGTATTTTTAATTGCCGCATTTTTAGGCAGACCTGCTTTCGGTTTGACTTTAAACCTTATTAAATAACTTTCCGGACAACTTTCCAGACTGCAGGGTTCGAGTGAATCATCGACATAATATCCCGATTCAAGGGGAAACGATCCGCCTGCTCCGTCAGCTACCGCTGTCCAGTTGATCCCTGCACCAGTCTCATCAAAAAGTGATGCAATTTCGGTTGTTCCTGCAACATATTCAATTTCTTGAGGAAGTTTGTCTGTAACAACAACCCCGTTCGCACTTTTTTCACTCCAGTTCTCCACCTTTACTGTGTAATAGAACGAACTGTCTGAACATATGGAATTCTGCTTTGATGAACAGCTGCAGAAATTCTTTTCAGACTCTTCAGGAATGTCAAAATCGGCAGGAGCTGTGTCAAGACTGACTATCATCATATTGGTATAAACGACATCGTTATTCATGTTAAGCTGGATCTCAATGTCTGTGTCGCCTTCATTGAGATACCCCGGAAAGTCAAATGAATTCAGCAGGAATGTGTCAACATCTATCGCCCATTCCGCAGTTGCAATGTCAACTTCACCGGGGCTGTCGATCCTTCCGCCAACACAGAACGGAGCGGCGGAATTCCAGCCGAAGACACTTGAAATGGAGTTGAAAATATCGTCATATCCTTTTCCTGCAAAAGCATAAGGTTCTCTGTGCGGATGGCAGATATTGAATACCGGAGCCCAGTTTAGCGATGCATCGCTTCTGAACTTCAGCCCCTCGGGAATTTTGTGATCAGTTGAATTTGCTACATAATTTGCTGAATCTCCCTCAGATGAAAGGATCGTCACCCTTATTGAAGGGTCGTTGGGAAATTTGAATCCCTTCACAAGTATATCCTGAGATTTATCCTGATAATCTTTGAACCCGTTGTAAACATAGATCTTTTTGGGTTTTACTCCGGGGGCTGAAGAAGTATAGACAAAAAATATCGACCAGTTGCTTACCAGAGTGGTTCCTCTGATATAAGGAAAATCATCAGTTGCGCAATCCAGACCTGAAACTTCCCATTTTCCAAGGAGCGCATCTCTTGAATCACTAATACCGGCATCTCTGCCTGAGGCGTGAGCTTCTTCAAAAATATCAGTAATATTAACTCTATAAGTGTAATATCCCATTTCTCCGTCTTCAGGAGCGGTATAATCAATATTTGGATATTGTCTGATCCCTGCGAAGCTTTCAAAATCAAAACTTTTTTCACCATCAAGCTTGTTGTGAACAGGAGCCGTTATTTCTTTATCAATTATCAGATTTCCTGAACTGTCGGTAAACTTAAGATTGACGGAATTATCAGTCAATTCAGCAAGTTTTGCAGCAGGCTGTGCCGCATTCCAGATCAGAAAAGCGTCCGTTACATAGGCATCAGGAGGCAGATGAAAATCGGAAAGTTCAAAAGTTGCAGATTCTTTGCACGAATCAGCTTGGGGATTTAATTTATTGAGCTTTCCGTCACTTCCGATGTTGTAAGTATCATTCTTACGGTCAAGAAGTGATTTGAACATCACAAAAAAATCCCTGTTGCCTTCCTCCCATTTCAACTCAGAACCTTTGTAAACAGAAATTTCAGGTCCTATGTCATCTCCATCCATAGTTGTGACAGCGGAAATAAAAGAAACACCCAAAAAAAGAAATGAAAACATTGACAGTTTGAAAAAATTCATGAATTCCTCCTGCTTTTCAATAAAAAGAACTCTGAACTGTAAGAATTTTTAAAATAATATTCGTCCATATGTTGAAATAAGGACTTTTTTTCATGTTTTGCTGTTTGAAATTAGAAAGAAGAACGGAGTGAAGCTTTGAAAGGGGTTCTCTAAACAAGGTTTTATCAGAAAAAAGTTGCAAGTCGGGCTTTTATAACTAAAATCCTCTGGTTTTTTGTTATTTGAACACTGGATATATCTCCTTGTTCAACAATTATGTTTGGACTTCACAGCCGTAAGGAGGAATTATGGAAAGAAGACATTATGAGCTTACTGCTATCTTAAAGCCGGAAGGCAGCCCTGATGTGATCAGGCAGTTTGCAGAACGCGTTGACGGAATCATCAATGATTTCGGTGGAAAGACCATCACTCTCCGTTCATGGGGAGAAAAGAAGCTTGCTTATGAGATCAAAAAGAACATGAAAGGTCATTACCTTTTCTTTGATCTTGTGGGTGACGGAAGAATGATCGAAGAAGTTGAAAGAAACTTCAACATCTGGGAACATGTCCTTAAATTCATGTCAATCAAGGTCGAGAAGAAAGAAAACCTTGATGAACTTATCGCAAATGCAAAAGGGATCACAACACTTTTTGAAAAAGCTGAAAGAAAACAGGTTTATACGGAAGTGAAAAATGTTGAACCTGTTGAAGAGGTCAAGGAAAAGGAAAAGAAAGTGCTTGACGATTCAAGAAAGTATAACGAAGAGCTTCAGAAATCCCTGAATGTTTCAGGCGAAGAAGAAGAAGATGTTGAACTTTAAATGAAAGGAGAAAAAAATGGTAGCATATAAAAAGAGAAAAGTATGCCGTTTCTGTATTCACACTGATATGGAGATCGATTATAAAAATAACGACCTTCTTCTCAACTACATAACAGAAAGGGGCAAGATAATCCCCAGAAGAATAAGCGGTGTATGTGCAAAACATCAGAGAGAGCTTTCAAGGGAGATAAAAAGAGCAAGGACTATCGCTCTTCTTCCATACACAGTAACCGGCAAATAAGGGGGTGCAAATGAAAATAATACTTGCAAAAGATGTGGCAAAACTCGGAAGTGCAGGGGAGATAGTAAAAGTTAAGGACGGTTATGCCCGCAACTATCTTATCCCGAAAGGACTCGGACTTATTGCCAATGAAAAGAACGAAAAACAGCTTGAATTCAACAAAAGAGTTATCGAAAAGAAGATAAACACCGAAACGATCGAAGCAAAACTTATTGCCTCAAAACTTGCTGCATGCGAAATAAAGATAAAGAAAAAAGTCGGCGAGGAAGGGAAACTTTTCGGCAGTGTTACCAACAGAGAGATCGAAGCGGCGCTCAAAGATAGCGGTTTTGAGATAGACCACAAGGACATTATTCTGGACAGCAACATCAAAAAGAGCGGTGTTTATGAAGTCGAAGTAAAACTTTTCAGAGATGTAAAAGGCGTTTTCAAACTCTGGGTAATATCAGAAGAAAGTGAAGCAGTCGTTTCAGAACAGACACAGGTAGAATCACAGACAGAGGAAAAATCAGAACAGGAGTAGTTTTCAATGGATTACAATCCGAAACTGCTGCCCGGTAATATTGAAGCGGAGGCATCTCTTCTGGGGTGCCTCCTTATAAATGGAAAACTGTTCGGAATTGTTGAGGGTACAGGTCTTTCTTCAGAAGATTTTTATGAAGAGAGACACTCTGTCATATTCAGGATCATCCAGTCAATACACAACGAAGGTAAAGTTGCTGATGCGGTCACTGTCGGTGATAGAATAAGTACCGTCAAAGGCGGTGGTGCCGGTGTTGAGATGAAATATCTTTATGAGCTGGCGAATTCAGCTCCGGTCGTTTCGGAATCGATACTTGAAGATTACTGCAGGATAATCATTGAAAAATCACTTTACAGAGAGCTGATCCGCATTTGTTCAGAAAGCGTTGACAGTGCATACAGACAGTCTGCACCTTTTGTCGAGGTTGTCGATAAATCCACTACTGATCTGATAGCTTTGAGCAACAGACAGCAGGCTGGCAGTGTCATTGAGATAAAGAGCATTGTCGATGCCGAGATGCAGAAATTAAAGGAAAGAATAGACAGCGGAAGAAAAATTTCAGGAATTTCATCTGGTTATCCTGTTCTTGACACTTTCGGGAGCGGTTTTAAACCCGGTGACATGATAGTTCTTGCGGGAAGACCCGGCATGGGTAAGACAAGTTTCGCTCTGAACATGACCATCGAGATAGCGAGACTTGGTCACAATGTTCTTTTCTTTTCACTTGAAATGCCTTCAAGTCAGCTTGTGCAGAGGATAATTTCAATTGAATGCAGTGTAAATGCTAAAAATCTTGCAATTGGAAAATTTGAAAAAGATGAGATCACCCGTCTTTGGGCCGGTGTTGATAAAGTGAGTAAACTTCCCATATTTATTGATGAAACATCCAAGCTTACTGTTTCTGACCTTAGATCTAAAGCAAAGAAACTTGACGCTGAGCTTAGAAAATCACCCCCTTCCACTGTAAGGTCCAACCGTCTTGACTGTATATTTGTTGACTATCTTCAGCTAATGGCCTCAAATGTGTACAGAGAGGATAAAGTGCGTCAGGTCGAAGATATTTCAAGGAACATCAAGCTTTTTGCAAAGGAACTCGGTATTCCGATAGTCGCCCTTGCACAGCTCAACAGAAAGGTTGAAGAGAGAAAGGAAAGCAAAATACCGATGCTCAGCGATCTTAAGGATTCAGGAGCCATTGAACAGGATGCTGACCTTGTAATGTTCATCCACAGAGAGGAAGTTTACAAGAAAGATACTGATAAAAAGAACATAGCTGACATTTACATACAGAAAAACCGTCATGGACAGCAGGGTTCAGTCCATTTAAGGTTTGTTCCTCAATATACCAAGTTCGCAACAATGGACCCGTCAGAATTCAGTAAGTAGTTCACATGGGGTTAAAAGAGAGCAGAACCCTTCTTTTCTTAAAGAGATCGAGCTCAAGGATATTCATTCTCGGCGGAATAATGCTTATCGTGGCACTTTATCATGATCACTATTATTCAAAAAAGTTTTTTCATTTTCCTTCAAAAGGTCATGTTGTAAAGAATGTGAGTGAAAAAGGGTTTCTTTTATTTTCATCGGGTAATAAAGTTGAGCTGAAGAACGAATATCTTTCAAAAGAACTTATAAAAAGAACAGATTCGGTAATAATAGTAGAAGGAACGACAGCCGGAGAATTTGATCAGACACTGAAACCGTTAATAAAATCGAATGATTATATTGTGGAGATAAACACATCGGAAGTGCCTCAAGCCTGTAAGGAAAAATTTGTAATGCAGTATCCCTCATTTTTGAGGAGATTTATCTACTACATGCCGAAAGCGCCTCTTTTCAATGGTAAGAAATGGGAGATAGACGCATGTGGCGGTGAGTTTGTATGCAATTATGAGATCACTCTTTATGAAAAAGTTAGAAAAGTTGAAATGATGTGTTCCGGAACGATAGGCGACGCGGAAATTGCGATGTCAGGAGATCTTGAGATGAATGCAAAATTCAACGGATTTTCAGAAGTAATTCTCGAAATATCCTCAGAATCTCCTGAGCTGATCTCAAGTTGGAAATTCTCAGAAAGTTCAAAAACGAAATAGATCTGGTTTGGGTTTTCAGATAATTTTTGAAGGTCACAGTGGCAGGGGTTTTATGTTCGTTCCCTTTTTTGCAGAAACCATCCAATTCTTTTCTTGACTAATTCATCCGCATTATTTATT
>CAZVWR010000090.1:0-6968 GCA_964630905.1 uncultured Spirochaetales bacterium | reverse complement strand
ACAGAGATTTTTAAGCAGAATATCTTAGGTTTAGCAATCTATGGGATGGCTGTGTAAAAAAAACAGTAAAATGCCACGATCAGTTTTTTAAAGTGGAAAAATTACAGAGGTATTACAATGGGAAAGTTTCTGCTGCAGGATACGACAGTAAAGAAATTGATAAGAAAGACACTGAAGGAAAATCTGGAAGGGCATCTGTTCTTTGAAAACGGTGATGAGTGGAAAAAGCTGTTTTTCAAGAACGGAAGACTGACGGGTGCTGCATCAAGCAGTAAAGCCGATTATTTAGGACAGTACCTTATCTCTTACGGAGTCATAGACACAGATCAGTTTGAAAAAGCATACAGATCAGGCTCCGACCCGAAAAAAAGCATGGATGATGTTCTGAAATTTGCAACTCCTGAAATATTAAAACAGCTTATTTATGAAAAAATACTTGATACGATCTTCATAGCGTCAAGATGGGCTGAATGTGCATATTCAGTAGTAAGCGAAAAGTCCAAAGATCAGAAAGTTGATGTTGAAATATCTGTTGAAGAAATTTCCACTGGTCTGAAGGAGAGAGTCGCTGAATTCCGTGCGGTTCTTTCAGTAATACCGACACTCGGGTCCAGACCTAAAATTGAACAGGGTGAAATTAAAAATCACAAGATCACAGATCAGCATGAGATAATTCTTAACTATCTGGCGGCAGGAAAGACAATTAATGAGATCCTGTCGATAATGACCCCTCACAACTACTTGCTTTTTAAATGTTTTTATCAGCTATCCAACATGGGTATTCTTGTTAAAGGAACGGGTGCTCCTTTATCCAGAGAAAAGGTTATTCAGCTTGTAAATGAGTCACATAAATGTAAAAAATGCGCAATGGCGATATCTGATTTCACTTTGAAATTTGAAATTGAACTGGACAAGGATCAGAAGGATGAGAATGTTGAAAAAGAGGATGGTAACTATAGAAAAGATATCTCAATATATCAGAAACTGCATAACGAAGACCCCGAAAATTCACTGTATTCGCACTGTTTCCTTAAAGCAAAATCATGTTTCATCGTTGATTTCTATAACAACAAGCTCTCTCCTTTTGCCGAAGTGGGGATCATTGATAATATTGAAAAGATCCTGAATGCGGGCCAGATTGATAAACAGATTTATGAAATATTGAAAAAAGAAGGGGGAAGGTCTTCCATCAAAAACATCATTAAACTGATGGATTCCAGACATGAAATAGATGTTCTGACCTCAGTAGATAAGATGATGATAAATGGTGTTGTGAAAGAAATTGAGCCCCGGACTCTTATTGATGCAATTAAATTAGGCAGAAGTGAATATTTTGAGAAACTGTTAAATAAGAATGAAATAAACAAGCTTTTCAGTGCTGATATTTCTGCAAATCTTACCCCTTTAATGCTTTCCGCACTTGCCGGAAAAACTTGTGAAGATATGGAAGAAAATTTTGAAGTCAAGCCGTCTTATTCCGGATCGAATCCGGTTTTTCATGACTATGACATGACCTTGTTAATGCTTGCGTCAATGATAGGAAATTATGAAGCTGTAGAGTTCCTGCTTGCACAACATGCCAAAACTGATGTTCACAACGGGAACGGTGTGACTGCATTGATGCTAGCTCTCCAGAACGGATACGACGAAACAGCACTGCTTCTTATGAATAAAGGGGCCGATGTAAATGCAAAGAACCAGAATAATTACTCAGCACTGATGATTGCGGCATCAAAAGGAATGCCCCACATTGTTGATTTCATGATAAAGCTCCAAGTAGATGTCAATCAGCTTAATTCAAAAGGGCAGTCGGCCCTGATAAGTGCACTGAGATTCAATCATAAAGATATTGTTCTGAGTCTTATCGCGGCTGGAACAGATCTTAACCACAAAGATTTAAACGGAACTCTGCCCGTTGATCATGCTGAATCTCCTGAGATGGTCGAATTAATAAACAAAGGGACTAAAAATGCAAAACAGATCAAGGAAAAGCTAAATAAAAAAAAGGATGACCTTGAGATCAGCGAAAAAGATCTTATCAAAAAGGAAAGACAGGAACGGTCAGGGTTTCTGGCGGTCATATTTTTTGCAATGCTCATGGTGATAACATCTGCGGTAAATGTATATCTCCTTTTCTTTCCTGATGACAGATACGGGTTTTCAAAAGAATCAAAAGAAGTGGTCGGTCAGCTCGGAATGGAATACTGCAACAGGTTCAAGATCTGCAGGACAAATGTCCCTGAAGATGTGCTTGCAAAATGTCACAGCATCGGCATAAGCATAATGTCGGAATTTTTCAAAAATGCCCGAAGTTGTGATATGGAGCTTGTCGAAAACTGCAAGTCGTGTCTGAAAGCCGTTAATTGTGATGATTTTTATAATATAGATGGATCAACTCTGTCTGAATATTGTCATCAGTGTTCTAACGCCTGTAAATAAATTCAGGATCATTTCTTGCCGCCACCGCCTTTACCGCCACCGCCACCGTTATCTCCACCTTTGCTGTCATCATTCCCTCCACCGGGATTTCCGCCTGGTTTTCCAGGATCTGCAGATTTGGAACTGTGGAAGAAATCAAACCGTTCGTTCATACACATGAACTGGTAATCGTCAGGAATTTCTGTGTTAACAAGCGGAAGGGCATATGCATATCGATTATAAAATTTTTCTCCGCATGAAGTCGGGTGAGGAGTTTTGACTTTGAATTCAAAAAAATTTCCGAAAACCGAATCCTTGTTAGTTCTGAACCCTGTATCCTCAGCATTTTTCGGAAAGTTGTCCTGACATCTTCCGTTGCTGTCAACGAGTTCACATTTTCCCTGACTTTTCGGAGGGGCATCCTTCATGTATTCATCAATTCTGAGTACAAGTGATTTCAGCATCAGAGGAGCTTCTGCCACCCTCGCTTTCTTTGTGTAATCTGTATAACCCGCAATGGCAATAGTTCCAAGGATGTTAAGAATAGAGATGACTATCATCAGTTCAATTACTGAAAACCCTTTGCTGTATCTCATCTTTCACCTCAAATATTAAAAAATTCTGCTATTATTTTAAATTGTTATGCTTGAAATGTCAAACACAATTATCAAAGTAAATGCTACGGAATTGTTCATTGGACAAAAAGATTTTGTTAAGTATTATTCATTCAGTTTTTTTTGCGGGGGTAAAAAATGAAAAGACTCGCTCTTTCGATTGACAGGAAGTTTCTGGGTGTGTGCGGCGGAATAGGCGAATATCTTGAGATGGATCCTGCGGTCATAAGGATTCTGTGGGTTATCGGAACATTTGCCTCTTTCGGGATGGGCATCCTGATATATTTTGTCTGTTTTGTAATCATGTCATCACCGAGGTAGTTTGATATCTCTTTTATTTGTGTTATAAAAGAGAATAAGTATATTTGTCGAAGCAATTTTGAGAAAGGGCGGTCATGGGAATATTTGATTTTCTTACAGGAAAAAGCGGTGCCGGAAATATCAATTCAGATAATTACGGCAGGTTTCTTGAATGCAACAAGCCTTTGCATTTTTCGAATATTTTCAAAGAGGCGACAGATCTTTTCAAGACTGAAAAATATAGTGAAAGCTTCATAAAATTCCTTGATTATCTTGCGGTTCCGTCTTCGCAGAATGTTATTTACGAAAAAAAAGGGAATGATATTGAGTTCACTATCATTCACGGGAGTGCGAAAATAACCGGAGTTTTCAACAGCGAAGGGGTTTATGCAACTTCCGAGATAGGTCAGTACAGCGGAGTCGCGACAGCACTTTTCAGAGACCTTCTCACCAAGAATTTCTCGATGAACTACAACGGCTTCAGCATTCAGGATTCGAGAGTTTATCTCAAGCACCGCTCTCCTCTGAAGGAATCAAGCCCGATGAAACTTTACTATGCTTTGAAAGAAATGGGGCTTAAAGCTGACATACATTCACAGTCGCTTTTTGATGATTTTGCAAATCTGAAGGAAAGTTCCGCAAGGGCTAAAATAGAAGTTCCTGTTGCAGAAAAAATGATAAAGATAAAGTATTTGAAGCAGTGGATAAAAGATACTTTTGAATTAACTTCATCAATGTCACCTGAAAAGGACAGCAATCTGATGAGCCACTATCTTCTTGCGCTCTGTTACAGGATCGACTTCCTTCTTGTTCCCAAAGGAAAGATCTGGAAGACAAATGACATGGCCGTTGCAATATACAGCGACAAAGTGCTTTCCCAGAGCGAAAAGATAAGAAAAATGCTTTCATACCTGAAGGATATTCTTGATATGAGCGATTTTGAGATCGGTGAATCGTTCTTCAGAACTGTTGACACTTTCGGTCTTGTGAACGGTTCGGCGCATAACGACCTTGTCCAGTTCTATCTTGACCAGTTCAAAAGTGCACAGTATTATGTCGATCTTCAGCAGGAACGCAACACGATGGCGGTCTATGAACAGGCGCTCGGATATTCCATTTATTTCATGGGGATATATCCAGCGGTAAAATCACTGCTTCTTCTTTATTGCCGCATTTTCTATCCCGCTTTTTTTGAAGAGCTCGGCATTAAAAGCGATTTCTATAACGCTGAAACAAAAAAATTCAACAAAAGGGCGATTGAGAACGAAATATCTGACATCGTTTCAAAAGAGAGAAAAGCCTATCCTTCGCTTGCGTTCCTTTCACACAATCTCAGATACGAGACGCCAAGCCGATTTACATTTACATTTTTGAATGAAATTACATATTTAAACTTTTTTCAGCCGGTAAAATGAACAACGAGATAATCGAAAAATTCAAGAAATGTGTCGTGCAGATCGCGACACCCTACAGTTCAGGCACAGGGTTCATTCTTTTTTCTGAAGGGGTGATCGTGACTAACTACCATGTCGTTAAGAACTGTGAAGATGTGGTCGCAAACGGACGGGAGTTCAAAAAGACGAAAGTAAAGGTGCTTTTCATCGATCCGCACTTCGATGTCGCTTTTGTTGAATCGCCAATGCCTAAGTCAGATGAAGGACCGCGTCTTTCGGAAGGTCCGGTGCTTGAAGGTGAAAGTGTTCTTGCCATCGGTCATCCGCTCGGACTGAAATATACATCGACCGGCGGCATAGTTTCAAAAACTGAAAGGGATTACAACGGAATTAAATATTTTCAGATAGATGCGGCGATAAATCCGGGAAATTCGGGTGGGCCGCTCATCAACTCAAAAGGGGAGATAATCGGTGTCAACACTTTCATAATCAGGGATGCCGAGAGTCTTGCTTTCTCTCTTCCTTATTTTTATGTCAGGGAGTGTCTTGAATCATACGGAAAATTTGCCGGAAAAAGTGCCGTAAGATGCAGGTCATGCCGTAAAACCCAGTTAAAAGAAGAGCTTGGAAGCGGTTTCTGTGCCAACTGCGGGTTCAGATTTGATAAAGATGATGTCGCCACAAGACCTTTTATTCCGGAAGGGATCATCGCTAAAATTGAGAATATAATCACCCGCTCAGGGTTTGATGCCGAACTTTCAAGGTGCGGAGCGATGCTCTGGGAAATATCAAACGATGCTGTTTTTGTGAAAATAACTTATGTGCAGGCGACAAAATTCATAATTTTCGATGCTCCGGTCTCATATGTTCCGGAAGAGAAGATCAGTGAATTTTTCGAGTTTGCACTCAAAGAGAATTTTGATCTTAAAAATGTAATATTCAGCTTGAAAAATAATGAACTGTATCTCTCAGTCATTACATTTGAAGACGATTTCCACGAAGAGACAGGGTTCAATAAGTTGAAAGAGCTCATTGAGTTCGCAACCGCCTACAGGAAAAATCTCGAATTCAAATACGGTGCAAAACCAATCCATGATATCGTGGAATAAATTCTTCATTATTGACAAATTCTGATTCATAAGTACTTTAACGATGCGGCTGTGTTCAGCCATTCTTTAATTTTTTCGCGGAGTTTGATTGACCGCACAGACATTAATCAAGGAAATAAGATGACAGAAAAGAAACAGAAAACAGAAAAAACAGAAAACAGTGAAATGATGACGCAATCTACTTTTGAATCATTCGGGTTCAAAAAGGAGATACTTGACGGTATAAGAGATGCTGGTTTTAAAATTCCAAGCCCGATTCAGGAACAGGTTATGCCTCTGATCTTAAAGGGAAAAGATGTTATAGCCCAGTCTCACACAGGGACTGGAAAAACTGCCGCATTCGGACTGCCGGTCATGAACAACATGCAAAAGAACATCGGAATTGAACTGCTTGTAATAACTCCGACCAGAGAGCTTGCGGCACAGATCAGTGACGAGATTTTCCGTCTTGGAAAATATACAGGGATCAGAACAGGTACGATACTCGGCGGTCATTCATACTCAAGACAGCTCCAGATACTTAAAAACGGCGTTCAGGTTCTTGCCGCAACACCGGGAAGGCTTCTTGACATGCTGAAATCGGGCAAGATCGCGATCAAGGAGCCGATAACGATCGTTCTTGATGAAGCGGACGAGATGCTTGATATGGGATTTCTTGATGATATTACCGAAATATTTAAATTCATTCCGGAAAAAAGGCAGACACTTCTTTTTTCAGCGACAATGCCGGAGCCGATAAGACGGCTTGCTCAGAAAATATTGCATGAACCTATTTTTATCAGGGCAATGACGGCAGGCGAATCTACGAATATTGACATCGGTCAGTCATATTATGTGATAGAAGAACATGAAAGAGAACTTGCTGTTGTAAGGCTCATGGAAGATCAGGATCCTGAAAAGGCGATAGTTTTCTGCAGAACGAAGCTCGAAGTTGACAAGCTTTCCACTTTTCTTGTCGCCCGCGGATACAACGCAAAAGGTCTTCACGGTGATATGGAGCAGGCTCAGAGAAATCAGGTTATGACAAGTTTCAGAAAAAGCATGATAGACATTCTTGTTGCTACCGATGTGGCGGCTAGGGGTCTTGATGTCGCTGATGTGACACATGTTTTCAATTACCACATGCCTTTTGA
>CAZVWR010000089.1:0-7472 GCA_964630905.1 uncultured Spirochaetales bacterium | reverse complement strand
ACCTGAAAATCGTATAATTTCTTTCTTTCAGCTCTTGACATTTCAATTTCAGCAACTATATTAGCAAGTGAGTGTTTACTTACTTGTTTGTTGGAGAATGTTTTATGAGACAAAGAAAACCGGCTAGTGAAAGAAAAGATCAGATCGCCGAAATCACACTTGGTATAATTGTTCAAGAAGGGATCGAAAAATTTACTACGGCTGAAATTGCGAAACGGGTTGAAATCTCAGAAGGAGCCATTTTCCGTCATTTTAAAACTAAAAACGATATTGTTCTATACATCATCAAGTCAATTGAACAGAAGTTTTTTGAAGGATCGGCAGATTTTAGCGGAGATCCCGTTGACCGCCTCGGACAGTTCTTTAAAAAAAGGATTTCAGTTCTTTTCAAAAATCGAAACGCAATGAATGTTCTGTTTTCAGACCAGTTTTCAAAAATTGCCGGCAGTGAAGGTGTTTCAATAATAAAAGAAATGCGGGAAAAATCCCTGAAGTTTGTTCATTCAACGCTAAATGATGCATTTAACGCCGGCCTTTTAAAAGACGGACTCGATCCTGATAATCTTACAGTTCTTATTCTCGGATCAATTTTGAGCATTTATAACAGCCACCTTTACACATCATTAATGAAAGAAAAGGAGTTAAAGAAAATATCTGCCGGAATGTGGGAAACCTGGGAAAAATTAATAAGGAGACAGCCATGAAAAACGGGAAAATCAAAACAATACCGATATTAATTTCTCTTTTCCTTTTATCTACCCTTGCTTTTTTATCCTGCGGCACAGAAAAAACTGAAATCGTAAGAGAAACCCCGGTGGCTGTTAAAATAATTGATGTCCGCAAAGGTGATGCATCTGAAAAGATCAGGTATATCGGCTCTGTTCACTCTGAAAATGAGATCCGGATCCTTTCAAGGATAAACGGAAATATCTTGGCACTTCCTTTTAAAGAGGGAATGAGTGTGAAAAAAGGTGCCGTTCTTTCAAAAATAAGCGCCCCTGAAACAGGAACGAGAATATCAAAGATGAAAGAGGAAATTACAAAAGCACAAAAAGAATCAGAGTTTATCTGCGATCAGGCAGAAGCTGATGAGCGGCTTCTTAAGAAAAATGCAGTTCCTTTAATACGGGCTGAAACAAGTAAGAAGAATTGCGAAAACAGCAAACTCTCAATTAATTCAGCAACTTCTTCACTTGACGAACTTAAAATAATGAGCTCAAAAACAGTTGAGACTGCGCCTTTTAGCGGCACTGTTTTAAAGTGGTTTACCAATCCGGGAGAAAACATCATGCCCGGGTTTCCGATTCTCCTTTTTGGTGATGACATCTACATCATTAAAGTTTTTGTTCATGAAAAAGATATCTCAAAAGGGATAAAAAAGGGGTTGAAAGTGATCTTGGAAAATCATGAAAATAAAGGTGTTGAATCTGTCGTATCTTTTGTTTCGCCTATTTCAGCAGGCCCCGGCAGAATGTATGAAACTCACATTCCGTTAAAAAAAGACCTTTTGCAAAATTTTTCTCATGGACATTCAATAAATGTCAGTTTTATCGTTTCAGAAAAGAAAAACTCTTTTTCAGTGCCTGTAAATTCAGTTCTGAAAGATGGGGAAAGCGAATATATCTTCCTTTTTGAAGATGAAAAGATCGAAAAAAGAAAAATCGTCTTGGGGATTTCTGAAAAAGGATGGGTGACAATTGATGGCGACATCCCGGAAAACAGTAAAGTTGTTGTTGGAAATCTTGAAGCATTAAGCAGCGGCATGACAGTTTACCCTGTATTTCTAAAAGGGGAAAAGTCATGAGATTTACAGAAGGGCTCATAAAAAATAAATATGTGGTGTGGGCGCTTGTCATAGCAGCTGTTATTTTCGGGATTCAGGCCTACTTTTCAATTCCGATGCAGCTTTTCCCTGACACAGCTCCACCTCTGATCAATGTCATAACAGCATACCCCGGAGCCGGAGCAAAAGATGTAAATGAAACACTGAGCCAGAAACTTGAAGAGGAATTTGCATCACTTGACGGCGTTATCAAAACAAAAGCAACATCTCAGGACAATCTTTCCATCATTTCGGTTGAGTTCGATTATGAAAGGGATGTCGATCTGGCAGCAGTCGATATTCAGAATTCAATTTCAAGAATAAAAAACACTCTTCCTTCCGGCATTACCGACCCTCAGGTTTTAAAGTTCTCAACATCTGACAAGCCTGTCGTTACCATCGGAATAATTGCTGACGACCTTACAAAAGCACGGAAAATATCAGAAGATGTTTTCGCTCCGACTCTTCAAAGAATCCAAGGGGTTGCAGCTGTTGATGTTTTTGGCGGGAACAAACCTGCTTTAATTATCGAACTTAACAGAAGAGATGTCGAGGCATACAGAATTCCGTTTCAGAAAGTTGTCAATGCAGTCAGAGAATTCAACTATTCAATGCCCGCCGGACAGATCAGAACAGAAACTACTCAGACAATGTTCCGTCTTGAAAGCAGGGCGGAAAATGTAGAAGACATCAGAAACATTCCGATATCTCTTCCAAATGGCAACAGACTTCTGCTTGGTGAAATTTCCAGCATAAAAAAAGGGTCACTTGATGATGATGCACGTTTTTCAATTGACGGCAGAAATGCGATCGCTATCCAGATATTTAAGACTTATGATGCAAATACTGTTGAAGTTGTGAAAAAATCTCTTAAGAAAGCAAAAGAACTTGACGCTCAATTCACTTCATACAGCTTCATTACCGGTGAGGAAAGTGCAACTTTTACTGAAATATCGGTCAGCAATCTGCTTTCGAATGTCTGGCAGGCCCTGTTATTTGCTTCAATCATTATTTTTCTTTTCCTTGGCAGAATAAGAAGTTCACTTGTTACAATTGTTTCCATGCCTCTTTCATTCGGGCTTACTTTTGTTTTCATGAAGCTTTTTAATGTTGAGTTCAACATGGTAACCCTTTCTGCCATCATTCTCGCAGTCGGAATGGTGGTCGATTCATCAATTGTAATTCTTGAAAACATTACAAGAAGAATGATAGAAGAAGGTGAATCCCCGGAAAAGGCGGCAATTAACGGAACTTCAGAAGTGGGGTTAGCTGTTTTGGCAGGTGTCGCTACAACTCTTTCGGTTCTCTTTCCCCTTCTTTTTCTTGAGGGTTTTACGAGCAAAACTTTCGGGCCTCTTGCCCTTACTCTCATATTTGCGTTTTCATCCTCAATTGCAGTTGCGTTTGTGCTGGTTCCTGTTTTAACACTATATACTGCCGGCAAAAGTAAAATTGATACGATCGGTGAAAAAGTGGCAAAACCTTTCCAGTTTTTAATGGATATGCTGAGAAACTTCTATACAAAAGTGCTCGAAAAAGCTTTAAATCACCGAGCAGTAACACTTCTTGCCGTTTTAATTCTTTTTATTGTTTCTATAATCGGATTGCAGAGTCTGGGAATGGAAACCCTGCCGAAAATGGATGGCGGAAGTTTTTTTGTTTCGCTTCAGACGCCTTCAGGGTCATCTCTTGAAGAAACCGCGAAAGCAATCGGACAGATAGAGTCTTTTCTAACAGAAATGCCGGAAGTTGAGAAAATTCAGTCACAGGCCGGGTTTGAGCAGGGAATGAAATCAATGTCATCATTCGGGGTTCAGGGTCCGACACAGGGGAGTATAACAGTAACCTTAAGTCCCAGAAATGAAAGAGACCGGAGCATATGGGAAATACAATCAGTTGTCAGAAATAAATTAAGAAAAATTCCCGGCATTGCCACATCAACAGTCAGAGAGATCGGAAACACCGCAAAAGCGACAACTTCAGCTCCCATCGTGGCCGTAATAACAGGAAATGAACCGGTTGTTCTTGACCGTATCGGGAACGAAGTTGTTAAGAAACTTTCTCGGGTGCCCAATGTAATCGAGCCAGTGAGAAGCTGGGATTTTGATCATAAAAGCGTTGCCGTCAAAGTTGACGATCAGAAAGCGGCGGAACTTGGAATTTCTCCGGCAACTGTTGCGCATACTATGAATATGGGATCAAATGGTATTTTAGCAGGTGAATTTTTTGGATATTCCGGAAATCCTGATCCTGTTCTTATCAGATACAGCAGGACGCACACTTCAGAACCTGACGATATCCTAGGGTTTCCGCTTTTTGCCCCTGAGTCTCTTTACATTATACCGTTGAGAGCTGTTGCAAACATCGAAGAAAGGAAGGGGCAGGGAGTTTTTACAAGAGAAAACCTTATTTCAACACTTGAAGTTTCGGCATTTTCTGAAGGGAGAGCATTGAGTTTCGTAATAAATGATGTTGAAAAATCCTTGTCTGACCTGTTGCTTCCGCAGGGATACGGGATTACCATTACCGGAGAAAAAAGTGATCTCGGAGAATCCAAAAAAGAACTTATCGGAGCGTTTCTTATCGCCATTATCGCAGTTTATCTTCTTCTTGTTGCACAGTTTAGATCTTTTATTCAGCCTGTCACCATTATGATAAGCATCCCCTTAAGCCTGATCGGTGTTTTTGCAGCACTTTTCATTGCAGGTAAATATATTTCAATGCCAGTCATGGTAGGACTGATATTACTTGTCGGAATTGTCGTGAACAACGCCATTATTCTTATGGAGTTCATAAACCAGGAAAGAGCCAGAGGCGTTGAAAGGAAGAAGGCTTTAATCAACTCTGTCACTTTGAGATTCAGGCCTATTATGATGACATCGTTTTCAACTGTTGTCGGAATGATACCGCTTTCTTTGGAACTTGCGCTCGGATCTGAAAGATTTTCACCGCTTGCAACGGCAATTATCGGTGGAATGACTGCTGCAACATTTCTTACCATGATAGTCGTTCCAGTTTTTTATGATGTTTTTGATTCTCTGAGTGAAAAATTATCAAAATTTGGAGCAAAAAAATGAAGAAACTAATTAAGTTGTCAATCTTATTAATTATTCCGGCACTATATCATTTTGCTGCTTTTGCGGAATCAATGACCATCGGGGAAGTGATCAAGACAGCTTTAGAGCAGAATCTTCAATTGCAGTCAGGAAAATCAGAAGAAGAATATCAGTCATATATTTCAAAAAGTGTGCGGGGAAAATATCTTCCTGTATTTAAAGTGTCTGCCAGCGCTCTGCTCTGGGATGAAGAGAACAAAACAAAAATGGATCTACCCGTTCTTGATGCTGTAATTCAGGAAATTGTCCCTACTCTTTCACCTGACAGCAGACAGAGAATTCAGAATGCAGTGAATGAAAGTGACAGCTCAGGCATTACAGTTCATGACAGGCAGTCTTATAAAATATCTGCGACAATTGTTCAGCCGGTTCTGTCTCTTTACGGGATATATAATCTGCATAATGCTTCGTTAAAAATGAAAAAAGCGGCAGAATACGATACATTGAAAATAAAAAGAGCACTTCAGAAAGATATTGCAAAAGTTTATTTCGGAATGCTTTCAGCAATTGAAAACGAAAAAAGTTTTGATGCGGCAATTGACCAGATAGAAAAAACATATACAGTGGTTGAAGCACTCATCGATGAAGGGCGTGTTGAGCCAAACGCACTCCTTAAGCTGAAAATGCAGCGGTCAGATTTTGAAAAAGGAAAAATCTCCGCCTCAATTGCAATTATGAATTCAAAACTTATTTTAAACATGATCATGAACAGAGATCTTGACTCTCCTCTTGAACCTGTATGGAATGAAGAGTATTTTAAAACTTTCACACAAAAGATATCTGAAGAGGATAACGCAGAAAACACTGTCACTTTTCTTAAAAACATTCCTGAAATAAAAAGCACGGAAGAAAGAATTAATGCTTTAAAGTCTAACAGACATGCGGCGGTCTCATCATTTCTTCCTGAACTCAATCTTGTCTTAAATTACGATTTTCAGGAAGGATTCGGAGATATGCAGCCTCAGAATCAATTCTATGCCGGAATACTTTTTTCATGGAATATATGGGAATGGGGGAACGGATTTTACAAAATAAAAGCGGCCCAGACACAGACAGCCAAAACACAGTTAAATCTGGCACTTCTGAAATCAGGAAAAACCGTTGAGGTCAGACAGCTTCAAAATTCGCTTAAAAAGGCGCTTACAGAAATAGAAACCGGAGAAGTTCAGGTCGAATATGCAAAAGAAAATCTCAAAATTGAAGAAGAGCTTTTCAAAGCAGGCAACTCGACAACAACGGAACTTCTTCAGGCACAGACTTCTTTAGTAAAAGCAGAAAACGATCTGAACATAAAACAGGCGGAACTCTGCTCTTTTTATATTGAATTTATTCTTTCAACAGGTCGTGATTTCAAAGACTTATAAATTTAATAAAAAAATGTTTGAAATATGCTTGACAAATCATTTTTAAATTTGGATAATGGAGTCGGAATTGTTGGTTTTTTTAACTAGTTTTTTGGGGGTAACCATGAACGAATTCAAAATGTTCTGTCATCAGTGTCAGGAGACGGCGGGAAACAAGGGATGCAGCATGAAGCAGGGAGTCTGTGGAAAAAGTGCTGAAACGGCAAATCTTCAGGATCTTTTTATCTGGTCTTTGAAAGGAATTTCATACTGGGCGGCAAGAGCAAAAAAGCACGGCTGGTATGATGAAAAAACTGCGTTCTTTGTTGATAAAGGGCTTTTTAAAACCATCACAAATGCCGATTTTAACAAATCTGACTTTATCAATGACATTTATGAAGCGGTAAAACTCCGTGAAAAGATCAGAACATTCATGAACGGAAAAGAGACTTTTACTTCAATTCCTGATTGTGCTGAATGGGTTCCGGGAAATGATGATGATATTCTTGGAAAAGCAATGATCGGAACCGGTGGATGGCTTGAGATCGAAAATGAGGATATCCGTTCACTTAAAGCACTTGTTCTTTATGGTCTGAAAGGAATTTCTGCATATCTTGAGCATGGTTATCAGATCAAAAAACAGGGTCGGGAAATATTTGAATATCTGATGTATGCCCTTGATCAGATCGCAGGAAATGACATAACTGCTGATGAACTTGTCGCCCTTACAATGAAAACGGGTGAATGGGGTGTCACAGTTATGAAATATCTTGACGAGGCGAACGCCCATTACGGTGAACAGGAAATTACAGAAGTGAATCTCGGCGTCAGGAACAATCCCGGCATCCTCATTTCAGGTCACGATTTTGTTGATCTTGAAGAGCTTCTTGAGCAGACAAAAGGGACAGGCGTTGATGTTTATACTCACAGTGAAATGCTTCCCGCTCATTACAGACCGGCGTTTAAGAAGTATGACAACCTCGTTGGAAACTACGGCAACGCATGGTATCTCCAGAAAGAAGAACTTAAAAAGTTCAACGGGCCTGCACTTTTCACTTCAAACTGTCTTGTTCCGCCTGACATGGAAACAAAAGACAAAATTTTCACAAGCGGTGCTGTAGGTTTTGCAGGTCTTAACCATATTCCTGACAGACCTGAAGGGGGACACAAAGATTTTTCAAAGATAATTGA
>CAZVWR010000088.1:0-7646 GCA_964630905.1 uncultured Spirochaetales bacterium | reverse complement strand
GGTCACATATACCTTGTTCAGATATACATGATCTATTATTCGCTGTGCTTCTTTTCCTGCTGCTCAGTTTTCAATGACCTCAAAAAAACGCTCGAACAATATATGGATTTGCCTGCCTTCTGTCAAATTATTTTTTTCACTTTTATTTAAAACATGCTCAAGTGGCTGATTTAACTGAAATATATTTTTATCTTAAAAGAAAATCTATCTGATCTTTGGGGACTTTCGGGTTCAAAAGAAGGACAAAAGTCTTTTTTTCATCGTCTGCGGCAAGAATCATTATCTTGTCATCATTCTTTATTCCCACATTGGTAAACAGCAATATTTTTTCAGTATGACTTAGTGAATTAAGATTGTCACCCGGAATGATCTCCATATATCCCCTTTCGAAACCTTCCTTGAAAATCGGAAGTGATTTTAGAGGGAATCTACTTGTCATCGATTCCTCTTTAAAAACGACTGAACCCTGTGCATCTATTTCAAGCATATAGACCTGTTCAGCGGCTTCACGGAGCTTCTTTCTTACCGATGATACCGACACAACCTTATCTGAATGCATCTCCCCGCTCGCTTCCATCTGGATCATAACTGATGTGTACTTATCAATGTCAAAAAGGAAATGTTTCGCCGCGATCTTTTTAAATATAGAATAAGGTATATGGAAGAATGTTGTGTTGAATTCAGGAAAAATTTTCAGAATATTGTCTTTTATCTGCGGAATAAGTGCGGCATTTATAAAACCTATAATTATATCTCTGCTTTCTTTTTTAAAGGATATAGGAACTGCCAGGTGCCTTGCTATGACATCGGGTGTAAAAAATCTTGTGAAGAAATCATCCGACATGGGACCTCTTCCTTCATCATAAATAACAGGATAACCTTCCTTTTCATAAAATCTTGCCAGTTTCTTTTCATCTATCAACCCTTTTGAAAGTGCTCTCCAGACTGGATCGACACCTTTTTTCATAGCAAGCATCTTGTTGGCATTTTCCGAAGTGAGAACGCCTTCAGTAACCATCTTAAGAACAAGATTCCTCATCATTCACCTCTTGAACTGATTCAACAACGGCTTGATTATACCATTCTTTTCATCCATATCAATTTATTTAATGGTTTGAAACTCTCTTGAGAAACCTGCCCGGAGAACGAAAAAAGTTTTTCTTACTTTATTTTTTTTTCCTTTGTGATAACATCCTTTGGCAAATTGTTTTTCGGAGGAGAAAAAATGCTTCCCATTACCGGTCACCAGCAGACATCTCTAATTGATTTTCCGGGTAAGATCGCCACAGTTTTCTTTTTTGCGGGCTGTGATCTCAGATGCCCCTACTGTCACAACTCTTCACTTTTTGAGGTGAACAAAGAGTCTATTCTTTCCAAGGAATTTGTACTTTCGGAAATAGAGAAACGATCAAAATTCATCGACGGGGTTTCGTTTTCGGGAGGAGAGGTCACTTTATATGATGAATTTATTGCACTTTTAAAAGAGATAAAGGAAAAATTCCGGATAGATATAAAGATTGATACAAACGGGTTGCGACCTGAATTCATTGAAAAAGCCCTCCCCTATCTGTCACACATCGCGATAGACATCAAGACAACTCCCGACCTGTATTCAAAGCTCGGATGTAAAATGAGCAGGGATGAAGTAAAGGAAAAGCTCATGAAGACAAAAGAGATACTTGAGAGATCAAAAGGTGTTAAAATCGAATACAGAACAACAATGTATCCCCCTATAGTTGAAAGCTATGAGCGGATCTATAAAATGTTTGAATTCATTCCGGAAAATGCTGAATACTATCTTCAGCGGTTCATAAATGACAATGCCTGCTCGACAGAAGCCAGGAATACAAAATCATATACTGTTGAACAGCTTGAAAGAATGGCCCTTGAGATCAGAAGAAATACAAAAAAGGAAAAAGTCTTTGTAAGAACCTACGCTTAGCGGATTATCAATGAAACTCATCGGTGCACATGTTTCCGCATCAGGGGGAGTTGAAAACGCCCCGGTCAATGCGGCTGTTATCGGAGCAAATGCGTTTGCCCTTTTTACCAAAAACCAGAAACAGTGGTTTGCTTCACCTCTGACAAAGAGCAGTATTGACGAATTCATTGAAAACTGTGAAAAACACGGGATCCGGAGAACGGCCGTTCTTGCCCATGACAGCTATCTGATCAATCTTGGACATCCTCAGCAGGAAGGACTTGAAAAATCAAGAAAAGCATTCATTGACGAAATGAAAAGGTGTGAAATGCTCCGGCTCGACAAATTGAACTTCCATCCGGGAAGTCATTTGCGGGAGATAAGCGAAACTGAGTGTCTTGCAAGAATTGCCGAATCGATAAACATCGCTCTGGACAAGACAAGGGGTGTTTCAGCAATTATAGAAAACACTGCCGGACAGGGTTCAAATGTCGGATATAAATTTGATCATCTTGCTGAAATTATTGATAAAGTTGAAGATAAATCAAGGGTTGGCATCTGCATTGACACCTGCCATGCATTTACTGCCGGATATGACATGAAAACTGAAGAAGCATGTATAAAAACTTTTGAAGAGCTCGATATGCTTGTCGGTCTTGAATATCTAAAGGGAATGCATCTTAACGATTCAAAAAAACCTTCTCAAAGCAGGGTTGACCGGCACGAAACTCTCGGAAACGGCTTTATCGACATTGTCTGTTTCAAATGGCTTATGAACCAGAGTTTTACTGACGACATACCTCTTATTCTTGAAACTCCCGAGCCGGAAAAATGGAAAGATGAGATCACGCTTTTAAGAAGTTTTGTAAGGAACTGAAATGACTAAATATATTCTTGGAATAGAAAGCAGTTGTGACGACACTTCTGTTGCGGTTGTAGATTCAAATTATGCAGTTCTTTCTTTAAAAACCGTTTCGCAGACCAGCATTCATAAACTTTTCGGCGGTGTAATCCCCGAGATCGCTTCAAGGAATCACATTGCGTGGATCATCCCGGCACTTGATGCGGTAATGGAAGAAAACGGGATAAAACCTGAAGACTTATCGGCAGTTGCAGTAACAAACTATCCGGGGCTCATCGGCAGTCTTCTTATCGGAGTTTCGGTTGCGAAAGGTCTTTCGATCGGTTGGAACAAGCCGTTAATTGCAGTAAACCACCTTGATGCACACATAGCCAGCGCTTTTATCGGGAAAAAAAATAAGCCTGCATTCCCTTATCTTGCCCTCGTGGTTTCAGGTGGACACACATCTCTTATCGAAGTGATTGAAAACGGGAAAAGTGTTCTCGGAGAAACAATGGATGATGCGGCAGGAGAAGCTTTTGACAAAGTTGCAAAAATGGCGCATCTCGGTTATCCGGGCGGACCGGTGATAGACAAAATGGCTCAAAACGGAGAGGCGGCAAAATATAAACTCCCGTATCTTTTAAAGAATAATAACAAATACATAGATGAAATAATATTTTCCTTCAGCGGAATAAAATCTGCCGTAAAAAGGGTGCTTGATGAAGGAAATGTCGATATGGATTCGCTTATGGCCTCTTTTCAGGAGCGGATCATCGAACTTATCGAAAGAAAAATGAAGCTTGCAATAAGTAGAAAAGAATATAAAGCCATTGTGATCTCAGGCGGAGTAAGTGCAAATTCAGGGGTTAGAAAAATGGCTTCATCTCTTGCTCATAAAAACGGTCTTGAACTTTTCATGCCAGAACTTAAATATTGTCAGGACAACGGTGCAATGGTTGCCGCGGCAGCGTTTGACGATTTTTTCAAAGGGAACTTCTCACCGCTTGATTTTGATGTCGCACCTACTGTGAGACCTCGTATATGAGCTTATCTGAAATAAAACATTACTTATCAAAAACAGGTAGTTACGCCAAGAAAAACTTTTCTCAGAATTTCCTTTTTAATGACGACACCCTTCATAAAATTGTCAAACTTGTACCTGATGGAAAAGGTTTTTATGTTGAGATCGGCGGCGGACTTGGATCACTCACAAAGATAGCCGTTGAAAGAAAGCTTCTCCCTTTGACTGTTGCAGATCTTGACGACGGAATGCTTACAGTTCTTAAAGAGCGGTTCGGTGAAGTTGCGAACATTATAAGTCAAGACGGTGCAAAAATTGACTTTTCTCAGTATTTTAATGGAGTTAAAGGCTTTGTATTCGGCAATCTCCCCTATCAGGTAAGCTCTCCTATAGTTATGAACACAGTTTTTAACAGCACAAATCTTGACGGAGCGGTTTTCCTTCTTCAAAAAGAGGTTGCGGAAAAATTCTGTGCAAAGGCGGGGTCAAGGGATTTCGGTCCGGTTGCCGCACTCATTCAGCTTACTGGTTGTGCAGAATATATCTACACACTTGCTCCTGAAGAGTTTTATCCTGCTCCTAAAGTTTACAGTTCGGTCTTAAAAATTTCGTTCAAAGATCATAATTACAATGCAATAGAACTTAAAATATTTGCAGATTTTGTGAGAGTTCTTTTTTCCAACAGAAGGAAAACCCTCTCAAATGTTTTCAAAATAAACAATCTTGACATGCAGATACTTGAAATACTTAACATTTCAGCTACAAAAAGGGCAGAAGAACTTGATTGGGATTCAATCCTTAAAATCGGGGATCATCTGTCGGGAGGAAGAAAATGAAAAAAGTGACCATGCCGGCACTGGTTAAGAAAAAAGGTGTCGCAAAGATCTCGATGGTTACATGCTACGATGCAAGTTTTGCTAAACTTGTCGAAAAAGCTGAAATAGATTCGATTCTTGTCGGCGACAGTCTCGGAATGGTGATAAAAGGAGACACAAACACTCTTGAAGTTGACATTTCAGAAGTTGAATATCATGTCAAAGCGGTAAGAAAAGGGGCAAAAACCCCGTTTTTAATAGCCGACATGCCTTTTGGAAGTTATCAGATAACAGTTGCAAGAGGGCTGAAAAACGCAGTTGCACTCATGAAAGCAGGGGCGGAAGCTGTGAAAGTTGAAGGGGGGAAAGAGGTCGCAAAACTGATTTCAACTCTTACTTCTTACGGCATTCCTGTTGTCGGGCATGTGGGACTTACTCCTCAATATGTCAATAAATTCGGTGGCTTCGGGAAACGGGGCAAAACGCCCGAAGAAAGAAAGTTCATATTTGATTCAGCCCTTGCAGTTGAAAAAGCGGGTGCTGAAATGATAGTTCTTGAGTCAATTCCCGAAGAACTCGCAAATGAAATAACCTCGGCACTGAAAATTCCCACCATCGGCATCGGAGCAGGAAAAAATACAGACGGACAAGTGCTTGTAATTTATGACCTTCTCGGAATGGATGAAAACTTCAATCCCTCATTCCTCAAAAAACAGTGCAACCTTGATCAAATCATCACAAACGCCCTGAAAACCTATAAATTAGAAACGGGAAAGTGATACTAAATCCTTTTAAAGAAATTTTTATTTAAAATCTGAATTTTTCGGCTTCTATTCCGTATTTTGTGATCTTTTTATAAAGTGTGCCGCGGGCGATCCCGAGCCGTTTTGCTGTTTCACGGAGATTGCCGGCAGTTTCAGACAGCATCGAAACTATTATTTCATATTCTCTCGCTTTGAGCGACTGTGGCTCCAAAGTTGAAACTTCGACAGAAGAATTTCTAATATAATCAGGCAGTTCAGCAGGTGTTATAACAGCACTTTCCATTATGTTCACAGCTCTTTCTACAACATTTTCAAGCTCTCTGATATTTCCCGGCCACCCGTATCTTTCAAGCATGAACATCGCTTTTTGAGTTATTTCAGTAATGGTTTTATTCAGGTTGTGTGCCGTCTTTCTTGCAAAATGGTTGGCAAGACTTGAGATGTCCTCCACCCTTTCTCTTAACGGGGGAATGGTTATTGAAAGAACATTGAGCCGGTAATAAAGATCGTCCCTGAAAGTTTTATGTTCCACCGCTTTTTTAAGGTCATGGTTTGTCGCGGCTATAACCCTGACATTTATCTTTTTGGGATATGTTCCGCCTACTCTCACAACTTCTGAATTCTGCAGAACTCTCAGAAGATTTACCTGAGCATCAAGAGGCATGTCACCTATTTCATCAAGGAATATTGTCCCTTCATCAGCGAGTTCGAATTTTCCGGGACGACCCTCTTTTCTTGAGCCGGTGAAAGCTCCTCCTTCATATCCGAAAAGCTCACTTTCAACGAGATCTCTTGGAATTGCTCCGCAGTTCACGGCAACGAAAGAACTGTTTGCTCTATCGCTATGATTGTGAATTGACTGGGCAAAAAGCTCTTTTCCTGTTCCGCTTTCACCCAGAAGAAGAACATTCGACCTGCTTTTTCCGGCAGTTTTGGCAACTTTTATAGCTTCCTGAATGGCTGAAGAATTTCCGATTATGTCTGAAAATGAAATATATGCCCTTGATCCCGCTATCTTTCCTGCAAGCTGGTGAAGTGCCTTTGATTCTCTGATCGTTATGACCATTCCGTTCACACTTCCCTCACTCTGAATAAGCGAAGTTGACATTGTGCAGTGGAACAGCTTGCTTTTGAGCTTTAAAGTCGCTTCTCTGTCATAAATATTTGTCCCGCCGGTCATGATCTTAAAAAAGTTTACTCCGCTCAGAATGACTTCATATATCGACCTGCCCGAATAATCACGGTTGTCAAGATCAAGCATCAGTTTTGCCTGAGGGTTAAGTCCGGTTATCCTTTCTTCAGCGTCGATGACTATTATTCCTTCATTGATCGATTCAACGATCGCCTGCTGTTTTTTAATTTCAAGAATTTTTCCGGCAAGAGTTTCTTCAAGCTGATACTGTCTTTCTATCGCTCCCGACACACCACCGACCATTCCGAGAGTGTGGGTATTTACAAGATCCCACCGGCACATGAGACAGAGACAGCCGATGATTTTCCCTTGACTGTCATGTATCGTATCGGCACTTGAATACCAGAAATGGAGATCTTCAAGAAAATGTTCCCCCGCCCAGATGTCAAGAGTTCTGTTCTCAACTATTGCCGTTCCGACACCGTTTGTCCCGATATCCTGCTCAAGAAGACGGCTTCCGAGCTTTGGAGAGCTGTCTATCTTTTTCATTTCATCTGAACCGAAAAGCTCAAGGACTATTCCGTTCTTATCTGTGATGAGAATTATACTTTCCGGATCATTCATGAACCCTATGATCTTTTTCATGTAAGGCACTGCAATTGAAAGCATTTTCCGGTTTTCGTGTATTCTGTTGACAAGTTCGCCGGAGCTTATTCTCGGATAATCTTTCATCTCCTGCGTTATTCCGTAATTTCTGCTCCTTTCCCATGAAGCGATAAGATAAGGATGTATGACAGCAGGATCAACAGGCATGGAATTCATGAACTTTTTCCATTCCCTTAAAATGTCATGCCGTTTTTCAAGATCGATCATCTTAACACCATTATAAAACACGAATCTGAAGATATTATGAAAAACTCCGTGAAAAGTAAAATCTTTCCATTAATTAGCAATAACATGTTGTTCCTTGACTTATAGACTGGCTCAGATATAAATACTATTCAGCTTATTTTTATAATCTTTGAGGAGAGCCGGATGCTTAAGATTTACAACACACTGACTGAAAAGAAAGAGGAATTTGTGCCGATTCATGAAGGGAAGGTTGGAATTTATGCCTGCGGAATGACCGTTTATGACAAGCCGCACATC
>CAZVWR010000087.1:0-7676 GCA_964630905.1 uncultured Spirochaetales bacterium | reverse complement strand
GATAAATTCTACTGTGCCGGAAACGATTTTTATTATAAGGCAGTTCCTGATGAAACAGACAAAACTCTGCTTAATGTGTATTTGAAAGCGGTAAACATCATGGACGGGAGTGTTCCGGGGTGTGACTGTCCAATGAGAATCGAAATGGAGTTCAGTTCAGAAGATCATGATCTTACAAATATTGAAAAGATAAAGATTGACTATGATTTCTACTGGGCCGAACAACAGGAAGACAAAGTTTTTTCCTTTGAAAAGATCAACTGTTTTTATAATGGAAAAATTTATGAAGAAGATAGTAATCTGACAGATTGGTGCAATCTTTGTGTCTGTACTAAGTATGGTGATGTTGCCTGTGATTCAATGTCTTGCGGCACATGTGAAAGTGGTGAAACGATAACGCTTACCTGTGAAAATGATAAAGAAATTGAATGGTGCAAATGTCTCGATCCTGAAAAAGGATGGGAATGTCTGGAAGACCCGATTTCTTTGTGTGAAGAATAAAAATCTTGAATCATTTATACCTTCGCAGTAACTGATTTCTAATCTTATCCAATCTGTTTTCTAATGGCTTCCTAATCATATATTAACACTTCTGCTTTACTTTCTTTCCGGCTCATTGAGCGTTGAGGCAAAAACGGAAACTTTTTCTAAGGAGTAGAAAAATGAAAGTAAAGACGATTCTCGGTTTGTTGGTGATCATGCTTGCGCTTGCATTTGTTGTAAGCTGCGATGATGATGACAATGGCAACACAGGTGACACAGGAAACACAGGTAACACAGGCGACACAGGTAACACAGGCGACACAGGTAACACAGGCGACACAGGTAACACTGGCGACACAGGTAACACTGGCAACACAGGCGACACAGGCGACACAGGCAACACAGGCGACACAGGTGACACAGGTGACACAGGCGACACAGGCAATACCGGCAATACCGGCAATTCAGGTCCGGTAGAATGTCCTGATTTTGCTGAAGAAATTGCTGAAGGAGTTTGCAAGCTCGTCGGCCCTGACCCTATCACAGAAGACATAAAACTTACTGCAAATATTATCTGGGTTCTTGAGGGTGGAGTTACAATAGGTGAGAATTTTGAAGATCCTACAAAAACAATCAAAACTGCAACTCTTACAATTGAACCGGGAACAAGAATAGAGTCACTTGAAGGAAGAAACTTCCTTGTTATCAACAGAGGAAGCAAGATCATGGCTGAAGGAACAAAAGAAAAACCGATTCTTTTCACATCTGCAAAAGAAGATGGCGAAAGAGCAAGAGGTGACTGGGGTGGACTTATGATCAACGGCTGGGCTCCTCTTAATTGTGCAGGAAAAACTTCTCCATGTCAGAGACAGGCTGAAACAGGTGTTGAGTGGTACGGTGGCGACAAAGCTGATGATAACAGCGGAACATTGAAATATGTGAGAATTGAGTTCACAGGGTTCAAGATCAATTCTGAAAAAGAGTTCAACGGTCTTACACTTCAGGGTGTGGGAAACAAGACAGCCATTGAATATATTCACATACACATGGGAAATGATGATGCGATAGAGTTTTTCGGCGGAACAGTGAATGCAAAATATCTCATCCTTACCGGTGCCGCTGATGATTCACTTGACTGGACATTCGGATATAGTGGAAAAATTCAGCATATAATGATAGAGCAGTATGAAGATGAAGCTGATAAAGGTATTGAGGCGGACACTAACGACAAACAGCTTGATGATACACCGGTTTCGATGCCGACAGTATCCAATGTCACCATTATCGGAACCGCAAATTCTTCAACAGGTATGATCTTCAGAGCCGGAACAGGTGGAAAGCTTCACAATGTTCTTGTCACCGGAAATCCGAAATGTGTTGATATTGATGAAGAACAGACTTTCAAATATGCTGAAGAAGGAAAACTTGGATTCAAAAATACAATTCTTTCATGCACAAAGAATTTTGATATGGAAGATGAGAAAGATGAAGAAGAGAATCCCATAGCAGATGCTTGGCCGACAAGCGGCAATACACTTGAGCTCTGGTTTGAAGATCAGACAGGGAATTCAGTTGTTGCAGATCCGAAACTTGACGGATGGCTTCCTAAATCTGATTCACCGGCTCTTGGAAACGGTGTGAAACCTGACGGCGACTTCTTTGATGCTGTTGATTACATTGGTGCATTCAAAGATGTTGACTGGACAGAGGGTTGGACAGAATTTCCTAAAAACTAATCTCAGGAAAATAAGTTATGAAAATAAACATAATCTGTAAAGCGGGGGGGAAGCCCCCCGCAAAGTTTTATTTAAATAAAGTTAAGTTACTGTTAATGCTACTGCTTTCTGTGAGCAGCTTTTCTTCTTTAAAAGCTGATGAATTAAACGATCTCACGAGCGAACTCATCAAGATAAGAGGTGAAGTTGAAGCATTGCAGAACGAGATCGACATTGAAAAGAACGCTCTCAAAAACAGAATGAGAGCGGTTGAACTTTCAAAAGCTGAACTCCAAAACGAGATACAAAGAGAAAATCTCAAAATAAAACAGCTTAATCTTTCTATTGCATCAAAGAAAGCTCAAAGAGGAAATCCCGGAAAAGAAGAGGAGGAAATTAAAAAAAGTGTGTCTGATTCAGTTGAAACAATGAAAAAGCACATCGATAGCTCGCTTCCTTTTAAAATAGAGGAAAGGCTGAATGCCCTTAATGAAATATCTGATCAGATGAATAATGGCGCCATTTCTCCTTACCGAGCGGTTTCAAGACTGTGGTCGTTTTACGAAGATGAATTCAGACTCACTCGCGAGAACGGTCTTTTTTCCCAGCCGATGGAAATAAACGGTGAAAAAAGGATTGTTACAATTGCACGGCTTGGAATGGTTACGGCATATTACCATTACGGAGAGAGTGATTACGGAATGTTTGCCAGAGAAAGCAGCGGAAAATGGATCGTCAGACCACTCACAGAGAAAAAACATATTGAACTTGTAGCGGCACTTTTTGATTCATTGAAAAAACAGATCAGAACAGGGTTCTTCGAGCTTCCGGTACTGGGCGTAATGGAGGTGGAAAAATGAATTTAAGATTGATATTTACGGCAATTTTTTTCTCAATTCTCATCTCTAATTTATCTCTTTACGGCTCAGATGCAAAAAACAGTGATCTTAAAAATGCATATAAAAAAGAGTTTGCATTCCTCGAACAGCAGAAAAAAGCACTTCAGAAAATGCTCGATGAATTTAAAAGCAACAGTGAAGCTCAGGCCGCAAAAGGTGAGAGGGAGATATCGGCTCTCCAGGATGAATTCTTAAAACTTTCGATCAATGCAGATTCTCTTCAGACAGCTCTCATTGAAGCTGAAAGGGAAACTTCGGAAATAGTTGAAAATAAAGAGGTCATCGGAAATACAATAGATCAGGCGGGGGTCACTCTTTCAAGATACGGGTTAAAGAACGAGTTCAGCGATGATGATAAAAAAAGTAAAGGTGTTGAAATAATGACAGATATGTTCAAAAGATCTGTCGAGACACTTAATGACCTTTCTTCTATTAAAAAGGAGAGCGGAGAGTTCTATCTGGCTGACGGAAAAGCAGTTAACGGTGATATCATTAAGATCGGTGCAATAAGTGCTTTTGGTATCAGTCCTGAATTTTCAGGGTCTCTTGCTCCGGCGGGTAATCTTGCATTCAAGCTCTGGCATGAAAGTGATTCATCATCAGCTTCAGGAATAAAAGAAGGGAGATATCTCGAAACTGTTAAAATGTTCGTATTCGAGTCACTTGAAAAAGAGGCCCAGCAGAAAAAATCGAAAGGACCTATCGATGTTGTCCGTGCAGGCGGAGCAATAGCATGGGTGATAATGTACCTTGGACTTTTTACACTGCTTCTTATAATCCTCAGAGTTGCATTCCTAAGAAGTGCGTCTGAAAATACTGCAAAACTGATAAAAGGGATAGAGGGGTATGTAAAGGAAGGGAAAATAAATTCGGCCATTGCCTACTGCAATACTAACAAAGGGGCCATTTCAAGAGTTGTTGCCGCAACTTTAAGAAATGTGGATAAAGACAGTGAGCACATCGAAGATATAATTTCCGAAGCGATCCTGCATGAAAACACATGGCTTGACAGATTCGGTTCGCTGATACTTGTCTTCGCTTCGGTGGCTCCACTTCTAGGACTTCTGGGAACTGTTACCGGAATGATCGCAACATTTGATATTATTACAGAATTCGGAACAGGTGACCCGAAACTTCTTTCAAGCGGTATTTCAGAGGCACTGATCACAACTGAGCTTGGTTTGATCGTTGCAATTCCTGCACTTCTTCTTGGAAATCTTCTTTCGGGCTGGGCAGGAAACATTAAAAGTGACATGGAGCAGGCGGCTCTTCATGTTTTAAATCTTTTCAGGTGTGGAACTGAAGAATGCAAGGAGTGTGAAGTTGGTAAGTAATTTTTTAGATCAGATAATAAGCTATCTTTCAAAAGGTGGATTTGTAATGGTTCCTCTTGCTGTTTCAACGGCGGTTCTATGGTACGCTCTCGGATACCGTTTCTATACATTGAACAGGGGGTCAAAAAGATCCGTAAGAGAGCTTATCAGAAGAAGAAAAGAGCTCAACATCCAGACAAGTCGCGGAATTCTTGATTCCGCTGTCGCAAAAGCGGTTGAGATATCGGAAAATTCTTCAGTAAAATTAAGGGATGGTCTCGATGCGGCACTGTTTCCTTTCATAAGGGAAATGTCAAAATACCGTGTGCTTGTTCAGACAATTGTAATAACTGCACCTCTTCTTGGACTTCTGGGAACTGTCACTGGAATGATAGAGACATTTGATTCTCTTGGTGACATGTCGCTTTACTCTCAGTCGGGCGGTATTGCAGGGGGGATTTCGCAGGCACTTTTCACGACGCAGATGGGTCTTGCCGTTGCAGTGCCGGGACTTATTGCAGGACGGATGCTTCAAAGGAAGGAAAATTCCCTTCTTCGTGAAATAGCTCAGTTAAAGGATATGATGTGCACCGAAGAAAGAAAGAAGGAGTAAGTTATGAGATACAGGGAAAGAAACGATGATTCACAGGGGATAGATATATCACCCCTTATTGATATGGTCTTTATTCTATTGATATTTTTCATGGTCAGTACAACTTTCCAGAAAGATATGAAAGTCGATCTTGAAAGACCGGGAGCCGGGAGTGCCGTGAACGCCTCGACAAAAGCAGTAAGGATCTTCATTGACCGGAACGGGGATGTCTTCATGGATGGAAATCCCGTCAGAACATGGGTCATACAAAGCCGTTTGAGAGAACAGTTCAAGTCGGGAGCATCAAAAAGTGTCCTTGTTGTTACCGACAGAAGGATCGCTTCCGAAAAACTGATCGAGGTTGTTGACCAGTGCCGGCTTGCCGGTGCGGCAGATGTCGGAGTTGCAACCGATATTGAAGCGGGAATGTAAAAATGGAACATATTTCAAAAGTTAAAAGAGTGTTCGTGGCTTTTATTTCAATGACACTTGGAACAGTTCTTGTCCTTTTTACGATCCTGATAATAAACACTTATTCAGAAGCACCGAAAGAGGAAAAAAAAGTCGCTTCAACAAGTTTTGAAGTGAAGAAAGAGCCCAAAAAGAAAAAGAACGAAAGAAACATTGAAAGAAGGAAAGTGACAAAACAGACCAGTTCAAGAAATGTGAGATCCATTGCTCCAAGTCTCACAAGTTTTTCAGCAGGGATAGATTTCGGTCTTCCCGAATTTGCAATAGATACAGGATCTATCGTCACAGATAAAATAATCGGCAATGTTGACAATGTTGTAATGACTGCTGAAAGCGTTGATATCAAGCCGGTAGCAGGGACAAGAGTTCCTGCACAGTATCCTGAAAAGGCAAGGAAAAAGGGGATAACCGGATATGTTATGTTCAATATTCTAATCTCGGCAGAAGGAAATGTTGAAAATATCAGGGTTCTTGAAAGTTCTCCAAACGGAGTCTTTGAAGAATCGGCGATGGAGGCACTTAAAAACTGGAAATTTGAACCGGCAGTTTATCAGGGGAAAAAGGTGAAAGTATGGGCAAAACAGAAAATATCATTCAAACTCGAATAACAGCAGTTCTTTTAACTGTTCTTTTCTTTGCATTGCCGCTCATAATGAATGCAAAAGAGAAAGAGAAGGAAGACGAAGTGGACCATCTTGCACTTGCGGCTCTTCTCATAAGGGACGGATTTTATGAAAGAGCTGAAGCGGCACTGATGAGCGTTGATGAACAGGAGCTGAAAAATAAAGCGCAAAAACTGAAAAACAACGAAGAACTTATAAGATTTTACACATTTTCGGGGCTTATCGCTTTGAAAAAGCAGAGTTTTTCATCTTCGGCGTCTCATTTTGAAAAAGCTGTTACGGCGGGATCGACAGAAATAGTCGTAAAAGTTTATCTTGCACAGGCATATTACGGAGACAGGCAATTTAAAAAATCAGTTGAGGTGATAGAAAAGAACATGGCCGTTCTGAATGAATATCCTGCTCTTTACGGAATTTTTGCTCAGAGTTTGTGGAATATTGATAAAAAAGAGCAGTCATATTCAGTAATAGCTCAAGCGAGAAGAAAAATGCCGGACGACAAGCAGTTTTTAAGACAGGAACTTTTTTTCCTTATCGGCTTTAAGCTTTATTCTACCGCACTTCTCCGGGCTGATGAATTCATGCTTAAGCACAGCATGGATGAAAACGATTTTCTTACAATAGGCAGGGCATTAAGAAAAAGCGGTGAATATAAAACAGCCCTCCACTTTCTTGAAAAAGGGGCGCTTACTTATCCTGAGAGCAGAAATATCCGGCTTGAACTTTCAGGGTGTTACCACGATTCCGGCTCACTTCTCACATCTGCATCCATACTTGAAACAGTTTCTGTGAGTGATGAAACACTTGCCGCTCAGACTGCCGAACTATATAGAAGGGCAAAAAGATTTTTGAAAGCACTGTTTCTCAACATGTCGATCAGTGACCAGAAAGAGAAATTAAAACAGCGGCTTGCATATTTTATAGAAGTTGAGGAGTTCGAGTCTGTTGTTGCAATGTATAGCGACGCATCAAGAGCAGGACTACTTGAAAACGAAGACATAATCTATGCCTTTGCATATTCATATTTCATGACAGGCAACCATCCAAAAACAGAAGACCTTCTAAGCCGCATCACAAGAAATGACCTTTTCAAAAAAGCGGCAGAACTTAGAAAATCGATGGAAATCCACCTGAAAGAAAGCTCAAGTCTCTGATCAAAACGATTTGAAGTTCCCCCAAAAAATCTTAGAGATAAATTGAGAGTATTAAAAAAACAAAGATGATTGCTTAACGTATTGATGAACATTTGATCAAATGTTCAAGTAAGTGTTGGTGCTATTTGACTAAAACTGATTTTTCAGATAATCTTCCAAAGTTTTCAAACGCTTTGTTTTGAGGTTTTATGAAGTATCTTGCAGTAATTATCTTAATTTTCTGGTCTTGCACATCATGCAACGAAAGCAAGCCGTCAAATGATAAGGAAAGCACCATAGATCAGGACAATAACACACAATTTGATGCTGACCTTTCCGACGATTTATCCGACGAAGTTTTAACGGAGTCTGAAGTGGTTGACACGGAGTCGGAATCCCCAGACATTGACAATGCGGAATGTCTTCCGGCGCATATTGATGCGGGGT
>CAZVWR010000086.1:5230-8135 GCA_964630905.1 uncultured Spirochaetales bacterium | reverse complement strand
GGGGTCTTGATGTCGCTGATGTGACACATGTTTTCAATTACCACATGCCTTTTGATGCTAAAAGTTATATCCACAGAGTCGGAAGAACAGGCCGTGCAGGGCACAAGGGAATGGCAATAACCCTTGTAACTCCTTCAGAATTCAGGACAATTCAGCGAATTGAAAAAAGTGTCGGCTCAACGATCGAGCTCAAAGTCATTCCGACACTGAAAAACATAAAAGAAGAGCGGATCAAACGGCTTGTAGCTGAAATGACAGAACACACTCCGGACAAGGATGGTCTTGCTCTTGTTGAAAAGCTTGAAAAAGAAATGGATATGAAATCGATAGCCGTTGTCCTTGCTTCGATGCTTCTTGGTGAAGATGAGGAAACAGGTCCGGAACAGATCGGTTTCACTGAATCACGGCTCAGACAGTTAATACAGAGGGATAAGGAAGGTTTCAACAGAGGAAGATCCGGCGGAAGAGACAACAGAAGTCACCGTGACAGGGACCGTCATAGTCATCAAAGTTCAGATGACCGGAAAAGAAAGTTCAGATCAGATGAAAAACCTTACGAACCTGACAAACCGCCAAAAGACAAAAAACCTTTTGATAAAGATAAAAAACCCTTCGACAAGGACAAAAAACCCTTTGACAAGAAAAAGCCATTTAAAGACAAGAAACCTTTTGATAAGGATAAAAAACCGTTTGATAAAAATAAGCCGTTCAAGGATAATAAAAAGCCCTTCGAAAAGAAGAAAACAGATAAATAAGGTGTTTATCGCCCTATAATTTGCCTTTTATCATCTAAGTTTGTAAAATATCGCGTAATATTTGAATTTACCGGAGTAAGCCATGTATCTTCTCATTTTCAGAAGCGGAAAACACCTTTTTTCATTCTATGTGAACAGTGCGAAAAAGCGGATAGTTGTCGGCGGTGACGAGGGTGACATTCTTTTTCCTCCTGAGATGAGGGGTTCCGAAATGGTTCTTCGCAAGGAATTCAATTTCGAGAAAAAAGAATATTCGTGGTACCTTTTTCCTGTGTCGGGGAAGTTCAAGCTCAACGGGAAAGATGTTGCAGGTGGTGAAATTTTTGAAGGGACAGATGTGTTTTCATCAGGTGATTTTTCCTTTTCCTTTTCTCCGATATCAAATCTTTCAACGGTAGTTCCTGAAGAAAATTCAAAAAAATTCGGCAACACCCTTATCATGGAAGATGAACCAGCTGAATATAAGAATATCGTGATGACATACGGCGGAAAGGGGAAAACATTCGTGTTCAGACCGGGCCGGGATATTAAGATAGGTAGAAAAAACACAGATATTTCAATAAGTTTTGACGAAGTTTCAAGCGAACATGTCCTTTTTGAAATGAAAGAGACGGGACTCCATTTCTGGAATAAGGGAAAGAATGGCACATGGGTTAACGGTGTGAAAATTGAAAGCGGCGTGCTTGAAGAAGGGAAATATCATTTCTCAATTGCCGGAAGACACGATGTCCTGATATCTGTAAACAAGGAAAAAACCAGTGAATCATACTACATAGGAACTCTTGCCCCGCAGTTTGAGCAGATTGAGAACTGGCTCAATCAACCGGCTCTTTTTGCAAATCACCCGATAATACTTCTGACAGGTGAAAGCGGAACTGGCAAAGAGGTTTTTTCAGAATTCATCCATAAAACAAGCGGTAGAAAAGGACAGTTCATCACATATAACGCGGCAAGTATCCCTGAGACACTTGTAGAAAGCGAACTTTTCGGGACGGTGAAGGGGAGTTTTACGGGAGCAGAGGAAAGAACCGGAGCTTTCATTGCGGCTGACGGCGGAACACTTTTCCTTGATGAGATAGCAGAGATGCCGATGAACCTTCAATCTAAACTGCTCAGAGTTCTTGAAGACTGGATGGTGAGAAGAGTTGGTGAAAGCGGTACGGGAAGAAAAGTTGATGTGACACTGATTCTTGCCACAAATAAGGATCTGGAAAAAGCTGTAAAGGCACAGACATTCAGAAAAGATCTTTATTACCGTCTCGCAACGCTTCATTTGAACATTCCACCGCTTCGGGAAAGGAAAGATGATATTATTCCTCTTTGCAGACATATCCATTCAGCACTTAAAGGAAAAGACCTGAAGATTGAAAAAGCGGCAGAAAAGAAGCTTCTTGAACATGACTGGCCGGGCAATGTGAGAGAATTAAAGAGTGTTATAACAAGATTTGCATATTCTTCAGGGGATACTTTCAAAGTTAAAGATTTTTAGGGGGGCGGGATGTTTTTCTTTAAATATTTTAAACAGTTCAGTGTTTTTTTTCTTTTTGCAGCATTTTTTGTTTCGGGTTGTGAAACACCTAAAACAAGGATTATAGCACAGAAGGATGATGACGGGGCGATATCAGACATTGATGAAATTGATGACATTGAAAATAATGATGCTGAAGAGAATGATGCAGAAAAAAAGGATGATGTTGTTCATGATGACGATTCAGTGATAGAAACATGTGGTAACAGCGTTGTAGATACTGGGGAACTTTGTGACGGAAATGTTAAGAACTGTACAGAAATAGACTCTGTTAAATACATTGCAGGAAAAGCAAAATGTGATGAAAGCTGTCTTGGATGGGATGTCGCGACCTGTGAGGAAAACCCGTATGAATGCGGTAACGGCATAGTTGAAGGAAATGAGATCTGTGACCGCGGAGTAAAGAACTGCATTGAGATAGATCCTTTGAAATATGAGTCAGGCAAAGCAAAATGTCTTGAAAATTGTATAGGTTATGACACTGCAACATGCGTAGATCTGGAGATCCCCGACGAAGACACCGGAGATACTGGAGACACCGGAGATACTGGAGACACAGGAAACACCGGAGACACAGGAAACACCGGAGACACAGGAAACACCGGAGACACAGGAAACACCG
>CAZVWR010000086.1:0-5130 GCA_964630905.1 uncultured Spirochaetales bacterium | reverse complement strand
GTAACTCAGGTGATTCTGGTAATTCCGGAGATACTGGCAATACAGGTACTCCCTGCGGCTCGATCAGTCTTGACGGAACAAGCGGTTATATCGAAGTCATTCACAATTCAGTGCTTAATCTTTCAGGCAACTGGACACTTGAAGCATGGGTAATGCAACATACCACAGACAGTCAGTCGCCGATAATAAGAAAAGGAAATACTACAACAAATCCGGCATATTACATTTACGGGTATGAATATCAGATTTTTTTCCCAAGTAACGCATACGGCGGATACTATTATATTGCTGATACTTCGGAATCTGTTACGGCTAACACAGGTTTCGCTATTAATAAATGGTATCATGTCGCTCTTGTTAAAAGCGGATCCAGTTTAAATATCTTTATAAACGGAGTTCCGGACAGTACCACAGCAACCTCGTATAATCCTATGAACAACACTGAAAACCTGTTTTTCGGCTCAAGAAGGTCAAGCACTCCTTCATATTTTAACGGACTGATAGATGAAATCAGAATTTCTTCAACAGCCCGTTATTCTTCAAATTTTACTCCTGACAAGAGATTTAATAACGATTCAAACACCATCGGACTGTGGCATTTTGAAGAAACAACCGGAACCACTGCGGATAATTCGGCAGGATCAGGGCTGGACGGCACTCTGAAAGGTGGTGCAACATGGACGAATCAATGTGTTGACAACTATGAAATTCCGGTTGTTGAAAAGGTGGATACTATAGGTTCAAGCGACACAGATTATTACGGAACTTTAAGAATGAGAGGCAATTTCTATTCTGTCACCAAATCTAAAACCTTAACAAAAATAGAAGCATATCTGAGTCTGCCCGATGCGGGAGCGACAATATACTATGATGTTTATGAATCTTCAGTTCTTAACGGTACATATACCCACAAGATTTCATACACAGTGCCGTTTACTCTCGGCGGAGCATCATTTTACAGTTCAGGGGCGATAGCTGTGAGCCTTGAAGCAGGAAAATTCTATTACATCGGAACAAGATGGCAGTCTGAATCAGTTACATATTACTATAATTCTTCTTCAGAGCAGAGCTATATTACCGATTTTGGCAAATGGGAACAGGGAATGATGAATGGAGTGGGGACAAATCCTTCGACATTCACTTATGAGAACACCGATATTGATTATGCTTATTATCAGCGACTTACGACAAAATAAGGAAAATATGTACAGACTGTTTTTTCTGACGGCGTTTTTTGTTGTTTTTCTTACAGGTTGCGGAAAGGATATCACCCTTGTTCATGTCAACGATACCCATTCACACCTTTTCGGAAGTGAAGTCCACTGCAGATACAAAGGTGACAGTTACAATTTCAGTTCGGGCGGTCTTGATCTGATTCTGCAATCGGTTAGAGACATAAGAAAAGAGAAAAGCAATGTTATGTTTCTCCATGCCGGAGATCTCATTCAGGGAACAAGATATTTTAAGGAATTTCAAGGAGTTGCAGATATAGAAATTATGAACGAAGCTCATCTTGACGCTCTCGTTCCCGGGAATCACGAATTTGATAAAGGAAGTGAATTTTTACACGATCTTCTGGCAAAATCACAGTTTCCGGTTGTTGCCGCAAACATTGAAATTGATGAAGATGTTCATCTGAAAAAAACTGTAAAACCTTATGTTGTGACCGGCACATGGCCTTTCAGAAATGCAGTGATAGGTGTTATAACTCCATCAACAGGTGAAATTTCTTCACCCGGGCAGGGGGTGAGGTTTACAGATCCTGCTGAAGCGGTAAGAAAATATATTGAAGAACTAAAAAAAAGGAGAATAACAAGGATCTTCGTTCTAAGCCATCTCGGTTTTGAAGAAGATGTAAAACTTGCTGAAAATGTTGAAGAAATTGATGTTATAATAGGCGGTCATTCACACACAATGCTTGGATATACCGGAATTGACTGCCTGAATGTGAGCGGCGATTATCCTCATATTGTGAAAGATCCTGCAGGCCGGAATGTTCTGATCGTTCATGCATGGGACAACGCAAGGGCTTTTGGAACTCTTGACCTTGAATTTGACATCAGCGGGGAGATAACCGGTAATGAAGGGAAGACGGTCTATCCTTTAAGAGGTGAAGAGAAGATCCCGTTCCAGCAGAAGCTTTCACCTTTCAACGAATTTGTATATGTGAAGCAAGACAGCGATATTAAAGCAAGATTTGACAACTATGAAGAATCTGTTTCAAGAGAGTTCAGCAAAAAAATAGGGAGTATTTCAGAAACTCTTGAACATTGCTGGGAAAAAGGAAGTGATATTGCACCCCTTGTTGCAGAGGCGATACTTTGGAAAACGAGGCGGGAGAACATCTTAGTCGATGTTGCTCTCCAGAATGCAGGCGGAGTAAGAAAAACCCTTAAAAAAGGGGATGTTACATTAGGGGAGATCGCTGATACATTACCATTTTTTAACAATGTAATGCTCTTTAAAATAAGCGGTGCAGAACTTGTCAGGGCAATTAAAAGCAGTGTTGACAATGTGTTTTCAGGAATTCATCTCGGTTCTTTCCCTTATCTTGCCGGAATGGAATTTGAAATAACAGACAGGAGCGCTGATAATTTTATGATCATCCAGAATGAAAAAGGGACGCCTGTAGATCCTGATAAAATTTATACAGTTGCGACAGATTCTTATATCGCTCAAGGGGGCAACGGATACGAAATTTTCGGCAAAATCAGACAGAAAGAAATGACCCCCTTCATCGTCAGCGACATTTTCTCTGAATACATCAAAGAAAGAAAAGAGATCTGCAAGCCCGCAAAAAAACACCCTGCGGCGGAATAAACTGAAATAGTCCTTGACATTTTAAATAAAAAAGAGATTATTATTTCAAGTTATTTCTTTTTTATGTTATTAATAACACTAAAAGGAAACATGAGGTACGAAGAGTTCAGAAGAAATTTAATCCAAAAGGGAATATTTGATCTGAAAAATATCTCTATGCTTTTTCCTGACTTTGACGCAAGACGACTTTCTGAGTGGCAAAAAAAGGGTTATATATCTAAAATAATTAATGGATTTTATGTTTTTTCAGAGATTGAGATAAATGAATTAATGCTTATGAAGATCGCAAATGTGATATATTCTCATTCATACATAAGTTTTGAAACGGCACTTTCTCAGTATGGACTTATTCCTGAATCTGTTTATCAGATCACTTCAGCTTCAACCAGAAAAACTAAAATATTCAACACTTTATATGGTTCTTTCAGTTATCGTTCAATTTCACCGCAACTGTTTTTTGGATACATGATCGATCCTCAGAGCGGTTACATTATCGCTTCTGCTGAAAAAGCACTGCTTGATCATCTGTATTTCAGAAAGCAGTTTGATGAAAACGATCTCTTTGAGTGGCGGCTGAATATTGATGAGTACAGAAAAGCGGTAAATGAGGAGTTGATTGAGAAGTATCTGCGGATATTCAACAACAAGTCGCTGAAAAGAAGATATGACATTTTAAAGGAGTTTATCAATGCTTAATTTTGAACTTATACTTAAAGAATTTTCTCCATTGGAACAGCAGTTCAAACGGAATGTTCTAAGGGAGTATCTTCAATACAAACTGCTTGATATTATTTATAAAAGCAATTATTCGAGCTCTCTTGTGTTCCTTGGCGGAACTGCTCTTAGAATAGTTCACGGCAACACCAGATTTTCCGAAGATCTCGATTTTGACAATCTTGGAATGAGTGAAGCGGATTTTATAAAACTGAGCGATTTTATAAAGTATGAGCTTGAACTTGACGGCTATGAAATTGAAATGAAGCAGGTTTTTAAGGGAGCATATCACTGCAATATCAAATTCCCCGATCTGCTTTACAGAGAAAAACTTTCACCGGTGAAAAGTGAAAAGATCCTTATCCAGCTTGATACAGAGCCGCAGAATTATGAATATGAACAGGAAAAATTCATGTTGAAAAAGTTCGCACTTTTCAGATTTATTTCAGTTGTTCCGGTTTCAACTCTGCTCAGTCAGAAAATTGCAGCACTGCTTGGAAGAAAAAGAAGCAAAGGAAGAGATTATTTTGATGTAACATTCCTGATGTCAAAAACGATGCCGGACTTCAAATATCTTTCCATAAAACTCGGGATAACAAATATAACTCAATTAAAACAGGCACTTATTGAAAACGCTGAATCAGTCAACCTCAAAGAACTTGCCGCCGATGTCAGCCCTTTTCTCATAAAAAACGATCAGATCGACAGAGTTCTGATGTTTAAGGAATTTGTGGAGTCACTTTAATCAAAGTAAAAACAGAAACTCTCTGGATCCATGTAAAATTCTTCTGATCTCAACACTTTTTTCTTTTATGACATAGAAAACAAGATAATTTTCAATTGCCAGAAAGCGGTATCCGAGTTTTCTGAGCAGTTTGTCATTAATTTCTCTGCCGCTAAAAGGAAATTCAGCAAGTATCGAAATTCTTTCATCAAAAAGATTAATCATTTTTACGGCAGATTGAGGAGAATCAAGAAAAATGTAATCAAAGATCTCAAACAGATCGGATTCTGCTGTCGGAAGATATTCAATCCTCAGTTTTTTTGGCATTGTATTTTGTCCTGAGTTTTTCCATAACAACTCCGTGGGCGGCTCTTTCAGTTGTAAGCATTGCCTCTGCCTGTGAATCGAGCAGTTTTTTGTAAAGTTCCAGCTTTGCCACAAGCTTTTCATATCCCGCCATACTCATCACAACAAGATCACCGACACCGTTCTTCGTTATGAAAACCGGCTCATTACCATTGTGACAAACTTCAGAAATTTCGTTAAAATTGTTTCGAAGATCCGAAACAGGTCTGATGATCGTCATAACTCCTCCATATCACAATTAACGCAAAATATTATCAGAATTATGATAAACCGTCAAGGGCAGATAAATTTTGAAGCTCCCCCAAAAAATCTGAGAGAAAATTAAATTTTTTTAATTTCCCCTTGACTTGCTGAAAATAATTTAATACAACCTGAGCGGAACTTTGGTGTAAAAGATAAATGGATAAAAATTCAAATAAAGCTTGTTTTTCCTGTTTTAGTGCAATGATTCTTTCAAGACAAGACAAGACAAGACAAGACAAGACAAGACAAGACAAGACAAGACA
>CAZVWR010000085.1:0-8330 GCA_964630905.1 uncultured Spirochaetales bacterium | reverse complement strand
TCAACAAAACTGAACATTTCATAAACGATCTCTTTTATCGTCTTGTTCTGATATCCGTCTTCTCTGATCTTGATGAAATAGGCGTTTTCAGCAAATCTCGCGGCATCAAAAATAACTGTTATGCCGTACTTTCTGCAAAGTGCACTGACATCTTTTATATTCTGCATTGAAACCGGCTGTCCCCCTGATGAGTTGCAGGTGACAGTAATTATACAAAGAGGAATGTTATCCTTTCCGTACTGAATAAAAACTTTTTCAAGCTTTTCAAGATTGATATTTCCCTTGAACGGATGATCGACCGTTGTATCAAAAGCTTCATCGATCGTACAATCTATCGCTCTTGCATTCCGAAACTCGATATGTCCTTTTGTTGTGTCAAAGTGGCTGTTTCCGGGAACCACTTTGCCTGTTCCGTCTTTTCCGATCATAGCTGAAAACAGAACATTTTCAGCGGCACGACCCTGATGAGTAGGAAGAAAATAGGGGAAACCGAGAAGCTCCCCGATAGTTTCCTTTAACTTATAAAATGATGACGCTCCCGCATAACTTTCATCTCCGAGCATCATTTCCGCCCACTGATGACTACTCATCGAGCCCGTTCCCGAATCAGTAAGCAGATCAATGAAAACCTGCTCACTTCTAAGGTTGAAAAGATTGAAACGGGCATCTTTGATCCACTTGACCCGTTCTTCCTTCGTGCTTGTTTTCAAAGGTTCAACAACTTTGATCCTGAAAGGTTCCGCATAAGGTAAATTCATGGCAGTCTCCACAATAATTAATATAACAGTTTGGATTTATTTCAAAAACTAATCTGAGTAGGCGTAATCTGAATTGCCTCTCAACGGACTTATATTTTTAAGAATTGTCACATCTCTGATGATCTTGAATCTCATGTTTCTCTATTGTTCCAAAACAACAACAACAATGCATTCTATAATGACTTAAAAAAGTTTCAAGAAAAAACAAATATGTGTATATTGCAAGTGAATTTTCTTTGGAGACGGCATGAAAATCGATCTGATCTCAATACACATAAAGAAGTCGCCTCAGGCAATGGCTCTAGGGACAGCAATGATAAAAGCAACAATTGATTCCACAAGTGAATTGAAAGACCTGCTCAATGTTTCATGCTTTGATTATTATCTGGATCAAAGCGTTGATATTATTGCTGATTCTATTTTACAGCGCAAGCCTGACGCAGTAGGTTTTTCAACATATTTATGGAATACAGCTCATGTAATGAAAATTGCCGGAATAATTAAGGACAGATCTCCTGAAATACACCTTTTTGCAGGAGGGGCAGAGGCTTCATCTTCGCCTGAAAAGCTAATAAATTCAGGGTTTTTTGATTTTGTCATTAAAGGAGAGGGAGAACTTGCAACTGTCGAAGCAATTAGCAGAATTTTTAAGAACGAACCGCTTGAACAATATATCTTCAGTATTCCCGTGCCTGACCTTAATGAGCTTCCCTCCCCGTTCTTAAACGGAACCGTCAAGCTTGAAAACAATGGCGGAGTTTTATGGGAACTTTCAAGAGGATGTCCTTTCAAATGCGATTTCTGTTTTGAATCACGAGGTGTTTCCGATGTGAGAACATTTTCACTTGACCGGATAAAAGCCGAGCTGGAACTGTTTGAAAAACATAATATTTCTCAGGTCTTTGTCCTTGATCCCACTTTCAACAAAAATAGAGAACGGGCAAAAAAGATTCTTAAAATGATCGCTCAAACCGCCCCTGAAATACACTTCACTTTTGAAGTCAGAACAGAATTTTTAGATCGCGAAATGGCAAAACTCTTCAAATCTGTCAACTGCGGTCTTCAGATCGGGCTTCAAAGTTCTGACCCGGCAGTTCTATCAAATGTAAACAGATTCATAAACCCTTCAAATTTCAAAGAAAAGATCAAAATACTCAATTCTGAAAATATCGTTTTCGGACTTGATCTTATCTACGGGCTTCCCGGTGACACTCTTGCCGGGTTTAAAAAAAGCATTGATTTTGCAGTTTCACTTCAACCTAACAATCTTGATATTTTCCCTCTCGCGATATTTCCAGGCACTGTAATTCACGAAAAAGCTGAGTCTTTCGGGATCAATTTTTCTCAATCTGCTCCTTACACCGTTATATCAACTCCCTCATTTTCAAAAGAAGATGTTGAAGCATCTGCGGTTATCACTGATGCCTGCAATGTTTTCTACAATCAGGGCAGATCTGTCGGATGGCTGTTCATGATACTGGAAACATTAAAGATTTCAGGATCGGACTTTTTTGAGAAATTTGCCGTCTTTCTCTCCGGTCGTGACCGTTTAGATATTGAGAAACTGCAACTTGATTTCGTGAAAAAGCTTTTTGAAAGTCACAATTTAACCACTCTTTACAAACCGATGGAAAACATTATCCGGCTTAACCATTCTCTCGACAGGTCTCTTGAGGCAGGATTTGCAACTTTGAAAGAAAGAAACACAAAACCACTGCAAAATCAGATACTCGTTGTTTCAAAAGGAACATTTCTTATAACTCTTGATTATGATCCCGATGATCTCTTAAATATCGGACACATGACACTGAAGGACTTCGTGAAACATTTCAGACCGCAAAAAACAGAAGTCGTGACTTATAATTCAAACGGCGAAAGCCTTTTCACAGCACTTGACCCGAAGTGGGCAAGACTTTTGAAAAAATTCAATGGAGAAAGGAGCTTTTCTCAGATCCTTGAAGCTTTAAAACTCCAATACAAAAGTGAAATTGCTGAATTTGTTGAATTTTGCATTTCATCAGGAATTCTGCAATCTTCTTAAAAAAAAGAACCGGCTGATTTGCACCAGCCGGCCGTGTGTGATCAACCCATCCAGATATGAGGCGACTGATTAAAAACTGTGGATGTTTTTCAGTCATCTCTGTTATTAGACTGAGTTGTCAATTATTGGTTACAGAAAAAAGATCATTTTATTAAGCTGAACTCGAAACCACCGAAAAACATTGGGATAAATTTACCTTCCTCAAAACTTGAATCTTTAAAAATACTGTAATTAACACCTGCCCCGGCACTGATTGCAAACCAGCTTAAAACACTGTAGCTGAGCCCTGCCCTCAAACCGAGAGCATAGTCGTTTATTGCCGCATTATCACCGAAATCCCAAACTTTTTCATATCCCATATCAGCAGTTATGGAAAAATCGCTCAACCGGTAGAAACCGCCTGCACTCACACCCAGTGAAAGGGGACGGGCGGCAATTGTGCTGAAATCAGTACCGACAGAAAGAACTGAATAGACATTCCAGTAACTTACCTTTACCCCTGTGTTTATCATCGCATTATATCCGTCACCGCCATGACTCCACAGAAGAAGATCTATCGGAAACATGAAGGATTCTTCGTTTTGAGGAAGCTCAGCATCTTCTTTTTGAACAGGATCTTTTTTCTCAACCTCGACAAATTTACTCTCATCAGCCACTTTGACATTTTCCCCGTAATATCTTCCCCATTCAGGGTTGTTCTTTCCGTATTCCTCATCATTTTCAGCAATTTTTTCATCATCTACGGAGACATTTTTTGTTTCTTCGGGATCATTTTTGCCGGAATCTTTTTGTGACGGGCTATCTTCTTTTTTAACAACTTCCTGCTTCTGTTCCTCTTTTTTATCACTTTTCTCTTTCTTATTTTCCTTCTTTTTCTGTTGAGGACCGAATATACCTTCCTCCCAGTTTACAACATTTTCCCCTTCTTCAACCTTCACATCGCCCGTAAACGGATCTGCAGATTCCGGAAAAATGAATGGTGAAACTGCAAGAATTGATATAAGAACAGTTTTTGAAAAAATGTTGCTTATGACCATTTATTTATCCGTTGAGATAACGAACATCGATATAACAGTTTCCTTTTCGCGGGCTTCAAGAACTATTTCCTGAGTGTGACTGAACTTTCCAGCAACTGCTTTTGCAATTATTTTCATCTTTCCGAAACGGTCTGTATTTACAACAAAAGGTATTGAATTAGTTCCTTTTTTCAATACACCTTTCCATTCATGGTTTTTTCTGCTCTTTATTTCAGGATTGTCAGAATGGAACGAAATCCCTTCATCAAGATCAAGAGAAAACTTAACATTTCTCAAATCATCAACGGCATTGTAGACAAGTTTTATCGTAACAGGTCTGCCGCCAGCAACAGTTGATTCGTGTATAAGATGCCTTTCAATCTTTTCTGAACTGTTATTGAAAACTGCAAATGAGATCGAACAGATAACTGCAACAACAGCCGCGATCGCGAGTACCGGTCTGAAAAAGTGCCTGAATTTGTTCTGTTGTGATTTCTGAATGCCGCATAGCTTATTATGAAGGGATTCCTTAAGATCTGAAGGGACTTTTATCTTTTCCGATCTTGCAACGGTAACGAGTCCGTTTAATATCTGTTCGGCTTTTTTTGTCACGATAACAACCCCTTATTCCCAACCACTCCGGTAATTAAGACACCGTTATCTTTTTGAAAGTTACACATCATTTAAAGTATTCCATGTTATTTTCGATCAACTGTTCAAGTCTCGCCCTTGCCCTGTGAAGTCTTACTTTAAGAAGATTCTTATCAATTTCAAGCAGTTGCGCAACTTCATCATGATCCATTTCCTGAAGATCAACAAGAGTTATCACTTCTGAATAAGTTACCGGCAGGAACGAGATCAGTTTTCGAAGCATTGCCGCCCTGTCATCAGATATAAGCGACATATCCTGCTTTTCATCAAAAGAGGGCTCAAAACCTTCAAGATCTTCAATACTCAGATCCCCGCATTTTCTTTCTGATTTAAGATGATCGAAATAGGCATTTCTGATTATTTTCCAAAGCCATGTGGAAAAAGAGGATTTAAAAGAAAATTTGCCGATGTTCAAATAGGCTTTTATGACCGCTTCCTGATAAATGTCGTCAGCAACACTTCTGTTTCCGCCACTTATTGAAAGAGCAAAAGAAAAAACTTTATCCTCAACACTTTCAAGCAGTTCTTCAAATGACCTGACATCACCCAGGGCCGCTTTTTCTATTAATTTTCTTTCTTTTGATGCTGTCATTTTAAGAATTTCTGATATTCGTTCCCGTGTGCTCTTTTATGAGTGCAATGACCTTGCTCTTTGTATCACGCAGGTACCATTTCTTCTGCTCAAAAGGCATAAAAGAACTTTTTATCCCGTTTATGACAAGGTCAAGAATGTTCTGACATGTGAGGTCAAAAGTGTTGTAGATCAGCTCATATTCCTTTGACATTGTCGTGTCGGTTATCAGCCGGTTGTCGGTATTTATCGTAGCCCTTATACCAAGATCGAGATAAAATTTAAGAGGGTGTGATTTTATGTTCTTTACCGCTCCGGTCTGGACATTGCTTGAAGGACAGAGCTCAAGAGGGATCCTGTGGTCATTTACATAATTGAGCAGGTCACCGTCCTCTCTGAGTCTTACCCCGTGACCGATCCTGTGTGCCCCGCAGTAATGAAGGGCCTGATGAATGCTTTCAGGTCCGTATGCCTCTCCGGCATGTATTGTCACATTGACATTGTTTGAAAGGATGAGTGAAAATGCTTCAAGATGATCTCTTGCCGGATAGTTGTACTCGGCACCTGCAAGATCGAATCCGACAACACCTCTGTTCTTGAAAGCCACTGCGAGTTCAGCCATTCTCAAGCTCACTTCGGGAGAGATATTCCTTATTCCGCAAATGATGACTCCGCTGTTGACCTTGAAATCACGCTGTCCCGCCTTCAGCCCTTCGACAACAGATTCAACTATTGCAGGAAGAGGAAGTCCTTTCTGAGTATGAAGCACCGGTGAATAACGAACTTCAAAATATTCGATGTTCTCTTTTGCACAGTCTTCACAAAGTTCATAAGCCGCCCGGTAAAGCCCTTCCCTTGTCTGGAGAACTTTCAAAGTAATATCAAACCCTTTGAGATAATCATTCAGAGATTTGTGGTTCTTACCCGGACCGATGAGCGCCTTCAGTTCTTCAACATTTGAAGCTCCAAGGTCGATCTTCTCGTTTTTTGCAAGGTCGAGTATCGTTTCCAGACGGAGCGATCCGTCAAGATGGACATGAAGATCGGTTTTAGGAAGTATCCGGAAAAATTCAGAGGTGAGTTTTTCTGTGCATTTGAGTCCTGAATCCCCAATTCTTCTCAGTTCAGAACTTTGCACTCGATGATCTCCATGTTGAACATATTGGCGACACCTTCCACCCTGAGTTCTTCACCGACCCTTATGTTGTGGGTGAATATTGTGACTCTTCCCTTGTTGGAATAGGGTTCCTGAACATAGCATATCTCTTTTATCAATTCTTCTTCAAGAGTCACTTCTGCACGGTATATCTTATCGTTGTTGAGATAGTAAGTTTCAGATTTCGCGATCGATGAACCTTCAAGCTGGAGAATGTAATATGTGACCTTCCCCTCTTCGTTGATGTTTGCCGGATCATCTGCAAAAAATATCTGAATGATCGGAACTTCGTGTCCTGAACTGATCTTAATCGATTTTTTTATTGCCCACATCGCTGAATTTATTGAGATACTGTTGTTTTCAAGGTCAAGATATGTGAGGGTCCCTGATCCGAACTGGATATTCTCCATCGGGGTATTTCCGTCATTTATCACACCAAGAAAGTTGAACCTTACATCCCACACTTCGTTTTCAGGATCATCGTCACTGACCCCTGTTTCATCAGGATAATCCTTGTAATAAGATTCGCTGTCGGTCAGATAGCTCGGATTGCTGTACTTATCTGTCGTCTCCTGAATGCATGACAACATGAAAAGCACCGGTAAAATCATGAAAACAAATTTAATATTCATCGCTGACTCCAAATGTCCCGAACATAAAACAGAGCATTATACCACAAACTTGAAACCTATCAATATTTTGTTTGTATACAAATTCTTAATAAGAAGTCTTAAGGATCAGATTTTGAAATTATTCCTTCGTCTCAACCGTGGCACTAAATTCGATTGTCTTTTCTTCTGTCCCTTCCGTCCAGATGAATTTTATTAACGCTTCTTTAAGACTGTCATCTTCAAAAGAACCACGAATTTCTACATCTCCATTTTCATAAATAAATGCATAGTCCTGTTCATCAACAACAATTCTTGGATTTTCAATCTTAATCAGCTCCCATTTAATAACATTTTCTCCGCTTTTGAAATATAAATTCGGTTCATGCGGTGCACAATTAGTCATCGAGTCTGGCGGTGTTCCAAAACTGCATTTCACCATTTCACCGAATTCTATTGTTTCAGGAACAAATTCAGGACATTCAACTTCAATTTCATCGGCATCATTCTCTCCCGGGATCATGCCGTAACATTTTTTGTTCAGCACGATCTTCATGCTCTGAATCTGCTTGATTATCTTGTTCAGATCACCTTCATAATAATCATTGTAATTTTCACACTTATCTCCTGCTGAAATTCGCAGACCAACAACATTATTTGATGACTCTTTTGCCTCCCAAGTCAGAGTTTTGCAAGCATTTGAATCACCGCAACCGACAGAAAACAGAAATAAAGCAAAAACACTTAAAATTATTTTATTTTTCATAATCAGCCTCCAGACTTATTGCACCCTTTTATATAACAACCAAGCTGCATCCGGATTCGGTTTCAGACTTATTTTCTGATTTTTCTGAATCATTTTGAGCATCATCATCGTTTTCACTCACCGGATCTTCACTGGGTCCACTTATAGAACAGCTTTCACAGGTTGCATCATCCTGTTTCATACAGTTTGAGGTGTTTTCAAAACCTTCTGTTTTATTATTATCTCCATAATATTCATCATCCCAGTAAAGAACATAGCAGCAGCTCACAACTTCCTTTGCATAATCATTCCATCCGCCTTCCCGAGCTTCCTTCACCTGCTCCTGCGAAAAACTGATTTTTGTTAAGCACGGCATCACATAAAATGCAAAATCATAACAAACTTTCATTCTTATCTTGTTTTCACAAGCTTCGTCAACTGTCGTTAATTCAGTTCCGCAGATCTCCTCAAGTCTTTCTTTACATCTTTCAACTGTAATATTTTCTTCCGACAGTCCCCAGTTATCACTGTCAAACCTGTTTTCACACACACAATTAAGAAAATCTCTTTCATCTCCTGTTGTGCACTTTCCGGCTTCATTTTCACAGAGAACATATCCTTCTTCCGCAAAAGACAAAAATGTCATAAAAAAAACAAAAAACAACACCTTGAATCTCATATCATCCTCCATTGAAAACATTTAAATTAACCTTCCTGTTATTTATATTGTAACACAAACAGATGGATTTTATTTTATGTTAAATTAGATGTCAAGAATTAGTTG
>CAZVWR010000084.1:0-8545 GCA_964630905.1 uncultured Spirochaetales bacterium | reverse complement strand
GGCAAGATACCCTGTTATTATACTGTTGTTGTCGGCCGTAAAAGAAACCGATACCGGCTTTTTATCATAGTTTTTTATGAGCTTGACAATTTCCATTGCCGGAACCTTCAGCACGGGAACATCACCGTTATCACAAACACCCGACATAAGAGTCCCGTCAAAAGAGAAAGCGACCATGCCTGCTCCGCCGGAAGCACATTTGTAGGCTATCCGCTCCCCTCCCTGAGAAGAGAAAATACTTATGGAGCCGTCTCTGCCTGCAGAAGCGACATACCTTCCGTCACTTGAGAATTTTACTGATGAAACAGCGTTTTCGTTTCCCTTCAACTCATTTACAACATTTCCTGTTTCAATATTAATGACCTTGACAGTGGTATCCCAGCATGCCGCGGCAAGCGTGGATCCGTCAGGAGAAATATCGATGTCAAGTACCGGGCTTTGAAGCTGAATTTCCTTTTTAATGTTTTCTTTTATATTCTGGATCAGAATAAGATCATTTTTGGGAAGAAGTGCCATTATTCCGTTCTTTGAAATAGACCCTTTTCTTATTTTTGAAAAATCGTAAGCAAATGTCTTTATTTCCTTTCTGTCATGGCGGAGCCAGATCCTTATAAAACCTTCAGTTCCAGCTGTTATTATCCTGTCTGAACTGCTGTCAAACATTGCTGAAGTGATATTACCACTGTGTCCTTCAAGAGCAAAAAGGGGTGCCATTTTCTCCCTGTCCCACACAACGCTTTTCTTTTCCCTTTCAGATGTTAAAAAAAGAGAGCCGTCGGATGAAACATCAATTGAAGTCACCGGGCTTCCGTGATATGAAAGCTTTCTTATAAATCTGAGATCAACCTTTGACAGAACAATAACTGATCCGTTTTCCGTTCCTGCAAGAATTATTCCCGATCCATTAATTACGGCAAGCTTTTTTACTTCTTCATCTGTCTGGTAAAGTGATATTTCACTGCCGGCATCTTTATCCCAGATCCTTACCGTTGAGTCCGCCGAAGCAGATAGTATTGTTTTTTCATCAACAAAGACCGCATCGTTAACGATTCCTGAGTGACCTTTAATTTCAACGGCTTCCCCTGAAGTTAAATTTACTATCTTAATTATTGAGTCTGTTCCGCAAGAAAGAAGCTGTGACCCGTCAGGAGAAAATCTTATACATTTGATCCCTAAACCCTTTTTGATCAGTGTCGAAACAGTGTTTTTTTCAAGATCGGCAATTGTCACCGCACCCGAAATACCTCCAAGTGCAGCATGTTTTCCATCTTTTGTTAAAGCAATGCTGTCGATCTGCGAACCTGTTTTGAATCTGTTCTTTTCTTTTAATCCCGGATATGAATAAACAGCAACATCCCCGTTTCCGCAACCTGCAAAGATCGATGAAAAATCGTTTGAAACTGCAAGGGCGGTAATTGGGCAGCCTGCGTCAATCCCTGTTTCAAGCAGGGCTCCACGATGAAAATGGCGGTGGTAGAATCTCGAAACAGCATCACTCAGAAGAACATCTGAATCCTTAAAGTTCTTTCTGAACCATGGAACATATTCAGGACTGTTCCTGTTGGCGGGATTGAAATAGAGTGATGCGGCGGCATATATTCTTGACGAAAGGAACTGTTTCTGGGTTTCAAGACGGGCCGCTTTTTCATTGAACGCCTGTGCCGTCCTGTACTGCGACACTATCTTTTCTCTTTGCGCAGTGTTCTTGGCCGTGACTTCCCTGTCGTAATACCATGCGATCATAAGTGTCGAAAGAGAGAGCATTACAAGGATAAGTATTGAAGAAATGAAAACCGCCTTGTTCTTTGATGCAAACCTCTTGAGTATCTCCATTGAAGAGTATTCGTAAACTTTTACATTGCCCCCCGACATGAAACTGTTCAGCTCATCAATAAGTTCAGTAACGGAAGAATATCTGTCCTTTTTCTTTTTTGACATCGCCTTGTGTGCTATCGCCGCAAGTTCGGGAGGAATATTGCGGTCAACAGATGTCGCCTTCTGCGGGTCGGTATCTACAACTTTTCTTAATATTTCCGATGCAGTTTTTCCTGAATACGGAGGATCTCCTGTCAGAAGCTGATAAAGTATGGCTCCAAGAGAATAAGTATCTGAAGTTTCATCAATGTCATCAACTTTCCCTTCCGCCTGTTCAGGAGGCATGTATGACGGAGTTCCGATCGCATATCCTACAACAGTTTTTCCTACATCGGCATCAAGAAAAAGACGAAGACCCGTCTGAAGCTTTTCCGCTCCCATGTCGGCCTGACCTTTGACTTTTGCAAGTCCCCAGTCAAGAACGACCGTTTCACCGAACTCCCCTATCATGACATTTGAAGGCTTAAGATCGCGGTTAATCACCCCTTTGCTGTGAGCATAGGCCACTGCGTTGCAAATGTTATAAAAATGGGGCAGAAGTTCAAGCCTTTCTTCAAGCGAATTACATATCTTTATTGCCTGATTAAGGGTTTTTCCTTTGACCATTCTCATTGTGTAATAGAAAATACCGTCGGAATGTTTTCCTATCTCGTACACCGGCACTATCGAAGGGTGCTCGAGCTGTCCTGTGACCCTTGCCTCTCTTAAAAACCTGTTGCGAAGGCTTACTGTCTGTGGATCGTTGCGTATTTTGCCGTCTCTTTTGTCACGAAGGTCCAGAAGCAGTTCCTTCATTGCGATTTCGCGGCCGATGTGTCTGTCAAGGGCGATCAGAACTCTTCCGGCACCGCCTCTTGCAAGCTCACCCTGTATCATATATTTTCCCGGAGTTTCGTCGGTGATGAGCCGGTCAGAGGTGTTATCTCCGGGGCCTGCTGAAGTGCCGACAGCCATTCTTGTCTGTTCCTTTATTCTGTTGACGCTGTCCATCAGGACCTCTATCGACTTGTTCTGAGCTTCATCTTCAACAGAGTCCGAACCGAGAAGATCAAGAAGCGCTCTATTCTCTTCAGGAAGGGCCTCTTCAAGCTTTTTTCTTATCGAAACACCGGGAGAGTTCACCCAGTCCGAAAAGATATGGACCAGCTTTTGCGGAGATATCATTCCGTTTTCCGCCGCGATAACAGCTAAAGCCGCCTCTTTGAACGATTTTTCAAGACCTTTCATTGCTTTCCCTATCAGCAAATTATTCAAATCACGACATTATATGTGTTTTTTTTTAAAAACAAAAAAATAATTGTTCTGTATCTATCTTCTTTATTTTTTATTTTTTGTATGATATGGTCAAAGCGGTGTCGGCGAATTTATACGGGTGAATGAATGTCAGCTATCGAAAAAGCCCTTGAAACCCCTATGATGAAACAATATACGGCGTTCAAGGAAAAATATCCCGATGCGATACTTTTTTTCAGGCTCGGGGATTTTTATGAAATGTTTTTTGATGATGCCGTAACTGCTTCTGAAATCTTGGGAATTACGCTTACATGCCGTCACAAGGATGCTGAAATACCGCTTGCCGGAATTCCGTGGCACAGTGCAGACCAGTATATCAGAAAACTTCTTGAAGCAGGAAAAAAAGTTGCAGTATGTGAACAGACCGAAAAGCCCGATAAAAAGAAAAAAACTGTCGAAAGGGATGTTGTACGAATTCTCACTCCGGGAACTGTGGTTGAAGAAAGTTCACTGGTCGAAAACAGGTCAAACTGGCTTATGAGCGTGTTCTTTGAAAAGGATACCGCCGCACTATCATGGGTCGATGTGAGCTGCGGAGATGTTTTTTATACAGTCGTGAATGAAACAGAAATTGAAGATGTTATCAGAAATATAGGCCCGAAAGAGACCGTTATGAACACCACTTCGTCACATATTTGTGCAGAGGTGATAGACCAGGAACGGTTTGAAGACTGGGTTCCTTCTGAAAATGGAGCTAATTATCTGGAAAAATTGAAAGATTACAATATGTTGAACAATATTGAAAAATCTCTTGAAATGATGCTTTTCTATGTTGACAATCTCTATTTCGGCAATTTTCCGCCGCTTCGGACCCCTGAAAGATGGAAAAGCGAAGATTCGGCGGCACTTGATTACAATACTGCGGCAAATCTTGAGATAGAAAAGACACTTATAGGCGGAAACCGCGAAGGATCGCTCCTTTGGGCAATAGACAGAACTCAGACACCGATGGGGAAAAGAATTCTTGCAAATACCATAAAAAATCCCCTTAAAAATCTCGATATGATACTCCTCCGCCAGCAGTGTGTTTCAACATTTTCCTCAGATGGAACGCTTCTTAGACATATGCGTGAAGATCTTGGAAAAATTAGAGATTTTGAGCGGACATTAAGCCGTATCCTCGTCAAGAGAGGAGGTCCCAGAGAGATAAGAATGCTCGCCGACTCCCTTGTTTTTGCTATAAACCTCAAGGATTCGATCCTGAAAAGGGATGACCTTGAATTTTTTAAGTCCACCCCGGCTTTCAACATCACCGGCAAAATTGCGCAAAACTGGAAAAAAAGATTTGTCGATGAGCCCCCGTTCAATTATAAGGAGGGGGGTTTTGTTTCCCCCGATCACTCTCCTGAAATGTTCCAACTGTCTGATCTTATTAATAATTCAAGAGGACACATAGCGGCTCTTGAAGCAAGGGAAAAGGAATCGACCCAGATACCGACACTTAAAGCAGGATTCAATCGCGTTTTCGGATATTATTTTGAAATCAGCAAAAGATTTGCAGACAAAGTTCCGGCTCACTACATCAGAAAACAGACCACTTCAAACGGTGAAAGATATTTTACTGCAGAACTTAAGGAGCTTGAAGAAAAGATCCTTACTGCCAAAGATAAAATGACTGAGCTTGAGCTTGAGATCTTAGAAAAAACAGTAGTAGAAATAAATGGTTATAAAGAAGAGATCCTGAATCTTGCAAAATTTATTTCGTGGCTTGACCTTTTCTGCGGCTTTGCAAAACTTGCCGTTGAGAACAATTACTGCTGTCCCGATGTCGTTGAAAAGGAAGGCATTGAAATTATTGACGGAAGACATCCTGTCGTTGAAGCTTCGATCCCGAAAGGAAGCTATGTTCCTGCAACTGTTGTTATCGGTGATGCACAGAAAAGATTCTGCATAATCACCGGTCCCAACATGGGGGGAAAATCAACGGTGATGAGGATGACGGCTCTGGTTGTTCTTCTTGCCCAGACCGGATCTTTTGTCCCTGCAAAAAGTGCCCGCATCGGGATAGTTGACTCCATCTTCACCCGAGTAGGCGCAAGCGACAATCTTTCAAAAGGGGAATCCACTTTCCTTGTCGAAATGAAAGAGACCGCATACATTTTAAATTCAGCAACATCTAAAAGCTTGATAATACTTGATGAAATAGGAAGGGGAACCGGAACCTATGACGGAATTTCACTTGCCCGTGCAATAGCTGAACATATTATCAGAAAAATAAATGCTGTAACACTTTTTGCAACACATTATCATATACTTACAGAACTTGCTGAAGACTTTTCATCTGCTTTCAACTTTCATATGGGGGCAAAGGAGTACGGTGGAAAGATCAGATTCACATATCAGATGAAAGAAGGGGGAAGCAGTAGAAGTTTCGGAGTTGAAGTTGCAAAACTGACCGACATGCCAAGAGAGGTGATAAAAACTGCCGAGAAGATATTAAAGGATATGGAGATGGCTGACAGAAAATTCCGTTTTGAAAGAGGCGGCTCTCTTCAGACCGATATTTTTTCAATGAATTTCGGTCATACAGAAACTCTTCCTGACCATCTTTATGAACTCGAAAAAATGATCAAGCGGGCCGACCCCGAAAAAACGTCCCCGCGGGAAGCAATGAATATTTTATTCCAACTATTTGATATTGTTAACGGAAAAAAGGAGAATGAAAATGGTTAAAGTGGGAGACAACATCAAGGCGATAACCCCTTACAAACCGGGAAAACCGATTTCTGAAGTTGAAAGAGAACTTGGACTTAAAGATTCGATCAAACTTGCAAGCAACGAAAATCCGCTCGGTCCGAGCAGAAAAGTTGTTGAAGCTGTCAAGGCGGCGGCATCGGAACTTAACTTTTATCCTGACGGAAATGCATTCTATCTTAAAAATGCAATTTTGGAATATCACAAAAATAGAGGTGAAGAGATTCATTTTGATGAACTTATCGTTGGAAACGGCTCCAACGAGGTAATAGACATCGCCATAAGGACATTTCTTAAAGGAGATGAAGAAATTATCGTGTCAAAACAGGCATTTGTCGTTTATGAACTCATTCCTGCGGCAGCGAATATAAAGACCGTTCTCATTCCTCAGACATCAGATCACTGTGTCGATATTGACGGTCATATCGCTGCAATAAATGAAAAGACCAAGATGATATGTCTAGTAAACCCGAACAATCCGACAGGTACTTATTATTCAAAGACCGCTTTTGAAAAACTCCTCAAAGTGATTCCTGAAGATGTTATACTTGTAGTTGATGAAGCGTATGTAGACTATGTTGACGCAGATGATTATCCTAATTCGTTGAACTATAGAAATATCCATAAAAATACAATAGTTACAAGAACTTTCTCAAAAGCTTTCGGCATAAGCGGCATTCGTCTCGGATACGGAATTGCAACTGCTGAACTTGTTGATTACATGAACCGCGTCAGAGAACCTTTCAACACCAGTTCACTTGCTCAGGCGGCAGGAATTGCGGCACTTAATGATGACGAATATTTAAAAAAATCTGTTGCTGTCAACAAAGCTGGAAAAGAATATTATTACAAAGAATTTCAAAGACTTGGACTCAAATATCTTCCGAGTCAGGGAAACTTTGTTTTAGTCAGGGTGGGAGAAGATCCTTCTGTAGGAATGGATTGTTTCAACTATCTGATGAAACAGGGAGTTATCACCAGACCGATGGGCGGTTACGGATTCCCGAACTGGATAAGAATTTCAATAGGTCTTGAAGATCACAACAGAATATGCATTGAAAAACTTGAAGATTTTCTTGCACAGATTAAAGCATGAAATACTTAATTTTAATACTGTTTTTCATTGTTTTTACGGGATGCAGCGGAACCTATGACAGGGCATTAAAAAGTGAAGGCTATGAGCCGGACGGACTGGGGTTCATTTCTGCTGTCAAAGATAACAATGCAAAAGCTGTGGGCTGGTTTTTAAAAATGCCGGAAGTACTTAATTTTTCTGACAAAACTGGTGCAACGGCCATTTTTTATGCCGCAGGGCTCGATACTCCGGGAATGCTTAACACGCTGATTAAAGCAGGTCTTCCGTTTGAACTCAGGGACAACTCGAAAAAGAACCCGCTTCACTATGCAGTTGAAAGCGGATGCGTTGAAAATGTCAAAACCCTCCTTGACAAAGGCGTTGATCCGTCATGGCAGGACAACTTTGAGCGAGACATTCTCAACACTTTGATATCATTTAGAAGAAATGAAAGTTTAGAGATTTTTGAACTCCTGATAAAAGCCGGAAGCGACATCAATCTTAAAGACATTGACAAAAAAACCCCGCTTATCATTGCCGCCGAAAAAGGACATTCCAACTATATGAAAAGACTTATTGAACTCAAAGCTTCTCCCCTTCACAAGGATTATAAAGGGAAAACCGCACTTGATTATGCAACTGAAAACTATGATAAAAAAGTTATCGGTCACGAAATTTTCAATCTTCTAAGTGATTACACCAACGGTATCAAAGGGAATTTGTAGCCACTCCGCATTAAAAAATTAGTTAATTTGACGGGTTGGGAAAAATAAAAGATAACTTTAACGCACACAACGGACATAGTTGCAGCAGGTTTCGGCTTCATCCAAACGGCCGTTGTAGAAACCCAATATCCAGACAAGGTCTAAGTCCTGGGTATCCGACCGCACCGACGACGACCAGAACCAGCCGACATTTCCAAAAACTGAATATTTGCCGAAGCTGTCATCTTCGCATCCTTCACATGAATTATTCCAGCAATCATAATAAGCTGAACAAATGTCGGTGATTCCACATTCTCCACCTGTTTCAGTCGCAGGGCAACTCTGAACAAGGGTTCTCAGTTCTGAGATTGTTGGGAGCCGGCCGCCGATGTTTTCACAATATTCAATCGCTTCATCCCGCATCATAGTCTTGCTTGAAACATCTGACCAGTCTAAACCTTCATGAGTATGGCAAAATTTTTCACTGTCGGTACATGTTGCAGAAACACCACTTCCTGTATCAGCAGTATCATTATCTGAAGCAGTATTACCTGTGTCATTTGTATTTCCCGTATTTCCTGTATTACCGGTATCAGCAATATCATCATCTGAAACAGTATTACCCGCATCTCCTGTATTACCTGTGTCTCCCGTGTCTCCTGTATCTCCTCCCGTATCACTGGTATCACCAGTATCACCAGAATTTTTTGTATCTGAGTCCTCACATGAAACAAAAATAAAAGCGGATGCCAATAAAACCGCAATCAAAAAATTTCTCATATCTGTCTCCAAAAATTAAACACAACACTACTATTTTAATAAAATTAAACCAAAATTAAAGTTTTCAGGAACACAGCCATCCCATAGATTGCTAAACCTAAGATATTCTGCTTAAAAATCTCTG
>CAZVWR010000083.1:0-9172 GCA_964630905.1 uncultured Spirochaetales bacterium | reverse complement strand
AGGGAGCATTGGGAAATATAGGTGGAGCTTGATTAAGAGAAAATGCAAACCATATTTTAATACTTCTTTCAGAAGAAGAGATTCTGGAAATATTGTCTGAAGAAGAAGATTCAAGCAATGGATTAGATGAAGTTTGGAAGAAAGGTTCCAGTGATGTACATAAGCTTGATGATGTTGTTGAAGCAGCACGGGTCACTAAATCTAAATTTGTTCAGATAAGTACATCTTCAAGTCCCAATGATGTTGAGCGATCACTTCTTGAAGAAACTGCATCACAAAATGCTGCCGGAGAAGTTCTTTTCTTCGATTCACTTGATCCGGAAAATGGAAAACTGAGTGATGATATTGTCGCAGCGATTAACTCCCTTCTTGAATATGAAAAAACAGATCTGCAAATGGAGTTGATCCTTCCTGACAGCTCAGAAACTTATGAAAAATACAAACTTGATTGCAGTATGGATGTTTCTTTTAAAACATTGAGAGCAGAACCTGAAGAAGGGATAGAAAAAATTGATGAAACAACATTTTTCGGTGTTAAAAAAGGAACAGAAGTCACCTATGAGATAAATTTTGATGAAGTTAGTTGTTTTGATGGTCGCTGGTTCGATGATAACTCAATAAAGAAATACTTTCTCTATCCGAAACTAAAATCAGGGGATAAAGTAATCTCAACAGAAATTATTCAGGTGAAAGTTTTTCCTGTAAGATGTGAGTGAGAAATCTATTCAAATAGCTATTAATGGCTTTTCTTGAATTCTTCCATGAAATCGGCAAGTGCAGTAACACTTTCGGGGCTTGTTGAATTATAGATGCTTGCTCTGATTCCGCCGAGGTCTCTGTATCCTTTAAGTCCAAGCATTTTCTTAGCTTTTGCCGCTTTTACGAATTCTTCCTCAAGTGCTTCAGACGGAAGGTTGAAAGTGACATTCATCCATGAGCGGTGAGCTTTGTTCGTTACATAGCCTCTGTAGAAATCGGGATATTTGTCGATCATTCCGTAAATTGTGTCAGCTTTGATCTTATTTCTCTTTTCCATTGCCGGGATTCCGCCCATCTCAAGCATCCACTTGAAAACAAGACCAGTGATATAAATGTTGAAACATGGAGGAGTGTTGAACATGCTTTCCTTCTTGATCTGGAAATTGTAGTCGAAGCTTTTTACAACTTTCTTTGTGAAAGTTTTTGCCGCCCATTCTTTTCTCAGAACAACAACTGTAACACCTGCCGGTCCTATATTTTTCTGAGCACCTGCATAGATCATGTCGAATTTTTTTGCATCAAAAGTGTGTGACATGAAACCGCTTGACATATCGCAGACAAGACCTACACCCGGAAGTGCTTTCGGGAAATTATTCTCAAAAAATTGTGTTCCGTAAATGGTGTTATTTGAGCAGAAATGGAGATATTTTGCCTTCGGGCTCATGTTCTCCTGTTTTACGACAGGAAGCTCTGAATATGGTTTTGCAAGAGTTTTTGAAGTTGCAACAAGATTTGCCTTCCCTATGAACTGACCTTCTTCATAAGCTCTATCCGCCCAGTTGCCGGAAACGATATAATCTGCTTCATCACCGTCATTAAGAGCATTCATCGGAAGCAGAGTGAACTGGTGTGTCGCACCGCCGCCAAGAAAAAGAACAGCATAATCATCGCCAAGCCCCAGAAGTTTTTTAAGATCCGCTTCAGCTTCAGCGGCAACAGCTATGAAAGCCTTGTCACGATGGCTCATTTCCATAACAGAAACGCCCATTCCCTTGAAATCAAGCAGTTCTGCCTGAGCTTTTTTAAGGACTTCTGTCGGAAGCGCCGCCGGACCGGCAAAAAAATTGTGAGCTCTGTTTTCCATCTCGTTCTCCAATATCCCGTTATTAATCAAAAAACCGTAACCCTGAACATATCTACAACAGATTTTCAAGAGTAAGTCAAATAAAACTTTTTGCTCTTTAGAGCAATTAATATTAATAGGGGAAACTCCCTTGATTTTATTGATCCGGTTGCTATAATCGGCCTGCTTTCGGGGAGGTGTTTGAGATATGAAAAAAATAAGAATAGCAATTGACGGGCCTGCCGGAGCTGGCAAAAGCAGTGTAAGCCGCATGGTTGCCGGATCGCTCGGTTATCAGTATGTTGATACAGGTGCGATATACCGCTCTCTTGCCTATGCAATGAATGAAACAGTAAAACTTGAAGATCATGCCGGAATAAGACAACTGCTTGATAGCTTTGATGTTTCATTCAGGATGGAAGATGATGTGAACCACATTTTCCTTAACGGTGAAGATATAACTCTTTTCATCAGAACTGAAAAAGTGAGCATGCTTGCAAGCTCCGTTTCAGCACTTCCTTTCGTCAGAGAGGCACTTCTTGAAATGCAGAAAAAATATGCAAGGTCAGGAGGTGTCGTAATGGAGGGTCGCGACATCGGAACCGTGATAATACCCGATGCCGAACTCAAGATATTTCTGACAGCATCTCCTGAAAAAAGGGCAGTAAGAAGAATGCTCGAGCTCAAGGCAAAAGGTGTTGAAATAACTATGGAAAATCTGGTGGAAGAGATAAGAAGAAGAGATGATCAGGATTCAAAAAGGGCAATAGCCCCGCTGAAGATCGCTATGGACGGAGTTCTGGTTGATAATTCGGATATTGATCTTTTTGAAACTGCGGAATTGATCGTAAAATATGCTCGTGAAAGGGAAAAATTAAATTGAAAGTGATCGTTGCTGAAAATTCAGGAGTGTGCTTCGGAGTGAGACGGGCGCTCGATCTCCTTGAAGAATCGGTAAAAACAGCAGAACTGGAAAAAAGAAAGGCAGTGATGCTCGGCCCGCTCATCCATAATCCGAGAGTGGTTGAACACTATGCTTCGATCGGAGTCGAAGTAAGAGATACGGAAAACATTCCTGAAAGTTGTATCGTTGTTGTGAGAAGCCACGGGATCACACTTGATGCTGAAAATAAACTTGAAAAGATTAAAGGACTTACTGTTGTTGACACTACTTGCCCCTATGTTAAAAGGATACATCAGCTCGTTGAAAAGAAATCTTCAGGCGGATATGCCGTTATTGTCATGGGCGATAAGGACCATTCAGAGGTTCAGGGGATAACTTCAAGGATAAAAGGCCATTTTCTTGTTGTATCTCCCGCAGAAGTTTTGCAAAAGTGGAGTGAAGTAGAGGGATTTATTACTGAACACAAAAAAATATACTGCGTTGCTCAGACCACATCAAGGCCTGCCAACTATGATAATATGCTTAGAAAGATAAGAAAATTCATTGAGCAGAAAAAAGAGAACATATTTGAATCGGCTCAGACGATATGCAATGCGACATTCAGTCGTCAGGATTCAGCAAGAGAGCTTGCAACGAGGGTTGATGCAATGATAGTTCTCGGAGGGATGAATTCATCCAATACGATGAAGCTTTTTCAGGTAGTTAAAGAAAAGAACGGAAGATCTTACATGGTTGAATCTGTTGACGATTTTACCGAAGAGATGCTGAATGAACTTAAAAATTGTTCTGTTGCAGGTCTTACCGCAGGAGCGTCAACTCCTGATGAACAGATACTTGAAATGAAAATTTTTCTGGAATCTTTGTAATGATTAAAATTGATGCAAATGACAACAGACATCCCGATAAAATTTTAAAATGCAGACCTGAAATAGCGTATCCGCTTTATATCGAAGGTACATTGATCCCTGAAGATGCAGGAGGTCTTGCGGTCGTCGGAAGCAGAAAACCTTCGCTTTACGGAATCAAAATGGCTCAGGCTGTGGCACAAAAAGCTGTCATGAACTCAAAAACTGTCATAAGCGGTCTTGCAAGGGGGATAGACACTGAATCTCACAGGTCTGCTCTCAAATACGGCGGAAGGACAGTTGCCGTGCTAGGAACAGGAATAGATGTGATATATCCTGAAGAAAACATAGGACTTGCAGAAGAGATCCGGCAGAATTGTGCACTAATTTCCCAGTTCCCGCCTCAGACCCCGCCGTTAAAAAAGAATTTCCCGATAAGGAACGAGATCGTTGCAAAAATGTGTTCCGTGCTTGTGCTTGTTCAGGCATCAACAAAAAGCGGAAGTCTTATAACTGCCCGTCTTGCAAGGGAATTTGATAAAAAGGTTTTTGTAATTCCGGGACCGATAGATGATGAGCTTTTCACAGGAAATTATCAGTTTCTCAACAGCCGGAAAAAAGATCCGGGAGTGGAACTTCTGTATGATCTTGAACAGCTTGATGAATTTTTTAATTGCAAAAAAAAATTTAGTGAACATATTAAGCCGGTGAATGTTCTGACGGATATAGATCTTGAAGATAATGAAAAAAAGGTTTTCCGTCTGATCATTGAAAGCGGTGAAGGGATCGATTTTGACACACTTTCACAACTCAGCGGATTTTCAGCTACGGAACTTCCATCCACACTGCTTTTTCTCATGATGAAGGGGATGATTGATGAGCTACCGGGTAAAATTTACAGATACAGCGAGGTAAAGCTATGAAACTTCTTATCGTCGAATCACCGACAAAGGCAAAAACTCTGACAAAATACCTGAAAGGGTTCAAAGTCGTTGCTTCAATGGGGCACATCATCGACCTTCCGTCAAAGAGACTGGGTGTTGATATTGAAAACAACTTCAAGCCGAGATATGAAGTGATACCCGGCAAGGAAAAAGTTATTGCAATGCTTAAAAAAGAGGCGTCCGAAGCAGAAGAGATATACATCGGCTCCGACCCTGACCGTGAAGGTGAGGCGATTGCTTTTCATATAGCATCCCTTTTTGAAGGCAGGGAAGTGCGTAGAGTTCTTTTTCATGAGATCACCAAGACAGGCGTTCTTAAAGCAATTGATGTCTTCTCAAAGCTGAACGACAATCTCTACAACTCTCAGCAGGCAAGAAGAATTCTCGACAGAATAGTCGGATACAAACTTTCACCGTTTCTGTGGAGAAGCATAAAGAAAGGGCTGAGTGCCGGAAGAGTCCAGTCTGTAGCGTTGCAGATGGTTGCTGAGAGAGAAAAAGAGATAAAGGCATTTGTTCCTGAAGAATACTGGAATTTCAGAGCTGATTTCAAAGTAAAGGCAGGCAAAGTGGATGCTCTGCTTGATAAAATAAAAGGTGAAAAGGTTAATGTAGCAGACGGATCAAAAGCTGATCAGATAAAGAAAGAGATCATGTCGGCAGGTGCTTTTTCAGTCACTTCAGTTGAAAAGAAAGAGAAAAAGGAATCTCCGCTTCCACCGCTTAACACAAGTAATCTTCAGCAGGAGGCAAGCCGCCTTTATAACTATACTGCTGAACAGATAATGAGAATAGCACAGTCACTTTATGAAGGTAAGGATCTTGGTGAAGAGGGTGTGACCGGTCTTATAACCTATATGAGAACTGACTCTTTCAGAATTTCAGAAGAGGCGAACACTGCTTTAAGGACTTATATTTCCAACAACATGGGCGGTGATTATCTTTCACCAAAGACAAGAATCTTTGCAAACAAGAAAGGAAAGACTCAAGATGCACACGAAGCCATCAGACCGACCAGTGTAGCGCTCACTCCCGATAAGGTTTCTGCAAAGCTCACAAAGGATGAGCTCAACATCTATACACTGATCTGGAGAAGATTCGTCGCAACCCAGATGCAGGATGCCATTTACGAAACGACGGTCATCACAGTTGAAGATTCAAACAGAAAATTCCTTTTCAAGAAAACCGGTAGCGTAATTCAGTTTGAAGGTTACAGAAAGATATACAAAAAGAACGGTCGTGAAGATACAACTCCTGAAGTTGTTCAGGGTGAATCGGCTGAGCTTAAGAATGTTGATGCTGAACAGCATTTCACAAAGCCTTCTCCGAGATTTACTGAAGGAAGCCTCGTTAAGGAACTTGAAGAGCAGGGAGTAGGAAGACCTTCAACTTATGCAACTGTTATCAAGCAGATAGTTCAGAGAAACTATATTGAAAGGATGAAAGATCCTAAAGGTGCTTTGATGGCTACTGAGCTTGGAATTCTTGTAAGCGATACTCTTGTGTCGTTTTTCCCTGAGATAATCAACATCGGTTTTACAGCAGGAATGGAATCGGAACTTGATACAGTTGAAACGGGAGACAGGGACTGGCTTGATGTTGTTCAGTCATTTTACGACACTTTCAATAAGGTTCTCGACTCGGGCATAAGCAAGGTGAAAAAAGAGGGAAAGAAGAGGATATATGCTGAAGAAGTTTGTCCGAAATGCGGAAAGAAACTTGTTGTTAGATGGTCAAAAAAAGGGAATCAGCCGTTCTTAAGCTGTGAAACATTTCCCGATTGCGATTTTGCCGGTTCAATAGAGAAGGTCGGTGAAGAAGTCCACTTGAAGTCGATTGAACAGACAGCTGACAGAAAGCTTGATGAAAAATGTCCAAACTGCGGCAGTCCGCTTGTAGTAAAGAACGGCAAGTTCGGTGAGTTCAAGGCATGCAGTGCTTATCCTAAGTGCAAGACGATCATCAGAGAGGAAAAGTTCGTTGCAGACTGTCCGAAAGAGGGATGTGACGGCAAAATAACTCCGAAAAGATCAAAGAAAGGGAAGGCATTCTTCGGTTGCACCAACTATCCGAAATGTGATTTCGTAAGCTGGTATGCTCCTGTCCTCGGTGAGAAGTGTGAAAAATGCGGATTTGCATATATAGTCGAAAAGAAAAGATCAGGAAAAGTCTGTCAGAACTGCGGTCACAAACCTAAATGAAGATAGTCATCCTCGGTGCCGGTCTTTCGGGATCCGAGGCGGCCCTACAGTTTGCACAAAATGGTTTTTCAGTTGAATTGATAGACTGCAAACCTCATTTTTTAAATGAAGAAGTATATTCAGAGCCGTCTCCAGCTGAACTTGTCTGTTCCAATTCCTTTAAATCGGAGTCTCCTTCAACGGCAAGTTTCCTTTTAAAAGAGGAGATGAGGGAAATGGGATCGTTTCTTTTAAAAGCGGCATCAGAATGCAGTGTTCCTGCCGGAGCAAGTCTTGCTGTCGACAGGTCATTGTTTTCAAAAAAAGTTGAAGAAATGATAAATGAAAACAGCCACATAGTTTTCCATAAATGTTTGAATATATCGACTGTTGAAGAGTTGAAAGCACGATTTCAGGGGGATTTTTATATCATTGCGACAGGACCTTTGACAGATAAAGTTATGATGAATTCAATTTCAGTGGAAGGTGGGTCGTTCTATGATGCAATAGCTCCGCTTGTAACACTTGAAAGCATTGATGTTGAAAAATGTTTCTGGGGCAGCAGATATGGAAAAGGGGAAGCAGATTTTCTCAACATTCCCCTTGAAAAAGATGAATATTCTCAATTTGTTGAAGAACTTATAAAAGCAGAAAAGATTCCGTGGAGTTCAATTGAAAAACCTGAATTCTTTGAAAGGTGCATGCCGATAGAAGTGATGGCGGAGCGTGGTTTCAAAACACTTTCATTCGGTCCGTTCAGACCTGTGGGTTTTGAATGGAAAGGGAGAAGGCCTTATGCTGTGGTTCAGCTCAGAGCCGAAAACAGTGAAAGAAGCGTTCTCAACCTTGTCGGATGCCAGACACGGATGAAGCAGGGGGAACAGAAAAGGGTTTTCAGAACGCTCCCCGGACTTCAAAATGCCGAATTCACAAGGTTCGGTTCCGTTCACCGGAATTCTTTTTTCAATGCTCCGATAGTTCTCGAAAACGGCGTAAAAGTCAGAACAATGGAAAATGTTTTTATAGCAGGACAGCTTTCAGGGGTCGAAGGTTATAACGAAAGCATATTTTCAGGACTCTGGAGTGCTTTCTGCATCAAAAGAATGATAAAAGGAATCAATATAAACGACATACTTCCTCCCAAAGAGACCATGACCGGCGGAATACTCCGGAAAATGACCTCAGTCACAGATAATTTCCAGCCCGTGAATGCAAATTTCGCCCTTCTTGACAACCCCAACACACTCGGTAAAAAACAAAGAAAAGAATTCTATGTATCTGACGGAATAACCAAATTCAGAGAATGGTTTAAACTGTTTTATTGATATCTCCCACTTAAAGTTTAGAATAATCGGGATTGGATAAAAGCAGTTCTTAAAATGAGCGGAGCAAACATGACAGATAATTCACAACTTTTAATTTATGAAGCGGCAGACGGCAGTATAAAAATTGATGTTCACCTTGAAGATGAAACTGTCTGGTTGACACAAAAAATGATGGCAAAACTTTTTGATTGTTCAACTGACAATGTTTCATTACACTTGAAAAATATTTTTAAGGAATCGGAATTATTAGAGAATTCAGTTGTCGAGGAATTCTCGGCAACTGCATCAGACGGCAAGAAATACAAAATAAAACACTATAATCTGGATGCTATTATTGCTCTGGGTTATCGTGTAAACAGCAAAAGAGCTACTCAATTTCGAATCTGGGCAACAAAACGACTGAAAGAATATATTGTAAAAGGTTTCGCTCTGAACGATGAAAGGTTTAAGTCCGGTAATTCAATGAATTATTTCAATGAATTGCAGGAAAGAATTCGTCAGATCCGTCTTTCAGAAAGATTTTTTTATCAGAAAATAAAAGACATTTACAAAACAAGCATTGATTATGATCCAAAGGACGAAAAGACTGTTGAGTTTTTTAAAATAGTTCAAAACAAACTTCTCTGGGCGATAAGTGAACAGACTGCCGCTGAACTTGTATATAGAAGAGTGGATGGCTCTCTGCCCCTTCTTGGCATGGAATCTTTTGACAAAAAGGCCGCTGTTTCAATAAAAAAGAGCGATGTAAGTATTGCAAAGAACTTTCTTAAAGAAAAAGAAATTAAACTTCTTGGTGTTATTGTTGAACAATATCTCGCTTTTGCCGAATCAATGGCACAGCAACAAATTCCAATGTATATGAAAGACTGGATTGAACGACTTGACAGCATAATTCAGTTGAACGGAAAAGAGCTGTTGACACATGCAGGAAAAATCTCGCATGAAAAAGCGGTTGAAAAAGCAACAGTGGAATATGACAAATATCAAAATGAGCTTAGAAAAAAAGAACATGAGCAAAGTATTGAAGAGCTTGAAGATGATATAAAAAAACTGATGCCGGATGAGTAAAGGGGAGCCTTTCCACAAATAAATTGCCTATCACAGCCATCCCATAGGTTAAATAAAAAAACGCAGAAAAGTTGAAAAAGAAAG
>CAZVWR010000082.1:0-9314 GCA_964630905.1 uncultured Spirochaetales bacterium | reverse complement strand
TCAAAATCCAGCGGGGGCAACCCCATGCCGGTTCGATTCCGGCCTCCGGCACCATCTCAAAAAGCCTCAGATTTTTTTAACTGATTAAAATATTGATTTTTAATACTCTCTTATTAAAATGCCCCCTGTTATTTTTTGGAATCTTTTTTATGGGGTTGATACATGTTTCAAGACATCAGAAAAAAAAGCAGTTCGGTTTTAGTGTCCCTTATGTTCGCAGCCATCATCGTGACCTTTGTCATATCCTTCGGACCCGGTGATGATGCAGGGTGCAGTTCAGCCCAGAACTATGCGGCATCTGTCAATGGCGAGATAATAACCACCTCTGAATTCCGGTTCTCCTATTCGAACATGTATGATTACTATCAGCGTATATTCAGAGAATTCAACAATGAAATGGCAGCCCAGTACAAGCTTTCGGAAAAAGCTATGGACGGACTTATCGGTGAAATTCTTCTTGCACAGGAAGCAAGATCGCTTGGTTTTAAAGTTTCAGATGAAGAAGTAAGAAAGGAAATAATTGAAACTCCCTATTTCCAGCAGAATGGTGCTTTTGACAGAGATTCTTATAACAAGATGGTGCAGTTCACTCTGAATACAACAGTCTCCGATTATGAGAAAAAGGTCCGTCTTCAGCTTTTAAGCAGAAAACTCAGAAGTTTTCTTTTTCAGAGTATTGATATTTCAGAAACTGAAGTTCTTGATGAATTTGTGGCATCAGATGAAAAAGTAGATGCTTTTGTTTATGCCGTACTTGAATCTTCACTTAAAGATGAAACTAAGGATAAGATCAAAGAAGAGATCTCTGATGATGAAGTCAAAACTTTTCTTGAAGCCAATCTTACAAAAGTTAAGCTCACATTTGAAGACAATGTGTCAAAATACAGCAGGAACGACGGCAGCGGTCAGACTCTCTTTGAAAATGTTAAGAACGATGTTGCCAGAGATATGATGATAAAAGACAAGATTCTTGCCAAAACGAAAATTGATTCAGAAACGATCTTTGCCGCTGTTAAAGAAAACCCTTCAATAACAACTGAAGATATCGCAAAGAAATTCCCTGAATGGAACATTTCAAGAAAAGAAGTTCCCGGTGTAGTTAAAAATTCAAAATTTGTTCAGGGTGTAGGATTCAGCCCGAAATTTGTTGAAAAACTTTTCTCCCTGAAAGAACCGGGCATTCTCGACAAAGTTTTTGTAACAGAAGAAGGCAATTATGTTATCGCCGGAATAACAAAACATACTCCGGCAGATATGGAGAAATTCGAAAAAGAAAAAGAAAATCTCAAAGAAAGGCTCAAAACAACAAAAAAAGCACAGATCCTTGAAAACTATGTTGAAAAACTTAGAGAGAAAGCGGATATTTCAGTGAATGAGAACTTCCTTAAGATATACGCCTCCGCTTCCCAGGCAGATTAATCTGTAAATGACCAGTGAAAAGTTCATAACTTATCTTTCAACAGCAATTATTTTAATAACTACAATCTTTTCCTCCTTTGTTTTCATTAAAGAACTTGTTAAACCGTCAGATGTGCTTGAAAGGATTGTTATTGAAAAATGTAACAGGAACAAGGTTCTTGATAAGAGTGTCTACAATGAAAACGAACTCGAAAAAGAGGTTGATGACTGTGCCTTCATACCTGAGAAAATGATCGAATCATCTGAATTTACAAAGAAGTTAAAAAACCTGAATTATCTGGAAAAGCATGATGTCCTTTTTATCGGAAAAAAAGGGGTCCTTTTGAAAAAAAACGATGCCGATCATAAGGAACATGCTTTGCAGATCTACGGATGTCTTAAAAACGGCGAATGCTCTGATCTTGATAAAAATACGGTGACTGTCACATATCTTATAAGAGACCGGTCGGGAAAAGTTGAAATATCAACAACATATTCCGATCAGCCGGTGAAAAACACTGTAAAAGCCTTCCGGAAGCTTTACAAAGAGATGGTGTCCATCAAAAAGCTTTCTGAAAAAGACCTTACGCTGACTCTGATGTTTCACCGGGAATATACTTTCCTTGAAGACAAAACACCGCAGAATGTCATTCCTCTGCTTAAGAGAAGGATTGACGGACTTTTTCTTAAATCAAGAGGTGCAAAGATAAGGGTTCTGCCATGGGAATATTCAGATAACCCGGTCAATGTGATCGATAGAAAAGGCCGGCAGTACGGACTAGATAAAGAGGAATATAAAAAAGATGAGGCTTCTATCTATCATTACAGAACAGTTCAGTTTACAGAAAAGAACGACGAAATGATTCCGTGGCTTGGAATATACTCAGATACTAAAAGAGATTATTCCGGAAATCTTGCGATCATGCTGATTTCGAAACATCTTAAGAACATTCAATCATCCGACGGTTCTTTTCCTGCCGAGATGGATATATTTGAAGGTGCTGATAAAAAATCAAAAGACAACCTGAATATTCAGGCGGAAACAGCCATCGCACTTTTAAAAGCATCACTAGTCCTTAACGATCAGTCTCTTGCCGGTTCGGCTGTCAGAACCATCGGGTATCTTATGGAAAAGGTACGCACTTCAGAAGTATCATCCGCACTCCTCCTGGAACTTTTAACAATGTGCGGCGACCAGTGCTCTCTTCAGAAACATACTGAAAAAAAAGATGAGCTGATACAATTTTTCAGTGACACAGCAAACATCAGAAAAAGCATAGCTGACAATCCGGTCTATTCAGGCATTTTCCTGAAAGCATTTTCAGCAGCCTCAGAAAAATTAAAAGATCAGGAAATTGAACTTATAAAAGATTCTTTTGAAAAATATGAAGAGCTGAACCATTCCGACAAGTTCAGGTTTATTTCATATTTAATGTGGACTGACTATAAAAAAGGATCGGAATCATTTGAAATTATTAAGGACTTTCTGAAAGCTCAAAATGTTCTTGTCGAAGAGAGCCTTTTTGATGACCGGGGATTCGCAGATTTCAAAGGCAGTTTCAGTTCCTCTTCGGGAAAAGCTGTTCCGGACACAGCTCTTTCGGTCCTTCTTGCATCAGGTCTGTCAAGGGCGGTTTCCAAAGACTACCATGACGATTTTATATTTGAAACCGAATCACTTTCAGGCAACTTTCTAAGATTTCTTATCGTTACTGATGATGATTTCCCGAACTGGGGCTCATCAAAAGCGAAAAGTTCGGTGCAGGGAGGAGTCAGAGCTTCACCCGGAGCTGAAACAGTAAAAATTGCAAACAGTGCAAGAGTTCTTGAATATTTTGTCAACAGGGCAATAAAAGGAAGGGGACAATGAGTGGATTCATTTGTAAGATCTGCGGAGCATGTTGTAAAGGCGAAGGTTCGGTTTTTTTATATCCCGAAGATGTGAAAAAGATCGCTCAAAACCTTTCAATGACACTCCAGGAGACCATAAATAAATATACCGAATATGTTATGATGGAAACTATTGAGAAAAGCGGATCGTACTCATACCTCCCCTTTCTTATACTTAAAAAAAATAAAGGGGCATGTGTTTTTTCCAATTCAAATCTTTGCGAAATACATAAATTCAAACCTTTCCAGTGTATGCACACCCCTTTTGTTTCAGAGTTTTTCTCTGATGAATCCTGGCGTAAGCAGTTGATGGCCGAATGCCCTGCATTGGGTAAAATGAAAAAAGAGGATTTTGCAGTGTATGCCGCAACAGGCGAAATGTCTGAAAAAGCGGAGCAGGATTATTATCTTCTCCTGAAAGAGAACAGCTTTAATCTCGAAAAGATCCTGAGTGTGAAACTGGGGACACCTGAAATTCTGACATATCATGACTGATCTGAGCAATAAAAAACAAAATATGATACAGGAATGGGACATCATTATCGACTGGATCGGCGGCAGATCTCTTTCTGAGTTTTGCAGAAGGTCTCTTTACCGGCAGAGCGCTCTAAGCAGCACCGAAGCAGTAAAAGAATTTGAAATGATCAAAGAAGCCGCCACGCTGTCAGAAACATCAAAAGGGATATTCTCTTTTCATCTTGATTCAGTTGCCGGAGTTGTCGACCTTTTTGAAAACAATCTGCCTATGGAAGCAAAAGACTATAGAATTATTGGCGATTTTCTCGGTTCAATAAGAAAGTCCGGTGAAGAAATAAAGAAACAGAACTGGGCATCGAACATAAACTCTATTTTTTCTTTTGACTTTGATATCAGTTTTGAAATGACGATAAAGCAGTGCATAACTGAAAAAGGTGAAGTCAGCTCAAATGCCACACCTGAACTTGCAAAAATAAGGAAACAGCTCTCCGACACCCACAAACATATCGGCACTGAGATCAAAAAAATGATCTTAAGCCCTGAATACAGTTCGTATCTTCAGGAAGACTGGTTCACGGTAAGAGACGACAGATATGTGCTTCCGTTCAAATCAGTTTTCAAAAGGACAATGAAAGGTGTCATTCACAATTACAGCAGGACAGGACAGACTGCGTTTCTTGAACCGCTTCCTCTGATAGAACATAATAACAAACTTTCTCTTCTTGCGGCTAAAGAACTTGAAGAGATCATCAAGGTCTTAAAAGAGCTGAGAGGACTTGTCTTTAGAAATTTCGAATATCTGAAAAAATGTGTTGCGAACGGACTGCATCTTGAAAGCATCTATACTAAATACAAATGGATGAAAGAATTTGGATGTGTCATACCTGAATTCACAGAAAATGAGCTCCGCCTGGAAAACGGCTGGTATCCCCCTGTGTTTCTGACGGCAGGCAAAGCTCTTGTAAAAAATGATTTTATTTTCAGTGATGATGAAAAGATAATGGTTGTGAGCGGACCTAATGCCGGTGGAAAAACGGTTGCATTAAAAACAGTTGCGGCTATTGCCCACCTTTCTGTCAGAGGCTTCCCCGTCCCCTGTTCTTTTGCTAAGATCCCGTTTTTTAATGAAATCTTTATAATTCAGGGTGACAACCAGAGTGCTGTTTCGGGCGAATCAAGTTTCTCAAGCCATTTGAAACTGCTTTCAGAAACATCAAGGGCAGTCACTGAAAAAAGTCTTGTCCTGATAGACGAAATAGGCACAGGCACTGATCCTCTTCAGGGCGGAGCGATAGCAAGGGCATACCTTGAATTCATTGCGGAAAAGAACTGCCATGCCGTCGTGACAAGCCATCTTGCCGAAGTTAAGTCCATCGCACTTGAAAACAAGAAGTTCATTCCTGTCGCAATGGGTTTTGATACCGGATCTGATAAACCGACATACAAATTCTCTTATAACATTGTCGGGAGCAGTAATGCGCTGTCATTAGTAAAAAAGATCGGTTTTCCTGAAGAATTTGTTGCAAAGCTTGAGAACCTTCTTTTCGCAAAAGAGAACAGCATCGAGCCTTTGATAAACCGCCTTAGGAAAAAAGAAGAGGAACTTGACAGACTTAAAGAAGAAACTGAACAGCTCCGCACTGCCGCAATTATTGAAAGGGAAAATGCCGCCGCCATAAAGATAAGTCTTGAGAAAAAAGAGAAGTATTTTGAAGCAAGTCGGCTTAATTCATTAAAAAAACTTGTCGAAATGGAGGAGATAGAATTGAAAAAGAAAATCTCTGCTGTTGATAAAAAAGAAGCGCCTGTTAAAGTGGCACTGATCAAAAAGGAAAAAGAGAACCTTCAGGATGCCATCAATCGCCAGAAAGTATCGCTTGATGAAAAGAAAGGTGATAAACTGAGCGATGTTGCAGAATCTGTAATCCTTGGAAAAACAATAGTTTACGACAAACTTCTCAAGATAGAAGGTATTCTTCAGCAGATAAAAAACCAGAAGGCGGAATATATCTGCAACGGGAAAAAGCTAGTCTCCCCTGTTGACAGGCTGATAGTCATAAAGATCGAATCACTCGTTAAAACCGCTTCATCAAAAAATCCAGTCGAATCAAAATATGCGGAAACCTGTGATGTCAGAGGTCTTTTTGTGGAAGATGCCGCTGATAAAATAGAGAAATCACTTGATAATGCTTTCGGCGGCGGAGCAGCGTCTCTTACGATAATTCACGGTCACGGCTCAGGAAAACTGAAGAAATTTATTCGTGATATGCTCCCCTCTTTCCAGAAAAGATACCGTTTTGAATTCAATTCCGGAACTAACGAAGAAGGCGGCGACGCCGTTACGGTCATCAAATTTTCAAAATAGATCCGAGGTGTTAAATTGAACAATATTTCAAAAATAATAAAAGAGAGGCCGTTGCTTTTTGATGGTGCAATGGGAACATCCATTATTAATTACGGACTTTCATCAGACGATTATCACGGACATATAAACTGCAATGACTACCTTTCGATAAGCCGTCCTGATGTCATAACTTCCATTCACGAGGCATATCTTGAGGCCGGTTGCGATATAATTGAGACAAACTCTTTCGGATCGAATCCCCTTTCATTTTCCGAGTTCGGTATCGCTGACAAGGCATTTGAAACGGCAAAAGCCGCCGCCATGATAGCAAAAAAAGCCGCATTAAAGTTTTCAACTGATTCAAAACCGCGGTTTGTTTCAGGTTCAGTCGGCCCCGGAACAAAGCTTCCAACGCTTCTTCAATCAGATTTTGACACACTTTATAATTCATATCTCATTCATTTTTCAGCACTTATCGAAGGAGGGGTCGATCTCTTCCAGATCGAGACATGTCAGGACCTTCTCCAGATCAAATCGGCGCTTGCCGCCTGTTACGACGCAATGAAAAAATATCGGTGCGATCTGCCTGTTATAGTTCAGGTGACAGTTGAAAAAAATGGCAAGATGCTTCTTGGCACAACTCTTGAAACTGTTGTAACAGCTCTTTCTGGATTTGATCTTTTTGCTCTCGGGCTAAACTGCGGAACAGGCCCTGAAGGAATGTATGAAAGCATAAAAACACTTAAAAAGATATCCCCCTTCCCTGTTTCAGTTCTTCCGAATGCAGGATTTCCAGAACTTATCAACGGAAAACTTCAGTATTCACTTTCAGCGGAAAAATTCGGTGAACACATCGGTTTTTTTGTAAAAGATCTCGGAGTGGAAATTGTAGGGGGCTGTTGCGGGACCACTCCTTATCACATCAGATCTGCTTACGGAAACATCAAAGATTTCAAAATGATGCCTCAAAAATATCCTTTGACTGGACCGGCTGTGTGTTCTTCTTTTTCAATTTGTGAGCTTGATGTTGAACTAAAACCGCTCATCATCGGTGAACGGGCAAACGCAACAGGATCAAAGGAATTCAGAGAAGCACTTCTTTCCGGTGATACTGACGGGATGATGGACATTATTTCATCTCAGCAGTCGGAAGGATCGCACATAATCGATCTTTCGGTCGGATATGCCGGAAGGAATGAATTGGAAGATATGAGACAGCTTGTAAAACTTATCAACCGTGATGTCCCGACACCTCTTTGCATTGATTCGACAGATCCGCAAACAATTGAAACGGCTCTTAAATGTTACGGCGGGAAAGCACTCATAAACAGCATTAATTTTGAAGATGGCGGGGTAAAAGCTGAGAAAATATTAACACTTGCAAAAAAATACGGTGCGGCGGTCATAGGACTTACAATTGATGAAAAAGGGTTGGCTGAAACAGTTGAAAGAAAGGTGGAGATCGCTGAAAGATTGATAAATTCAGTTCTTAAAGCAGGTTTGCACAGATCAGATCTTCTTATTGATACCCTTACCTTCACTTTGGGTTCGGGTGACCCTAAATATTTTAATGCCGCTGTTGAAAGCTTCAAAGCTGTAAAGAAAATAAAAGAGCTTTACCCTGATGTTTTTACAGTTCTCGGTGTCAGCAACTGTTCTTACGGTTTAAAGCCGAAAGCGCGGAAAGTCCTTAATTCCGTTTATCTTTTCCATGCAGTGAAATGGGGACTTGACGCTTCAATTTTTCATGCCGGCAAGGTTGTATCCCTTGACTGTGTCGAAAACAGTGCAAAGAAAATTTGTGAAGATCTGATATTCAACCGCAGATCAGATGGATATGACCCGTTACACGAACTTATAAACTATTTTGAAAACGATAAGCTTCAAGATGAAAAAAGCAGTGCCGCCGCTTCACTTGATCCTTCTGAAAAACTTTTCTCTCATGTCATTGAAGGGAAAACTAAAGGGCTTGAAGAAACTGTGAACGAGCTTCTTGAAACCATTGAACCTCTTGAAATAATTAACAATATTCTTCTGTCCGCGATGAAACAGGTCGGTGTAAGATTCCAGAACGGAACGACCCAGCTCCCGTTTGTGCTTAAAAGTGCTGAAGTGGTAAAAAAGGCATGCTCGATAGTTGAGCCGCACATAAAAACGGGTGAAGTTAACAAAAAAGGGACGATCGTTCTTGCAACTGTTAAAGGTGATATTCACGACATCGGCAAAAATCTGGTTGACATCATTCTTTCAAATAACGGATATACTGTTCACAATATCGGAACTGACAGGTCGGCGGCAGAAATAGCGGCGGCGGTTGACGAGATCAGGCCTGATGCGGTGGGATTGAGTGCGCTTCTAGTTAAAAGTGCTCTTGAAATGAAAAATGTCGCCCAATTCCTTTCTTCAAACGGAATGGAGATTCCTCTGATCTGCGGCGGAGCGGCGCTGACAAATGATTTTGTGGAAAAAGAGGTCGCCCCTCTTAACAGAAAAAGTGCCTATTATGCAAACGATGCATTTGAAGCGATGAACATACTGGAAAAATTAAAGAATGGATAAGGGTTTGAATTTATTTGATAACATTCAATTTTCCGATGTTCTTGCACACTTAAATAAAGGTGTGCTTTTCAGGTCAAGGTGGCAGTTATCCGTTTCTGAAGGGGAAAAAGAACTTGAAAGGATATTAGAGGAATACCACCCCGATCAGCTTGTAATAAAAGGAGTCTGCAAAATAATCACTAATGAAAAGAAAGGATATTTTGCAGTAACAGTCGGAAGTTCGGGGCATGAAAAGGCACTTGAAATATACAAAATGGACAGGTATTTTGACTATTTTCTTTTCAACGGACTTCTCAGTGAACTTGCTGAAGCCGCCGCAGAATGGATAGATCAATTTATCCGCCTTGAACTTGGAATTGATAAATCATCAAGAATATCACCAGGATATCCGCTCTGGCCTGACATAACAGATCAGGAAAAACTTCTAAAAATGCTCACTGCCGAAAAGATCGGAATAACCCTCACGGAAGCTTATCAGCTCGTCCCCGAACACAGCATCACCGGAATGGTTGTTGAAAATAAAAATCCTCAAACTTTCTTCTTTACAAAATAAAATCCATTTTATACTGTGAGTTTTCATGTTTGTTCCGGTTTTTGCAGAAACCATCCAATTCTTTTCTTGACTAATTCATCCGCATTATTTATT
>CAZVWR010000081.1:0-10278 GCA_964630905.1 uncultured Spirochaetales bacterium | reverse complement strand
AATGAGACTTTAAATGAGACTGTAAATGAGACTTTAAATGAGACTGTAAAACTTAGAAAAATCCAGAAGGAAATCATTAAGGAAATAAAAAATAATGAAGAAATAACTTATGAAGAGTTAGCGGAAAAACTGAAAAAAGGAAGAGCCACAATACATAGGCATATTCAGGATCTTATTAAAAAAGGAACCATTAAAAGAGTTGGATCTGCCAAATCAGGATATTGGAAAATAAACGAGTAAATGATGAAGATTTTATGCACAACGATAAGTTCATCGTATGTAAGCAGTGCAGCATCTTGCAATTCAACTTGCAATGGCTATGATAAAGCGAATTGTGAAGAAGATGGGTGGTAATAACGGCGAGAATTAATAACTTTTTTTAAAGGAGAGAAAGATGGATCTTGGAAGTTTAGGCCCGATTATGTGTCTTGGTCTTGCTGCGGCAGGCAGTGCAATCGGTTGCGGTGTTGCAGGTATGACTTCTCACGGAGTTATGTCAAAGGTTGATGAAGGTCACGCAAAGTTCGTTGCTCTTTCAGCGATGCCTGCATCACAGTCGATCTACGGGTTTGCGCTGATGATAATTCTCAATGGAAAACTTAAGGAGCTTGTTTCTGCCGGCGGAGACACTTTTTCGATATTTGCGATCGGACTTGCATGCGGACTTGCTTTCATGCTCAGTGCCATTTATCAGGGAAAAGCGTGTTCAAGTGCAATCCTTGCAGTTGCAAAGAAACCCGATGTTTTCGGCATGAGCTTTGCGGCTCCCGGTATTGTTGAGTCATTCGCACTTTTCGCCCTTGTCGGCGGAATAATGATGTCGGCTTAAGGTAAATATGGAATTACTTTTCGGACAGTTTCTTCCTGAAAATATAAGGAACCTGCTTTCTGAGAATATATGGCTGACGGTTCTCTTTGATGTTTCTTTGATTTTATTCATATCTTTCATTTCGTGGTTTGCTGCAAGGAAGTTTGTAAATACTTTTGTGAAATTTGCAGTCGAAAGATCAAAGAATTCATGGGATGATGTTTTTTACACAAACAAGGTGTTTGCGAAGCTTGCAAACATAGCTCCGGTAATTGTCATATATCTTTTTTCACCTTATCTGACAGGGGAGCATCTGCTTTTAAAGAAAATACTTGTCTCTTATGTTGTGGTAGTTCTTCTTGCTGTCTTCCGGTCTGCCGGAAACGCCTTCCTTGAGATATATGAAACTTTTGAAATTTCAAAGGATAAGCCACTCAAAGGGGTCGTCCAGATACTTAATATAATTGTCTATGTGCTTGGTATCATTGTAATAATTTCAATAATGATAGACAAGTCCCCGGTCATGCTTTTAAGTGGTCTTGGTGCAATGACCGCAATACTCATGCTTGTTTTCAGGGATACGCTTCTCGGGTTTGTAGCAGGAATACAGATCGTCTCCAACAACTCGATAAGAAAAGGTGACTGGATAGTAATGAGCAAATATGAGGCGGATGGAGAGGTTATTGACATAGCTCTTCATTCTGTCAAGGTTCAGAACTGGGACAGAACCATTGTGAGCATTCCGACCCATAAATTCCTTGAAGAGAGCTTTACAAACTGGCGGGGGATGATCGAATCCGGTGCAAGAAGGATAAGCCGCAGTATTTTCATTGATATGTCAAGCATTCATTTTTTAAGTGAATCTGAAATAAAAGAGTTCGGCAGAATCCAGCTTATATCTGAATATCTTGAAAAAAGGACGGCGGAAATAAAGAAATGGAATGAAGAGAATCATACCGATACAGCGATGCCTGTGAACGGGAGAAGACTTACAAATGTGGGTACTTTCAGGGAATATGCAAGACAGTATCTTTTAAATCACAGCGGACTCAGAAAAGATATGACACTCCTTGTCAGACAGCTGGCACCGGGAGAGACAGGACTTCCTCTTCAGATATATGTTTTTGCCAAAACGACTGTCTGGGCTGAATATGAGTTGATACAGGCAGATATTTTTGATCATCTTTTTGCAGCAATAGAATATTTCGGACTTCGTGTTTTCCAGAATCCAAGCGGAAATGACTTCAAATCGCTATCTCAATCTCTAAACAGACCGGGCAACTGAAAATGGCAAAAGTCAAATCACTTATCAAAGCTCTCAGAAAGAAAAAAAGGGTTTTCATCCAGACTCACAACTATCCCGATCACGATTCAGTTGCCAGTGCGTTTGCTCTGCAGTATCTCTTAAATCAGCATGATATTGAAGCTGATATTATATATCATGGCGAAATTCTTAGAGATTCTCTGCAAAGAATGATAGACAGGCTCGGCATTGACATCAGACATCACAGTCAGTACGAACTTGATGAAAGCGATATAATAGTGATAGTTGACGCAAATAAAAAAAGCAAAAATGTTGCTGAACTCAAAGGACGCGTTGTCGCAGTGATAGACCATCATCAGGGAACTGCTTATGATGATCTTGATTTTTGCGATATCAGGAGTGATTACGGTGCATGTGCCACAATTATCTTCTCATATTTTGCCGATCTGAGACTTGAACCTTCTGTCGAAGTTGCAACGGCAATTCATACTGCGATCAATTTTGACACACATCAGTTCACAAGAAATGTCAACTCTCTTGATATTGAAACAGTTGCTCTTCTATACAGGGTGAGCGATGTTAATCTTGTCAATTCTCTTGTCAGAAACTCCATAAAGGTGAACGATCTGCCCAAATACAGTTATCTTCTTGAAAATGTGAAATTCCATCACAATTTTGCATACTGCCATTTTCCAAACGGCTGTGACAAGAACCTTCTTGCAATACTTTCAGACTATCTTCTGACAATCGATGAAGTTTCATTTGCTGTGCTGAGTGCGAAATATCTTGATGAAATAATTTTTTCAGTAAGAAGCGAACTGCCTGAACTTCCTGCACATCTTATGATATCTGAAGTTCTGAACGGAATAGGTTCAGGCGGCGGACATATCGATATGGCAGGAGGAAGGATGCCTGTAAGTGTTGACTTCAGGGAAGAGGATATCTATAATAAATTCCTTAGTCAGGTGCGGCTTAGAAACAGTTTCAGGATAACAATATCGGACAGTTGGGGTGGGTAGATGCAGTTTTTAGTCAAATTCAAGAACAGACAGTTGCTTTATTATTATGTTCTGTTCCTTTTCATCATCGGGTCATGCACTTACGGAAGAGGGGGTAATGACACACCTGATGATGCTGAAATGGAAGAGATCGACGAAGAAAAAGAGAAAGATGAGAGCATTGTGGACGAAACTGTAAAAGATGATAATGTTTCTGATCTTGAGATGAATGATGAATCATTTGATGAATTCATGGATATGGCCGATGAATTCTTTTTTGATAATGACGACATGACCGATGAAGATATTTCAGATTTTCCCGATCTTAACGGAAGCTGGGTGAATCTCACGGTTTTCAAAGGAAAGGCCAAACCTTTCCTTATATCAACCTGTAATGCTTGGGCTGTGATGATCTCCAGAGTCATTATCGAGCAGAACGGAAATGTTCTTGAGTCACAAAGCGAAATGTGCCGGCTCAAAGTTGGAAATGACACAAATCCTGAAATACAGGCGCTTGTTCCCGACAGTTATGCTCAGTCACTGCCCATTGTCCCCAAAACTTCATACCTTTCAAAGAACGATGCCGGTGAGATCCTTTTTTTCCAGCCCAAAGTATGGGAAGTCAGAGCATGTACACTTAATGATCCTGAAAATGATCCACTTCCTACAAAAGTTGATGACACCAGAGTCTTTGATCCTGATAATACAAAAACAAACGGTTTGCTTATTTATGCAAAAGGAGCTGTAAACGGTGAAGCCGAAATAGTTCAGAAAGTGAGCACAATTCTTAATGGAAAACTTGATGAAAACGGCGAAATCAGAGGGCTGACAACATGGTCTGAAGACCAGAAAGTTCTCTGGACTGAAAATATTCTTCTGTCAAAAGGTGCTCCGACATCCCCAGATCCTTCAATAGATCCGGCGGAAAGCTATTTCATTTATAAGAGAATAGATGAGCAGTATGACTGCGACTGGATATATAAGAACAGTGCGGCACTTTTTCCGGAAGCCGCAAAACTTTATCCTGAACAATTTAAGATAGAAGGGGAATAATGCGAAACATAGTGATTCTGTTGTTATCATGCTTTTTGATAATCTCCTGCGAAGTTGAAAAAAGAAGAGCTGTGAACGATGAAGACAGCGTAAACATTATTCCCGATAATGAATCTGCAGACAGCATGAACGATGAAACCTTTGAAGAAATTGATGATCCTGCCAATGATGAAAGTGAACAGCAGGATGATTATGAGATCAAGGATGAGGACGAAACCGTTGATGAAGAGATTCCTGTTCTCCCAGTAGAATTTGAATCAGGTTTCATTGAGATCGAACCGGTAAATTACACTCTTGACACAAGGGCTCTGACTTCAGCCAGAGCAAGAATTTGGTACAATTTTCAGCCGGCAGATGAAATGCCGCATGAAAAACCGCTTTTTGTGTTCTTTAATGGTGGTCCTGGAGCGGCAACAGCTCTTCTTTTCACATACAACACTTCAAAAATGACCGCTGATCAGAAATATTCAGAACTTGATATAGTGGAAAATGAATTCAACTGGAATCAGATAGGGAATCTGCTTTATATTGATGCAAGAATGACCGGATTTTCTTACGGGATGACCGATAATCCTTCAAACCAGAACGAAAGAAGCAGTTATTTCAGGACAAATAACTTCAATGTTTTTATTGATGCGGCAGATTTCATAAGGGTTATTCTGCGATTTCTTGCAAGACATCCTGACATTCAGTCAAATAAAGTCATTCTTGTGGGTGAAAGTTACGGCGGGACAAGGGCGACAGCAATGCTCAACATTCTGCTTAATGTGAGAGATTATGCTGATAAAAACAGATTTTTCCATGATCAGTCTCTTTTTGATGAAATAGATGCCCATTTTATGAAAACAAATCCTGAAATTTCGGCACTTCCGCATAAAGAGATAATAAAACAGCAGTTTGCAGGTCAGATACTTGTTCAGCCCCTTGTCGCAGGAGAAGATCAGTTCACAGCATCTGGAAAACTTCTTGAAATGGATGGAAGTCCGATCTATGAAGTGGAAAAAGAAACGGGAGTTGATTACAGACCTTGTTCAAATCCATATTGCGAACCGCATAACAACGCTCTTCAGTATCTTCAGAAAGCAAACAGGGATATGTATGCATACAGAAAACCGTATAACTGGCTTTTTGACTATACTTCTACTGGATCGGAAAAAATGGTAGAGCTTGACCTTTTTGAAAAACTTATAAATAACGATCCAAGGGAAATTGAGTGGCTTTATTCAGATAACCGTTCAAAAGCATTCAGATATTCGAGCGCAGATTATTTGAAAAGCCTGGACTTTGATATGAGCAGGATACCTGATTCGATAAGAACCGAGATCATGTACCGTAAAGAGGGAATGAAAACTCTCGCTTCCGGTGATCTCGAGCAGGTTTTTGGAATGCTTCAGAGTTGGGATGACTATTTCATTGATCTTCACTATGATGTGACGCAGATCTTTTATAATGCAACAACAACACCCTACAGTTCGATCAACGGATATATGTTCCTTGAAAACATTCGAGATGTTAAGACATTTATAACTGCTGCTGAAGAAGACATCATAATCTATGCACCGGGGATTCCCGAATCATTGAAGAATTTCAGCGGTGTGAACAGTGTTGAAACAGAAGCTGAAAAGTTCACGGTAAAATTCTCTGATAATGTAGATGCCGAAGTAATATTTCCTTTCTATTCTGAAAGTTCTCACAGTGTTTCTGTAAATCAGCCTGAAATGTTCCTGAATGATGTTAAGGCATGGCTTGGCTTTTGACAAAAAATTTCTTTTGATTTAATATTCTTAAGTTTTTAATTTTTTCAGGAGGGGAAAATGAAAAAAATTATTATTTCTGTGCTCGTAATGATCATGTTTCTCGCATGTACAGAAAAGAAAGTTGAAAAAAAAGAGGTTCTTGATTCTGTAACAAAAACAATATCGGCATCTGAAGGGGGAGAGATCGCAACAGAAGACGGGGAAGGAAAGATAGAAATTCCTGCCGGAGCTCTTGAGAAAGATACAGAGATAACAATGACCAGATATAAAAAGGATGGGTTCCCGGAAAAAGATGATCTTATTTCAAAACCTTTTGAGTTTGCTCCGGCCGGACTTAAATTTAAAAAAGATATTTCAATCACCATCAAGGCAGACACAGGATTGACAAAGGTTCCTGCCGGAAAAACAGTTGCGGCAGGTTTGCTGAATGGATCAGGATCAGACTGGCTTTATGAAGGAAGCGGTGATCCGATCATGAGCGGCGACCCGATTATGAGTGGCGATCCTATCATGAGTGGTGATCCGATCATGAGCGGAGATCCCATTATGATGACAGCAGGACATTTCAGCACAGTGGTTTTCCTCGTTGTTGATATAAATGATGAGACAAATGATATCGAGAACATTGATCATGATGTCGAAACTGTTGACGAAACCGTTGATGAAACAGATGCGGAAAATCAAGGCGATGCTGATGAGATTACGGATGAAGAGAACAGCGACACAGTTATCGAAAATGACGAGGATATTACTGACAGTGAAATGGTAGATAATGAAACACCTGACACAGATACCGTTATAAATCTTTGCGGAAACGGGATGATCGACGGAGTTGAACTTTGTGACAACCACATGAAAAAACCGTGCGGAATTATTGATCCGCTGACATTTACAGGTGGAGATGCTTTGTGCAACAGTGCCTGTGACGGCTGGGATACAGCTAAATGTGTTGAAAGAGTTCCTTTTACAGGGGTTTTATGTACAGGACAAATGCTCTGTTATGACAATTCAACTACGATCGTATGTCCATCTACTGATAGTGAACCATATTACGGACAGGATGGAAATTACGGAATGTCAAATTGTGTGCCAAAAAATTTAATGACTCAGGGAGCTCCCGGTGAGCAGGTGATTCTGGATCAGAATATCGGCATAATGTGGCAGAAAATTCTTCCTGCGGCATATCCGGGATGTTCAATGGGCGAAATGGGTGAAACCTGCAAAAAAGATGAAGCGGTCAGTTATTGTGAAACCCTTATATATTCAGGGTATGACGACTGGCGTCTGCCCACGGTGGAAGAGCTCGAAACGATCGTTGATTACGGGAAAAGCATTCCTGCTTATGACGGAACATTGTTTAGTGACAATGAAAGCGGCTTGGGCACAAGTCTCTGGTCTGGCTCTTTTTATCAGATAGATACGTCTAATTATTACTTTTTTCTTTCTCCTTACGGCAATGTCTATGCTGAACAGATCGATTCAGGAGAATTTGATCCGCAGGGAAGAGTCAGATGTGTAAGGGGAAATGTTTATGCACCGGTTCCGTCTTTTACCGAAGAGACCATGGGAGCAGACCAGATCGTAAAGGATGCAAGAACCGGTCTGTGGTGGATGAAATCATCTTATACTTATGTTCCGTGGATATCAGGATTAAGCAATTGTGAAACAAGTGAAGCCGGTGGATTCAGTGACTGGAGAATGCCCAATATTAATGAACTTAAAACGCTCCTTGACAGAAGTCTTAAAAACCCACCGAGCAGTTTCCCGGGAATGGGCTCAACCGGATTTATTTATTCATCTACAACCGACAACTATGTTGAAGGCAACGGATCGGTATGGTTTGTAGATAAGCAGTATGGATCTTCTTATTCAAACAGCAAAATTGAGTACATGAATGTTGAAATAAAATGTGTCAGAGGTCCGCTGTAAACAAATTGCAGTAACGACTTTTTTGCATAAAATTTCTTGACAAATCAAATTTTTCGCGTACAATTGTCTCTGTAATGTCGTTTTTGCATTGCGGAGGTTTTTTTGGAAACGATGCTGAAAAATCTGGCAGATATTCAGACAGGCTTCTCATTTAGAGGTCGTCTCGAATATTCTGATTCGGGAAATGTAAGGGTTATTCAGATGAAAGATCTGACTTTTGATAACATTGTTGACTGTCACGAACTGATAAAAATAGATATGGAAATTCTCAAAGATCATCATCTTGCGAAAAAGGGAGATCTTGTTTTCAGATCAAGAGGAATTAACTGTACAGCATCAATTTTATTAGAAGAGATTGAAAACACTGTGGTTTCCGCTCCTCTTCTAAAAATCAGGGCTAAAGATCGGAACAAAATTTTTCCTGAATACCTTAAATGGTTCATCAACCAGCCTGATTCTCAGAAGTTTTTACAATCACGATTGTCAGGCACTCACGGCGGAATGATAAGGGCTTCTGAACTTGCCGAACTTTCTGTTTCTGTTCCCGACTTGAAAACGCAGATGCTGATCGTTGAAATAGAGGAATTGGCAGAAAAAGAACACCGGATACTGTCAGAAATTGCAGAACTCAAAAAAGATTACATCTCAAAATTATTAATAAATTCATCAAAAGGAGAATAAGGATGAGTACAAAAATCGAGCAGAAGGATATAAACAATGCGGCGTGGGCGGCATGTGATACTTTCCGTGGAGTTGTAAACCCTTCACAGTATATGGATTACATTCTTGTGATGTTATTCCTTAAATATATATCCGATGTCTGGAACGATCACTATGATGAATACAAAAAGCAGTATGGTGATGATGATGAAAGAATCAAAAGAAAACTCGAAAGGGAAAGGTTCATTCTTCCTGAAGTGAAAATTAAGGAAACAGATCCGAAAACGGGTATTGACACTATTCTTGACCGGTTCCCTGCCAATTTCTACAGTCTTTATGAAAGAAGAAGCAGTGACAATATAGGCGAACTGATCAACATAGTTCTTGATAACATTGAAGAATCCAACAAATCAAAACTTGAAGGAGTTTTCAGGAATATTGACTTCAACAGTGAATCCAATCTTGGAAAATCAAAGGACAGGAACCGTCGTCTTAAAACTTTTCTTGAAGATTTCAATAAACCGCAACTTGATATGAAACCGAGCAGAGTTTCAGAAGATGTGATCGGAAACACATACATATATCTTATAGAAAGGTTCGCGGCCGATTCAGGCAAAAAAGCAGGAGAATTCTTCACACCCCTTAAAGTAAGCGAACTTGTTGCCCGTCTTGCTTCACCAAAACCTGGTGACAGAATTTGTGATCCTGCCTGCGGTTCGGGAGGTCTGTTGATTCAGGCGGCAAGACAGGTCGGCGACCGTAATTTTGCTCTTTTCGGTCAGGAATCAAACGGCAGCACATGGGCTTTGTGCAGAATGAATATGTTTCTTCACAGCTTTGACAGTGCGAGAATTGAATGGTGCGATACTTTGAACAGTCCGATGCTTGTTGAAAATGACCGTCTCATGAAATTCAACTGTGTTGTTGCCAATCCTCCGTTTTCTCTGGACAAATGGGGTTCCGAAAATGCGGAGAGTGATAAGTATAACAGATTCTGGCGGGGAGTTCCGCCAAAAAGTAAAGGAGACTGGGCATTTATCACCCACATGATTGAAACAGCGCTTGAAAAGGAAGGAAGGGTTTCAGTTGTTGTTCCTCACGGAGTTCTTTTCCGTGGAGCTGCTGAAGGGAGAATAAGACAGAAACTTATTGAAGACAATATTCTTGATGCAGTGATCGGACTCCCGGGCAATCTTTTCCAGACAACCAACATCCCTGTGGCGATTCTCGTTTTTGATAACAGCCGGGAAAAAGGCGGAAAGAATTATTCAAGAAAGGATGTTCTTTTTATTGATGCAAGCAGAGACTTCATTCAGGGAAAGAACCAGAACACACTATCAGAAGAACATCTTGAAAAAATTGTTAGAACATACAAAAACAGAGCGGTCATTGAAAAATATTCATATCTCGCACAATTTGAAGAAATAAAGGAAAACGACTTCAACCTGAACATTCCCCGATATGTCGATACCTTTGAAGAAGAAGAGGAAATTGATATAGATTCAGTACAACTCGAAATAGACCAGCTCGAAAAGGAACTTGCTCAAGTGAGAGCAAAAATGGCTGAAAAGTTGAAGGAGATTGAGAGATGAACGGGAAAAATGATGCAACTCACCATCATTTCGAAATTGTGCCACCGCTGGCGTCACAATTAATAAGCAATCATCTCGTGGAAAAGAACGAAATGATAAAAAACCATATTGAGGAAGAGATCAAAATGGTCAAAACAGGAAAAACCATATCGTGGACATGCACGAAATGGTCTGCATAAATAAACCGGAGGGAAAATGAAACTCGTTAAATTAGCAA
>CAZVWR010000080.1:0-10378 GCA_964630905.1 uncultured Spirochaetales bacterium | reverse complement strand
CGATGATACTGCGGTCAGTGGCCGTGGAAAAGTAGGTCGTCGCCTCATTTTTTTTTCGCCCTCCAAATCATTATCACTATTTGCCTATTTTATGATTTTAGTGTAACATCTATCAGTTTACCATTTGAGGTGAGTAATGAGAATGTCAATAAAAATTATCAGCGGTATGTTTACCGCCTTTTTTCTGTTTACACTGTCTGCCGAGGCGAAGTTAAAGCCAAGACTTGGTGAACCGCCTTTGCGGAATGACTCTTACATTTTCATTGATGGAAATACACCGGACTATATTATAAAAAACGCTGAAAAAAAGAGAATCGGATTTGCGTTTCATCTTAAAAGTGAAAGCGGCGAATGGCTGATGAGAAATTTGAAATCAATTGTGAAAAACAATCCTGTTGTTTTTATTGAAAGCCGTCCTGACAAACAGGAAAAGAAATATCTTGATGATCTTGCCAAACTTTCTGAATACAGTTTGAAAATAATTTGTTTTTCCGGCGATTGCGAAAAAAGTGATGAATGGAAACATCCGCTTATCAAAAGTTCATATATTGTTGAGTGGAAAAAAACTGCTAAAAGTGAAGATCTTATTTTAAAAGGGTTAAATATAACTTCAAAAGGTGAGCTTTTATCAGCAGTTGACATGAAGAGTTTCAGAAATTCGCCTCTTGTGAACGGAGCTGTTTTTTTCAGAGAGCACCGCTTTGCTTTTGTCTCAATTGATGAGAAAGAAAGGCCTGAATTTTTGAAAGATGCCGATACAGTGATATATTTTTCAAAAAGCGAGAAAAAGTTAAAAGAGTTTATTGAGAAAAAAATTTAAAAGAATAGAATGTTTCTGATTTAGCTATTTTTTAAGAGGTAATGAAATGAACCGCGCACTTTTTACTGTTTTATGTTTCTTTTTTCTGCCATTAATTTCTTTTGCGGCAGATGTCTGGAAGTCGGTAGAGGAAATCGAAGTAAACGGCAATACTGTTACCAAGAATATCTTTGTCGGCAGTGATGTGATGAGAACTGAAAATGAATCTGAAAGCGGAAAGAACGAAACGATCATTGATCTACCGTCTGACAGAATAACGATAATTAATCATAAAATCAGGAGCTATCAGATAATTCAACTTAGCAAATATATTGAATTTGCCGGGCAGCTCGCTGAAGAGATGAAAGGAAAAGGTCATATCGATCCTGAAAAAGTAATTCCTCAGGTTACTTTTGAGAAATTAGGAATGTCGAAAGTCGAGAAATGGGATTGCGAAGAGTGGCTTGTTAAGGTTGACGGAAAACCGTATAACAAAGTATGGGTTGCTCCTGAACTCAAAAATCTTCCAGTTATCAAATTTAAAAAGAAATTTGCTGCGATCATGCCTGAATCACTTGCGAAGTACCGCTCTACAGATGCGAAGATCGAAGACAATTTTCTAGACGCCGGAATGATAGTAAAAGCTCAAAAGATTCCTGCTAACAAAAAGATGCCTGTTGTAACTCAGACTGTAAAGCTTGTTGAACCGTCTGATATCAAGATGCTTAATTTTAAAATACCGTCGGATTACTCTGATAATTCAGCATCGGGTAACAGCGGAACTCAACCGGCTGAAAAAAAATAGTAAATGATCTGACCATACTCGTATGAATCAATCGGAGGATAGAATGCTGCGAACTCACACATGCGGAGAACTTTGTTTAAATGATCTTGGGAAAGATGTTGTCATTGCAGGCTGGATAACACAGAAAAGAGAATTGGGTCCGATACTATTTTTAGTAATATCAGATAGATATGGAATGACACAGGTTGCTTTCAACAATCCTGAGCTTGTTGAAAAAGCGAAGCGACTGACACTTGAAGATGTTGTAACTGTAAAAGGAACTGTCATCGACCGCGGGGATAACAGAACTGATAAATATCCGACAGGTGGCATCGAGATCGATGCAACTGACATAACTCTTCTTAACAGCTCAAAGCCAATGCCTTTTGATCACAGAAAAGAAGCATCAGATGTTTTAAAGCTCAAGTACCGCTATCTTGATATCAGGAAATCAAACATTCAGCAGACACTTGTAACAAGGTCAAAAGCGAGTGCGGCAGTTCATGAGTATTTAGATGCAGAGGGATTCGTTGAGGTTGAAACCCCTGTTCTTGTCAAAAGCACTCCCGGTGGAGCGAGAGATTTCATTGTTCCAAGCAGGATATCAAAAGGTTCTTTCTATGCTCTTCCGCAATCTCCGCAGGTTTTTAAGCAGATATTGATGGTTGCCGGAATGGATAAATATTATCAAATAGTTAAGTGTTTCAGGGATGAAGCGCTCAGAGCCGACAGACAACCCGAGTTCACCCAGATAGATATCGAAATGAGTTTTAATGATGAAGCCGATGTGATGAATGTCACAGAAGGGTTGCTGGTATATGTTTTTAAAAAGATAAAGAACATTGATATTCCCCGTCCGTTTAAAAGGATGTCTTTTAATGAAGCGATGGATAAATACGGAAGTGATAAGCCGGATCTCCGTTTTGGAATGGAACTTATAACGCTTGATGATATTTTTGCAAATTCAGAGTTTTCTGCTTTTAAAAATGCGGCGAATGACCCGAAAATGGTTGTGAAGGGGATGGTTCTTGAAGGCAAGTCAGAAGATCTGAGCAAAAATCAGATCAAAAAGATCGAAAAAGATGTTCAGGGTGATGGTGCAAAAGCCATGGCCTGGATAAAGAAGGAAAATGGCGAACTTGATTCACCGCTTCTTAAATTCTTTAATGAATCTGAGATATTGAAATTGAAAAACATGATTTCTGAAAAGGGGACGATGTTTATCGTTGCTGATAAAACAGGTGTTGCTCTTACCGCTTTGGGCAATTTAAGGAAGCGGCTCGCGGCTGAATATAATTTATATGACAGAAACAGCTATAATTTTCTGTGGGTGACTGAATTTCCCGCTTTTGAAGTTGATGAAGAGAGTGGAAAATGGGTTGCAAAACACCATGCTTTTACCGATTTTGATTTTGAGGCGGCAAAAAGGGGCGATGATCTTTCAACAATAAGATCAAGGGCTTATGATGTCGTGATAAACGGCTATGAAGTTGGCGGAGGTTCAATAAGGATTCATAATACTGATAAACAGAAAGAGGTTTTCAAATTCCTGAACATCAGTGACGAGGAGGCCAAGGAAAATTTCGGTTTTCTTGTTGAAGCTCTTGAATTCGGTGCTCCGCCTCATGGTGGTATCGCTCTCGGGTTTGACCGGCTTATCATGCTTCTGACAAATCAGGAAGGGATCCGTGATGTCATTGCTTTCCCTAAAACGACAAGTGCATCATGCCTGATGACCGGAGCTCCGGCACCAGTTACAGACATTCAGCTTAAGGAACTAAATATATTGACAGTTCCGGAAATAAAAGATGGAAAAGATTAAGATCCCGGGCGACCTCACAATTGAAAACAGCGAAAAAGCATATCTGGAAATTTCTGCATCAATCTCAAAACTTGATTCTGTCACAATAGATGTAGCAGACATTACACTCAACTCGATGACAAAAGCACTGATAAGAAAGCTTTCTGAAGAGTTTGGTGAAAAACTGGTAATTGATGAAGATGTCAGAAAAGAGATCTTTTATCAGAAGGAAGAATCCGAGGAAGAAAAAAATCCCCGTAAAAAAGAGCCTTTTCTTGAAAGATTTGGTGAAACTCTCATTAAAACATGGGAGATAATATATTACTTCTGTGTTATTATGGTTGACATGTTATTTTATTCGTTTGAATCGCTTTATAACAGAAAGTTCGTTTTAAAGGATGATGCGACAAAGAACGCCTATTATATCGGATATAAAGCTATTCCGATCGTTTCACTGCTTGCCTTTCTGATTGGTCTGACCATTGCTCTTCAGGCGGCGATACAGCTTGCCAAGATGGGTGGTCAGGGCTACATTGCGATGATGAGTACGATGGTGATGACAAAAGAACTCGGCCCTTTGATCACGGCGATAATTATTGCAGGCAGAACGGGAAGTTCAATCGCGGCTGAAATTGGCACGATGGTTGTAATGGAAGAGGTTGATGCTCTTAAAACAATGGGTATCAAGCCGCTTAAATTTCTCCTCGTTCCAAAATTCTGGGCGTTCACGCTTGTTATGCCGATTTTGACGCTTGTAGCTGATATCGCTGGTATTTTCGGTGGTTTTCTTGTTGCTTCGGTTTATAGTATTCCTGCCGGAGCTTTTGTAAACCAGATGATAGAATCCCTTGAATTTGCTGATATTTTCTGGGGAACTATCAAGAGTATCTCCTTTGCATGGGTTATTCTTGCAGTCGGCAGTTTCAAAGGGCTTAATGTCCGCGGCGGAGCAGATGCGGTTGGAAGAGCGACAACTGAATCGGTTGTTGTCTCAATATTCCTCGTTGTTGCAATTGATGCAATTTTTTCACTGATATTATATACTTAGGTGCGAAATGAGCAAAGAGATACAAACTTCGGGACTTTACACAAAAATAGCAGACCTCATTAATGCTGCCAGACAAAATGTTGTAAAAACAGTTAATCAGACAATGGTCTATACATATTTTGAAATAGGCCGCATGATCCTTGAGGATGAACAGCACGGGAAAAAACGGGCTGAATATGGCAAGCAGGTTTTAAAAGAACTTTCAGCAAAGCTCTCAAAAGAGTTCGGTAAAGGATTCTCGGTTGATAACTTGCAGAATATGCGGCAATTTTATATGGCTTTCTCAAATTACGAGACAACTTCTCGTAATTTCATTCTTTCCTGGTCTCACTACCTTAAACTCATGAGAATTGAAAATCGTGATGAACGAAGTTTTTATGAAATTGAATGTGCCGCAAATAATTGGAGCTTAAAAGAGCTTCAAAGACAATTTGATAGTGCTCTTTATGAACGACTTGTTTTAAGCCGTGATAAAGATGGTGTAAAACAGCTGGCAGAAAAAGGACAAATCATAGAAAAACCGGCAGATATTCTCAAAGATCCTTATATTCTTGAGTTCCTGAACTTGCCGGAGCATCACCAATACTCAGAAAGTGAACTGGAAAAAGAGATTATTGATAAACTTGAGAATTTTCTGCTGGAACTTGGAAAAGGATTTACATTTGTAGGAAGACAGGTACGATTCACCTTTGATGAAAAACATTTCAAAGTCGATCTTGTTTTTTTCAACAGAATTCTCCGTTCTTTTGTTGTTATAGATTTGAAAATCGGAGAACTTGCACATCAGGATATTGGGCAAATGCAGATGTATGTTAATTATTATGACCGTTTTGTCCGACTGCCGGATGAAAACAAAACTGTCGGTATTGTGCTCTGCAAAGATAAAAGCGAAACACTGGTTGAAATAACACTGCCGGAAGACAACAACACAATATTTGCAAGCAGATATAAAACGGTGTTACCAGATAAACAGGATTTTGTAAGACTACTTGAACAATGACAATGCTTAGAACTGAAAACATCACAGCGGGATACGGGAAGAACACGATCCTTGAAGATATTTCTTTTTCAATTGAGAAAGGGGAAAGATTTGTCGTTCTTGGTGAGTCGGGTTGCGGAAAATCAACTTTGATGAAGGCGATCGTTGGACTCAATCCGCCATGGACCGGAAAAATATTTTTTAAGGGTGAAGAGATCATTCATCCGCTTCCTGAAAATTCTGATTTTTATAAGAAGATCGGGATATTATATCAAAGTTCGGCACTTATGACATCGCTTTCGCTTGAAGAGAATGTTATGCTTCCGATCATAATGCATTACCCTGATTTTGATAAAAAGATCGCCCGCGATATGGCTGATGAAAAGCTTGCGATGGTCAATCTTTATAATCACAGGGAAAAATATCCGCAGGAACTTTCGGGGGGTATGAAAAAAAGGGGTGCTCTTGCAAGGGCGATGGTTATGGACCCTGACATAATATTCTTTGATGAGCCGCAGGCGGGGCTTGATCCTGTTACGGCAAGAGACCTAGACACACTTTTCATTAAGCTCAATGAACAGCTCGGAACAACCTATTTCATTGTAACGCACGAACTTCTTTCAATAAAAAGGACAGCGCAGAAGGTGTTGATGCTTGCTGATAAAAAAGTTCTTTTCTTTGGAACTTTTGATGAAGCTATGCAGGCCGATATTTTTAAAGTTAAAAGATTTTTCAATGTTGATAAATATAGTAAATAATTAAAGAAAACGGAGTAAAAGATGGTATCAAAGATCGGTTTTGACAATGAAAAGTATCTGAAAGAACAGTCTGAAGAAATCTTAAAAAGGGTTAAGATGTTCAACAACAAGCTCTATCTTGAGTTTGGCGGAAAGATCCTTTTTGATTACCATGCGGCGCGTGTTCTTCCGGGTTTTGATCCGAATGTGAAGATGCGTCTTCTGCAGAAACTTAAAGACAATGCCGAGATAATTCTGTGCATTTATGCCGGCGACATCGAAAGAAAGAAGATGCGTGCCGATTTCGGGATAACTTATGATGTTGATGCGATGAGGACGATTGATGATTTCAATTTCTGGGGGCTGACGGTCAGAGCGGTTGTCATAACCCGTTACGAAGGTCAGCCGAGTGCGGAATCGTTCAAGAACAAGCTCGAAAGAAGAGGTGTGAAGGTTTATACCCACAGTTTTACAAAAGGTTATCCGACAGATGTTGACACGATTGTAAGTCCTGAAGGTTACGGCAAAAATCCGTTCATTGAAACGACTAAACCGATAGTTGTCGTCACAGGCCCCGGTCCGGGAAGCGGAAAGCTTGCGACATGTCTAAGTCAGCTTTATCACGAAAATCTCAACGGAGTGAAGGCAGGATACGCAAAATTTGAGACTTTTCCGATCTGGAATCTGCCTCTTAAACACCTTGTCAATGTTGCCTATGAATCTGCAACTTGCGAACTCAAAGATGTTAATCTGATTGACCATTTTCATCTTGAAGCACACAAGGAATATTCCGTGAACTATAATCGTGATGTTGATGCTTTTCCTCTTTTGAAAAGGATACTTGAAAAGATCACCGGGGAGCCGTCAATTTATAAGTCACCGACTGACATGGGTGTCAACCGTGCAGGGTTTGGAATAGTTGACGATGTGGCATGTGTTGAAGCGTCAAAGCAGGAGATCATAAGAAGGTTTTTCCGTTATTCATGCGAATATGCACTCGGGCTTGCAAGCAAGGAGACTGTTCAGCGCGCCGAAATGATAATGAAAGATGTTGATGCAAAGCCAACCGATAGAGTGATCGTTGATTACGCTAATAAATCGGCTCTTGATGCAAGAAATGATGAAAAAGGATACGATGAAATATACTGCGGATCGGCAATTGAACTTAAAGACGGCACGATCGTTACAGGCAACAACTCATTTCTCATGCACGCCTCTTCAGCACTTATTCTTAACGCAGTGAAACATCTTGCAGGAATTCCCAAGGAAATCCACATCTTACAGCCAAGCATAACTGAATCCATCGGATATCTCAAAAAAGATATCTATAAGGCCAGAGGAATCGGTCTTGACCTTGAAGAAACCCTCATCGCACTCTCCATCAGCGCCACATTCAACCCGTCAGCACAAGCCGCAATGGAAAAACTCAAGGAACTCAGAGGATGCGAAGTCCATCTTACCCACATGCCTACACCCGGCGATGAAGTAGGACTTAGAAAACTCGGCGTCAATGTCACCAGCAACCCCGAATTTGCAAGCAAACACCTGTTTAATTCGTAGGAGGGAGAAGATGATTAGTTTGAAAATTGACAGAATAATCATAATAGAATATTTTGATAATGAGATGTGAGAAGTATGTTTTTTTTATTAAAGAGGAAAAAATGACTGACATTAATAATTTGGAAGATCCAAAAGAAGCTGGAGAAGAACAACAAGTTTTTAATAAACCAATTCGACCTTATTCTAAAATACCGTTTGATCTTAAGCCAGAAAATCTTACAGAGGAAGGTGTTCAGAAAATGATTCTTGGTGAAATTTCACGACTTGAAGCACAGGTTTATGATTTGTCTCAATACGAGAAAAAATTTCATCAGATTAACTTAGAATGTGCTGTTCTCCAAGCTGAGAAAAAAAAGATGAAATTTCTGGAAATTCTTTACACACTGGCGATTGCTGTTGGTTCTGCACTTCTTGGGTGGGTGCCTTCAAGTGTTAATCTTTCGAGTCAAATCGTTGTTGTTATAATGGCTTTGTCACTTATTGTTTTTGGATTACTGGCAAAGTGGTGGCAAAAATGAAAATACAAATTGAATCTGTAAAAAATAACGGTGAATTATTAAGAGAAAGAGTTATTCTTAAAGCCTCGTCAAATATTAATATTGGAATGTATATGATTTGTGATACAACATATAACGATGATAACACTATTTCAAATAAACTAAGGAACACCTATTGGTTTCCAGATAAAAATGTTAAAATAGGAGATTTTGTTGTGCTTTATACTGGAATTGGGACTGACAGTCAATACAGAAACAGGGCTGGCACTGTAACGCATACATTTTATTGGGGATTGGGAAAAACAGTGTGGAATAAAGATAGAGATACTGCAGTTCTTTTTGAGATTTCTGACTGGGCAATGAGAAAAGTTTTTTCTCAAGAATAATAATTAATGGAGTTTTCAATGCGTAAGAAAATCTTTCTCAGCCATGCTCACGAAGATAAGGATATTGTCAGCAATATTGCTGAAGAATTGAGAAAAACTTTCGGTGAGGAAAATATATTTTATGATTCATGGTCGATGAAACCAGGAGAAAGTTTTATAGATGGTATGAACAAAGGCTTAGAGGAATGCCTCTATTTTTTTCTTTTTATGTCGGAAACAAGTCTGAAAAAACCGATGGTTAGGCTTGAATGGCACAATGCGCTGGTTGCTTCTCTTTTGGATAATTCACATTTTATTCCAGTAAGAGTTGACGATATAAAACCGCCTGCAATTTTGCTAACAAAATTATATTTAGACATGTACAACAGAGGTTTGCCACAAACAATTGAAGACATTAAGATGCTTCTGGCAGGGAAAGGGATTTATGATCCTGCATCAATGGAACCATTTTCTAATTTATTTGTTAAATTTGAAAAAACGACAGATGGCTTAGTTATATTAATTAATGCTAAGAAGCTTGTTGAGCATAGCAACAATTTCGCATTTTGGACATCAGATGGCAAAAAACCATCTGCAAATGGTTTGCTTTTTACTAATAGTGGAAATGTTAAATATGATAATGAAGAAATTCCAGTTAAAACAATAAAACAGCAATGGGCGATTACTCCTAATACACCAGCAACATTTGTGATTTCAAATCCATCATCAAAATTCAGAATAAGGATCTTTCAAATAATTGGCGAAGGGGCTAATTTGCTTAATGATTCAGAAATAGATATGTCCGCATTTTAAAGCAAAAAGTCAAGGTCTGATTTTCAGTTTAATTTTTTATCGGCAATCCTATCCAGCGCTCCATTTCCCGGCATATTATTCCCGCCCATCATGAGGATAAACCCTTTGAGGACATTGTTGTCGTTTGTGTAGATAAAAGCACTGGTGACTTTGCTGTTGTTTTCGATCAGCGCAATGATTTTTGCACAGGAAAGATCCATTCCGATTACTTCCGTCTGCCATTTCAGCCACTTTGTATTCAGACTGTTGAGTGAAATTGATTTCCTTGTTCCGATAGCAGATAAAACTATTACATTTTCGTCTTTCAGCGAATTTTTTAAAACTGCAAAATACTGGTTTATAATGTTGTCGGCATTTTCTTTTTCAAAAAAACTTAACAACTTGAATTTATTTGGCAATACTTTGCTGTGAAACGGCAGAGATTCGACTTGAATGAGTTGGTTATACCCGAGTTTTTCTGCTAAATATATAAAACCTTCAACTCTTCTTTTTGATGAACCTTTCAAAATTTCATTTAAGTATTTATCTGCAAAATCGTGAGCAACTTTCTCATACTTTTCATTTTCAGGGTAACTTGCTTTCAGCTTTACCCGACCTTGATGAAATTCTCCGCCTATTCCCGGGTTTGTTGTTAAGAAATAAAGTACTTTATCGCTTTTTGCGGTTTCTTTTCCTGTGTTAAAAATCAGATATGGCTCAGGAAGAAACTCCGGTTGAAGATCAAACCGGTTTTTTAATTCATCTGGAATTGTCAAAGTTTCATTTTTCCAGTCCTGCCAGATTTTTTCGCATAACTCTTTGAATTTATTGTTCACTTAAATCTCCTCTTTTCTCAATTTTCTTCCACATGGAGTGGAAAATAACACACACTCTCCAATAGGTCAAATATTAATGATTTTGTGGATATATTTCCCTTGACAAACAATAATCCGCAGGGTAATCTTGTCTGAAATCGAGGTTTTTGAAAAATAAATGCGAAAAACACAAAAATTTGC
>CAZVWR010000079.1:0-11052 GCA_964630905.1 uncultured Spirochaetales bacterium | reverse complement strand
AGACATGACCGCTTTCACATGAATATGAATAGTGAGAAGACGGATAACAGTCATTGCTGCACAACCCTTCTCCGTAACATGTTCCGCTCTTGCTGCATGTTGCCGGCTCACCCCAGACACCGCCGGCACATATCTGATACTGATATGCCCCGTAGCACCGCCTGTCACCGTTTGTGCAGTTCTCCTGCTCTATCTCGACACATGTTGCGATGTCCCATCCGCTGCAGTTTTCTTTGCATTTTGCCTTGCCGGAAGAATATTTTGTGTCATCAATATCAACACAGTCCATTGTTCCGCCGTCACATACTTCGGGCCATTCTATCGAGGTGTTCCCGCAAGTGTCACTTATTGCAGAATCTTCATCAGGCACTGATATGTCATCTTTTACAGCTTCATCATCCTTCACTGTCTGGTTGTCATCGGTAACATTTTCATCATCTGAAACCGTCTGATCTGAATCATTTTCTGAAACAGCAGTATCGTTATCGTTTTTAGGTTTGCTTTTTGTAGTTACAGAATCTCCGCACGAAAAAGCAAAGACCGCAAGCATCACTGAAATAACAAAATGTCTCATTCCCCTCTCCCTTTAAATGAAAAAAACAGACAAAATCTTACCCCTTTTGCCTTTTAAATCAAATTTCCCGCTTCAAATTGACTTATTCAAACCGTTAAATATATTAAAGTAGTTTTTTGAATTATTCGTTATTTCTTTATTTTTGGAGGGACAAATGTCTGAACTTAATTACAAAAATGCAGGAGTTGACATAGAAGAAGGGGCCAAAATGGTCGAAAAGATCAAACCCCTTGTAAAAAGAACAATGCGACCTGAAGTTCTTGCAGGCATCGGCGGTTTTTCATCGCTCGTATCAATCCCGGAAGGAATAAAAAACCCTGTGCTTGTAAGTGGAACTGACGGTGTCGGGACAAAGCTGAAATTCGCATTTCTCTCAGGAATTCACAATACTATCGGAATAGATCTTGTTGCAATGTGTGTCAACGATGTTATTGTCGGCGGAGCAGAACCCCTTTTCTTTCTTGATTATTTCGCAACAGGAAAACTGAGTGCAGAAGTTGGTGCGGAAGTTGTTGCAGGCATCGCCGAGGGCTGCTTTCAGGCGGGATGTTCTCTTGTCGGAGGAGAAACTGCAGAAATGCCCGATTTTTACGAATCAGGTGAATATGATCTTGCCGGTTTCTGCGTGGGTGTTGTAGATCGCGAGAAAATAATTGACGGATCAAAGATAAAAGAGGGAGACTGTATCATCGGCATCCCCTCGACCGGAGTTCATTCAAACGGATTTTCGCTTGTCAGGAAGATCGTTTTCAACAAAATGGGGCTTTCAACCGGAGACATGATAGACGAACTCGGACTTACAGTTGCACAGGAATTTCTTAAACCCACAAGAATATATGTCAAGGAAGTTCTTGAATTAATTAAAAAATTTGAAATCAGAGGGATGGTTCATATAACCGGCGGCGGATTCTATGAAAACATTCCGAGGGTCATTCCCGAAGGTTTAGGGGCGCTTATTGACGGCAAGTTCCCTGTCCTTCCTGTTTTTAAATGGATGAAAAACTGTGCAGGCCTTTCACAAAGAGAAATGTTCACAACATTCAACTGCGGAACAGGTTTCATGCTTATAGTTCCTGAAGATCAAGTTGAGGGCCTTCTGAAAAATTCTGACAGATACTATGTAGGAAAAATCGTAAAAACTGATGAAGCCGAAAGAGTCGTCATATCAGGAAATCATTTTTAGGAGGATGGATCTTGAAAAAGATATTTTTTCTTTTTACTTTGCTCACCTTTATTTTTGTGTCTGCGGGGTGTTCTTCAACAGAGAGAACACAAAGCAGAAAAGATCAGGAAAATCTTAAACTTCTTGAGCAGAATGTTGAAAGTACCGACAGTTTTTTCATTGAAGGGAAAGAGGCATTCCTCAAAAATGAATACGGCAGTGCTCTTGAATCATTTCAGAAAAGCAGTTACAGTCAGGCACTTTTCTACATCGGGCTGACTTTGAGCGAGCTTGGAAAAAAGGAAGAGGCAAAAGAAGTTTTCATGGAATGCATCACAAAAAATATTCTTACCGCAGAGTCATACTACAACCTTTCAATGATAGCTTACGATCTTGGTGACATCAATCTGTCAAAAGAATTTGCAATGAAATCTGTAAGCTTAAAGCCGGACCACACAGGTGCGCTCTTTTTTGCCGGCAACCTTTTCTATGTTGAAAGCAATATGACCGAAGCTTTGAATTATTATAACAAAGCGATCTCTACCGATCCTTCATCAGTTGATATCTGGGAAGCTGTTTTTTCTGTATATCTTCAGACCGAAGAATTTGAAAAGGGATGGGAGATCAGGGAAAAGATCGACAGGAATAATCCTGAAACAGTACTCAATGTCCTGAAAACTGCCGAGATCACAGGAAATTTTAAGGATGGGGCAGATTTTCCAAAAAAAGAAATGCTTGAAGAGAGCTCTGTCAATCAGCAGGTGCGGATACTTCTTACAAGAGCAGGAGAAATAAAAAAAGCGGTGGAAATGGCTCAAAAAGAGATCGGAAAAAATGGAAAACCTTTCCTTATAATTGACAGAATGACCGGCGAACACGGATCTTATGTCATTGTATTTAAGCAGGATTCATTATTTCTCGTATGCTCTGACAAAAGCGATGAATTTATTCCTTTAGACATCAGCATCAAACCTGAAAATGTTTCAAAAGAAGCCCTGATGAAATGTTCGAAACAGGGACAGAGATAAAAAATGTTTCATAATTCTGTAAAAAAGGGAATATTTCCGTATAATAAATTGTTTGTTATATAACTGTTTTGTTCCGGAGGGGATGAATGGATATTATAAGACTCGGTTCTTTGACAAATGTGATAACCGGTGGAATGAACATCACCGAGACGATAAAAAACTCTTCGCTCACAGTAAATCTAATGCTGCTGATGCTCGTCATAATGAGCATACTTTCATGGGGACTCATTGCATATAAGTTCATTATGTACAGAAAAGCGACCCTTGAAACCGAAAAATTTGTTTCCATCTTCTGGAAGAACATGAACTCGGAAGAGATATTCTCAAAATCGAACAAAATGAAATTCTCTCCGGTTGCACAGGTATTCTGTGCCGGATATCAGGAGTTTAAAGATACGAAAGAAAGTTGGGAAAATAAAGGTATCGCCGTCATAGGAACAAAAGTTGAAGAACTTGCGGCGAATGTTGAAAGGGCAATGAAAAGGGAAAACCAGTCCAGAACACAGATACTTGAAAGCCGGCTCACATTTCTTGCGACGACAGCAACAGCATCACCTTTCATCGGTCTTTTCGGAACAGTTTACGGAATAATGAATGCATTTCAGGAAATCGGAAAGACAGGAAACGCAACGCTTGGATCTATTGCGCCTCACCTTTCCGATGCCCTTGTAACAACTGCTTTCGGTCTTATTGCGGCAATTCCGGCTGCCGTTTTTTACAACTATTTCAACAGTCAGCTTCAGCGCTTTGAGAATGAAGCTCTCAATGTGGCGATGGACTTTATAAATCAGATCAAACGGAGCAATGTCTGATGCAGAACGGATTTGAAACCGGAAGGAAAAGATCAATAAGATCAGACCTTAACATCACCCCGATGGTTGATATCGTTTTTGTTCTGCTCATTATTTTCATGGTTGCCGCCCCCTTGATAGAGCAGGGTGTAGACCTTGATCTTCCTCAAACAGAAACAGTTCCTATCGAATCGCCTAAAGATAAATTCATTGTCAGGGTCTTCAAAGGAAGAAAAGAGGCCCAGAATCAGATATTTATCGACAAGACCGAAGTTCCTTTGAAAGAACTCGAAGTGAAACTTAAGACCAACGCCAAACTTCAACAGCAGAAGGAGATATTTCTTCATGCAAGCAGGGAACTTTCATACGGTTATGTGATAAGGATCATGGCGATCATGAAAAAAGCTGGTGTCAGTAACATTTCGCTTGTTACCGAACCTTTGGAAAATGAAGGGTAGAATATGACTTCAGGAAGCAGGAACGGATCATTCATCTTTGCCTCATCAAATGAAACAATTGAGAGGAAAGCTGTATCACGTTTTTATATCTATTCGTTTTCCATACACATTTTCATGATTATAGCATTTGCATCGGGAATATGGATGGATAGAAGCAGAAAAATAGAGTTTGACACAGTTCAGGCGAGGCTTGTAAAGCTTGGAGAGGAGAGGGATAAAAAACTGCTTCCGAGAATAACTAAACAGGAGCCTGTTAAATCATCAAAAACAGAGCAGAAGGCAAACTCCCTGAAACCTGTTGAGAAAAAAGAGAACGAAAAAAAGAAGGAAGAAGAGAAAAAAGTTGTAAAACCGCCATCTCTTGCAGAACTTCTTTCCGGAACTATGCAGGAAATAAAAAAAGATGCTCGTGCCGAAGTAACAAAAGAAGGTGCTGCTGACGGTGATCCCGACGGTGATGTTACCGATCCCGCCCTTGCACTGAAAGCGAACATGTACACAAGAAAAATAAGCGCACTGATAAGAAAGAACTGGAACATCCCGGGAATAATATCAAAAGATCAGCTCAAAGATCTGCAGACCAGTGCTTTTTTCAGAATAACCTTTTCGGGTGAAGTCTATGCAATTGAAATAGTTTCTTCATCAGGAAATCAGATATTTGACAGCTCCGTGCTCGAGGCTATCAAAAAAACCGGATCTCTTCCTTTACCGGAAGATCGTGAATTAAAAAAACTTGTACTGAAGGAGGGGTTTGAATGTCCATTCACTCCAGGCTGATCAATTTGTTTTTCATTATGCTGGTTTCAACCGGACTTTACGGCCAGATAAAGGTTGAAGTCAGAGACGGTGCCATATCGGAATATAACATGGCGCTGGCTCCGATCATTAACACAGACGGTGCTTCACCCGCACAGTCAAAGGAGATCACCGATGCTATCGGCTTAGTTCTCAACATTACAGGGTATTTCAGAATGCTTGATCCCAAGTCATACCTTGAAAAAGCTGATGTTGTCCCTTCATCTACCGATTTTAAGAACTGGATGAATGTCGGTGCCAACGGTTTGATAAAGGGAATTCTCAAAGGAAACGACACTGTTGAGCTTGAACTTTACTTCTTTGATGTTGCGGAAGGGAAGGAGATACTGCGGAAAAAATACAAATCCTCTGCAAAAACCATAAAAAAAGCGGCTCACCGTTTTGCAAGTGAGGTCATTACAATTCTGACAGGAGAGGAAATGACCTTCATGTTCAGCAGACTGTGCTTTGTTGAAAAATCGGGAGAGACATATTCCCTTGTGACAGCAGAATTTGACGGATCGGATAAGAAAGTGGTCTATTCGGCAAAAAAGATCATTCTTCTTCCTGAATGGTCAGCTGACGGAAAAAAGATATTCTTCACAAGTTATGAAAAAAGTAATCCCAACCTTTATTCTATTGATGTGGCAACTAAACAGATAAAACTTATTTCAAGCCATGAGGGACTTAATACATCTGCTTCTGCAAGTCCTGACGGTAAAACTATCGCTCTAAGGCTTTCAAAGGACGGAAATGCTGAAATATATCTGCTTGATACAACGAACGGCGAACTTTCAAGAATGACAAAGAACATGGCTATCGACACCGCTCCGAGCTTCAGTCCGGACGGAAAAGAGATAGCTTTTGTATCAAACAGGGCAGGCAACCCTCATATTTACAGACTGTGGGTCAACAATCCTGAAAGAGTTGAGAGACTTACAACTCAGGGTAAATACAATCAGGACCCCGATTACAGTCCCGATGGAAAACACATCGCGTTTACCGGGCGTGATGAATTTTTTGCATTTGACGTATTCCTTTTTGATATAGCAACAAGATCAATATCAAGGGTGACTCAAAAACAGGGAAGGAATGAATCTCCGACATTCTCACCGGACAGCAGACTGATTGCATTCTCTTCAGACAGATCAGGCAGGAACGGACTTTATCTTTCAAATTTAAAAGGTGACAGGCAGATTTTAGTTTATGCAGGCGAAGGAGAGGTGGTTTCCCCTTCATGGTCGCCTGAAATTATAAAACAGTAATTTTTATATATAGGGGGGTGTTATGAAAAGGGTTTTGGTGCTTTTAATGATTTCGGTTCTTGCCGGTTTAATTTTCTCTGGATGTGCTAAACCGCCTAAGGCAGAAAGAGAACTTGCGGAAAAAGCTTTCAGGGATGCTTCTATCGGAAAAGATTGTGACAAGGAGAACTATCTTGCGGCAGAAGAACTTCTGAACAAGGCAAGAGAGGAAGTTAACAAAAAGAACTACGATAAGGCAAAAGAACTGTTTAAATCAGTAAAAGAAAAAAGCGATGCGATTCTGAAGTATTATCAGGACAACCCCGACAAATGTCTGCCAAAGAAAAAAGAGGCCAAAAAGACCAAAGACAACATTGAAGAAATAGAAGATCCCGCCAAAGACCCAGACCTTGAATTTCCTGTCATCCACTTTGAATTCAATGAATATACAATAAGGTCTGAAGATCTTAACAAAGTTGACCTTGTTGCAAGATGGTTGAACAACTTTCCTGAAAAAGTTGTGAGAATTGAAGGACATGCAGACGAAAGAGGGAGCATTGACTACAACATGTCCCTTGGAGAAAAAAGAGCTGATGAAGTAAAAAACAAGCTTATTCAGTCAGGTATAGACTCAAAGAGAATAAAGATAGTTTCATACGGAGAAGAGAGACCTTTGGACCCTGCATCAAATGAATCGGCTTGGTTTCAGAACAGAAGAGCTGAGTTTAAAAGAGTAAACTGACCTCTATCACCGATTTTCTTCTTGACATTTTCAATAAATTCAGCTATTTTTATTGCAACTTGCATCCGCTGTTTTAAAAACCGGATGTTTTAGATATATATAAATAACCGGAGGAAGCCCTCGGGGCTTTTTGATACTTTGGATAAAGGGATTTTCCGGAAGGACATCCTGGCTCTCAGATTGAAGATGTCAGGAAATGATGTTTTAAATCTAAGCAAAATCATTTCCAACACGCTGATTTCACTTGATGTTTTCGAAGCATCATCTGTTGTGGCCCTTTATTCCCCTTTCAGAAATGAAGTTGATCTTATGCCGCTACTGAATTTAAAAGAGAAACGGTTTGTTTTTCCTAAAGTTAAAAAGGGGACAAAAAAGCTTGAATTCCATGAGATCAGATCATTAAATGATCTTGCAAAAGGAAATTTCGGAATTCTGGAACCAGTTGAAGAAACTGCTGTTTTTGATATAGAAAAAATTGATCTTTTTGCCGTTCCGGGAGTCGCCTTTTCGCAAAAATGTGAAAGGATCGGCTACGGTGGCGGATATTACGATGCGACACTCCCTTGCAGATCATCGCATTCAAAATCTGTCGGAATTGCTTATGATCTTCAAATTGTCAATCCCGGTTTTTCTACTGAAGGAGACCAGCCGGTGGATATAATAATCACAGAAAAGCGTATATTTAAAAATATTTCAACCATTTAATAACAGGAGTAAAAATGGACATCACATCAATAGTCATGCTTGTCATCGGAATTCCGGTCGGCGCACTGCTGTGGTCAATGTACAAGACCATTGCATACAAGGAAAAAATGGAAAAATCCCGTAGAGACCTTGAAAATGCAAAATCCCAGGCGGAAAAGATCCTCAAGGAAGCTGAGATCAAAGCTCAGGAAAACATTCTTGACGGTAAAAAGCAGACAGAAGAACAGAAAAATGACCTTTTAAAGGAATTCAAGGAAAGAGAGAAAAGACTTAACAAAAGAGAAGAGCAGCTTGCACTGAGAGATGAACTCTATCTTGCAAAGGAAAAAGAATTTAAAGTGATCGAGAAAAGGCAGAAAGACACTGAAACTCTTCTTGAAAAACAGAAAGAGTCTGTTGATAATGAAATGAAAAAGGTCACCACCGAACTTGAAAAGATCGCCGGCATGACACAGGAAGAGGCAAAAGAGAAACTCATCCAGAAAATTGAAGATGAAGCAAAGCACATTGCAGCAAAGAAAATAAAGGCAATAGAAGATGCACTTGCAGAAGACGCTGAAAAGAAAAGTAAAGAGATAATTTCCACTGCGATCCAGAGATATTCAGGCGAATATGTTGCTGAAAACACTGTTACTACCGTCAGTCTCCCCAACGATGAAATGAAGGGAAGAATAATAGGCCGTGAAGGAAGAAATATTCGTGCAATAGAGGCTGTCACAGGAGTCGATCTGATAATTGACGATACTCCTGAAGCTGTTGTTATCAGCGATTTCAATCCGATCAGAAGACAGATCGCATCACTCACTCTGCAGAAGCTCATTTCAGATGGAAGAATTCATCCGGGCAGAATAGAAGAAGTTTTTGAAGCGGCATCAAAGGATGTCTGGAAAACCATCAAGGAAGCCGGTGAGCAGGCGATCTTCGACCTTGGAATTCATAAGCTTCATCCGGAACTTGTTCTTCTTGTCGGAAGATTGAGATATAGAACAAGCTACAGTCAGAATGTGTGGAAACATTCAATTGAAACCGGATTTCTTGCGGGTCTTATGGCGGCCGAGCTTAATTACAGCGTCAAAAATGCAAGAAGGGCCGGACTTCTCCATGATATAGGAAAAGCGGTTGACCACGAGATCGAAGGAAGTCACGCGTCAATAGGTGCCAAACTTGCCGAAAAATATGGTGAATCAAAACGGATATTTAACGCTATTGCGGCTCATCACGGTGAGATCAAACCTGAGTCTATACTCGACATACTTGTTGCGGCTGCTGATGCACTCAGCGGAGCAAGACCGGGAGCAAGAAGAGAAATGTCGGAAGCTTATATTCAGCGTCTAACCGAACTTGAAAATCTGGCAACAGCTTTCGAAGGTGTTGATAAATCTTTTGCCATTCAGGCAGGAAGAGAACTTCGCGTAATCGTTGATACTACCAAAGTTAATGATGAAGATGCCTACATACTTGCCAACGATATTTCCAAGAAGATCGAAGCTGAACTTTCATACCCGGGACAGATCAAAGTTGTTGTAATCAGAGAAACAAGGGTTGTCAGCACAGCTCAATAGAGGATTTTAATGGCCTTCAGAATTTTAATGCTCGGAGACATAATAGGTCGGCCCGGCAGAAGAGCTGTTCGCGAAAAATTGCCTGCTATTATTAAGAAAAACGAAGTTGACCTTATCGTTGCCAATGGTGAGAACGCATCAGGAGGCAAGGGTCTTGTTGAATCTGCCGCCAAAGATCTTTTCAGTTCCGGAATAGATGTTCTGACATCGGGAAACCATATCTGGAATAAAAAGGAGATCTTTTCATTCATTGATAAGTATCCGCAGATATTACGACCTGCAAACTTTCCCGACAATATTGCAGGGCATGGTTCATACATTTTCGAGCAAAAGAAAAAGAAGATAAAAGTAGGGATAACAAATCTCATCGGCAGGGTTTTTATGTCTCCGGTTGACAGCCCTTTTACAAAAGCTGTTGCAGAAATTGAAAAACTGAAAAGTTCCGGAGCGGATATCATAATAATGGATTTTCATGCTGAAGCAACGGCTGAAAAAGAGGCACTTGGTTTTTATCTTGCTGATAAAATTGAGCTTTTTGCCGGAACACACACCCATGTCCAGACATCGGATGAAAAAATATTGAACGGAAGATGCGGATATATCACTGATCTTGGAAGATGCGGATCGTTCAATTCAGTCCTCGGGTTTGAAAAAGAGGACAGCATAAAAGGATATCTCACCAATATTCCTCAAAGTTTCACTCCTGCCAAAGAAGATCTTGTTATTGAAGGGATAATTGCTGAATTTGATGAAGTTTCAAAAAAATGTACTGAAATAAAAAGGATCAGGGAATTCTGATCGTCCGGCGGTTCAATTGAGGTTCAAGGAGGGTTCGATGGAAACGAAAAAAAAGACTTTGACAAGAGCTGAAGCGACAGGTTCTTCGTTGCTCAGGCTTCAGACAAACACCAATTTTGGGAAGAAAGACGAGCCCTTTTTCCTTGTCAGCACACTTCCGGGTGATATTTTTGTCCTTCAGAGACTTGAATTCACAGGAACTGAATTTGTTTATAAAGGCAAGCAGATAAGGGTCAACAGTCTTGCACCGTTCAAAAAAGATTCAAGCGAACGCGACCATGATCTTGAAACAGGTCGTCGAAACACCAAAAACGAACATTACGGGGAACAATAACTGAAATTTTATGCAGGCATTGCGTCGTAGATAATTCCCTGAAGTTCCCTTCCGGCTGCTTTTTTGTTGGTTCCACCCCACTGTTTGAAATAAAAAGCGGTTTTTGATTTTTCGCACTGTTTTTTTATGTCAAGCACCCACTCTTCTTTCATCAATCTTGGAGTTCTTCCGCTTTCACCACCGACTATAACCCAGTCAATTTCTTGAAGATTCATGTTTTTTATGGGAGAAAGCAGAGGTTCGCATGAAAGGAATTTCACTTTCGCTTTCGTGTTTCTTAAGAGATCTATCCGCTCTGTCACATCGCTATTTTCAACTGTTACGCCCATCCAGAGATTAGGCGGCCAGTCGATCAACCCCTCACGGTCATATTTTGCAAGAATGTCAGCCCTTTTAGTAAGAACCTGAAAAATATGATGAGGATTGTTCCACACCACATTGAAAATCTTCTGAATATAATCGACAGGAACATCTTTGTGGAAAAGATCGCTCATCGAGTTGATGAAAATCATTCTCGGTTTTTTCCAAGTGTAAGGCTCATTCAAAGTCTCAGGATGAAGAGTCAGCTTGAACCCGTCCTTGTATTTCGGCTGTCCCATCGCCTTTAAACGGCGGGCCATCACCTCGGCGTAACAGTTTTTGCAGCCAGCGGAAATCTTCGTGCAACCCGTAACCGGATTCCAAGTCGATTCAGTCCATTCGATTTTTGTTTGTGTCATGTTTTTTGATCCATACAAGCCAATTCAATAATGAGTATCCAACTCTTTTTAGTGTTCCATCTGACCAATTCATATCAAAAAGATAGTTGAACCCTTCAGAAAAAAGTGGACAGTTAGTTAAGCCAACTTACACTAATTGA
>CAZVWR010000078.1:0-11584 GCA_964630905.1 uncultured Spirochaetales bacterium | reverse complement strand
ATCTGATACCGTAATCTGTCGGTCTGATGCAGCTTTTTATAACTTTTGCCACTTCGCGCAGAAGCTGTGAACCGATCAGATGTCCATAGTTATCATTGACATTTTTAAAACGGTCAAGATCGAAAAACAAAACACTGAAAGAACCGCCCGACCTTTTTGACCTTGAGATCTCGTTTTCAAGTATCTTATACATATATCTCGCATTATACAGGTCAGTACAGTCGTCAATGGTCGCTTTTTCTTCAATGGTCTTAAGATAGTTGGCGTTCTGGACTGCAATTGAAGCAAAATCAGCAATCGTTTCAAGAAGTTTTATTTTATCTTCCGAAAAATTTTCAATGTCTGTGTTGATTATTTCGATAACACCGAGCGGCTTGTCCTTTGAATACATGGGGACTGCAATAACTGATCTTGTAACAAAATCACTGTCTTCCGAAACAACCTTCAATATCCTTTCATCATTTGCAGCATCCGGTATCACAACAGGTTTTCTGCTTTTAAGTGAAAGCCCGGCGATCCCTTTTCCTGAATGGAACGATTTCCCTATCAGGTTATCTGCTTCCCTTCCGACGACAAGACGGAAAACAAGTTTGTCTGTCAACTCGTCATATGAAAAAAGGGACCAGTTTTCGGGCTGGAATATCTCCTCCATAAGATTCATTATCACTTTCAGAACTTCTTCTTCATTCAATGTGGAAGTGAGTGATGCCGCAATTTTGTAAAATGAATCAAATATTCTTGCATCAGTTTTCTTTTCCACACTAACCTCCCTTTTTATGCACCTTCAATATTCTTTGTAAACACCTTTCTGAAAAACAGCAGACCAAGCGGAGTCACAAGCGCCATTCCGCCGATCCATACCCAGACCATGAAATGCTGAGGATAACTTGCAAGCGCCTTGCCCGCTTCATCAACAGGAACATAAGCATTGACCAGAAGCCCTGACATCGGTCCTACAACAAATTTTGCAAGGAAGAACGGAAGAATTGAAAGGGCTATGTATGTCCCCTCTTTTCCTTTCGGGGCAATCTCAGCCGTGAACTGCATCAGTCTCGGCGACCATATCGCTTCTCCGATAGTGAAGATCAGAAAAAATAAAATGAGCGACCAGTATTCGGAAACCGGTGGATTTTCCATGAGTTTTTCCATTGTGTCCGCCATTCCGAGCCATTTGATGAAAATTATTTCACCGAGCACTGTATTTGTAAGCCCTTCAAAAACTTTCCCGGGAATAATTGCAAGAAAACAGCTCAGTGACGATATCGCAGAACCGATAACAAGCATTGTATATGACTTTGTCTTTTTGGTGAAAGACGCAACAAGAGGCACAAGAAAAATGATAAGAACAGGATTTAACACGCCGTAAATATTGCCGATCTTCGCACCTTCTCCAAGGACTCTGATGCCGTATTTCGGGAATGTATAGTGAAGATGGAAGAAAATGAAACGGACAAAAAGTGTGGTTGTAAGAATTGCAATGAACATCCAGAAATATTTTTCTGAAACTGCACTTTTAATTTTTGCAAACATTGAAAGATATGCGCCCTTTACAGCGGCAAGACCGCTTCCGTGATGTTCCACAGGCTTGATAATGGTCTTTACAGATTTCTTCCCTTCATCATCGATCTCTTCACTTATCTCAACTCCGTCCCTGATAAAGAAAATGAAAAATGCACTTGCAACAGTCATGATAAGGCCGAAAAAGAAAAGCATCTGATATGTCGAAAAATGAAATCCAAGCAGATCCATACCTGCATTTTCATCAATTATCTTTCCTGCGGCATCTCTTAATGAATATTTATCCCTGACAAAATCCATGAACCATCCGCCGATAGCATATGCAAGGTTCATTATGACATAGAAAAGACCGAATCCGAGAGCTGCGCCCTCTTTTGTAGTGTATCTTTTAATTGAAACCGAAACTACAGGGGAAACGATCGCGAATCCTATTGCAAAAGGGAGAAAGCCGACAATGAAAACAATCACAGGATCGGTTATCACAGACATGAAAAATCTTGAAATAAGAAGGAAAGATACGCTGAACACCATGGTTCTTCTTATTCCGATCGTATCAACGAGCGCCCCTGCCACCATTCCGACCATGGAAAGAAGTATCGACCATGCCATGATGTAGTTACCTGCAGCAATATCACCGAGCCCGCAATCCTTTGAAAGCCAGAGAGTAAGGATCGGGTTTATTGCGGCATAACCGACATACTGAATTATCATGTAAAAGAAAAGAACCCACATGTCTTTCGGGGATTCCTTCAAACCCTTTGCATAACTCCAGATGATATAACCTGTTGCACCAATACCTGCGACACCAAGAATCCAGACGATCAGCGTTGCAATACTCATAAATCCTCCTGAAAAGAGATAAACTTAACCAATAACGCTCACAAAATATTAATCGTGGCATGCCCTTTGGCAAGATTTTTTATTTGTGGAGCTTAAATCAGATACTTAGATTAAAAACCTACACACCAGACATCTGAAGTCATACTGCCATCGGCAAGAGTTCCGCCAATTATGCAGATAAGTTTATCACTTACCGCAACAGCATGAGAACTTCTTGGAAGATAACCGGCTTCAGTCGTCGCCTGTTCAAATGTAAGTCCGTCTGTGCTTTTCCAGACATCACCGAGTCTTAAGGTAAGTGTATTTCCGCCAAAAAGATAAAGTGTATTCCCGACATTCGCCATCGATGCGAATGCTCTCTTATTGAAAGCCCCTATTGCAGAATTCCATGTCTCGCCGTTGATAGTGTAATAAATTGAACTGGTTACTGAAGTCTGAGTCACATCAATTCCGCCTGCAAGATACATCGTTCCGTTAAGGATATCAAAAGCAAAACTGCTCTCTCCGGCATAGATTGGAGTTGTGAGAGCTGACCAACCGGTTGAATCCCTTTTATAAGCCGCAGGAACACTGCCAAGAGTTGCCGTTCCGAAAACAAAGAGATTGCTACCCTTTGATATCATTGCAAAATTGGCTCCCGAAACAATTCCTCCTTCAGGCAGAACATCTGATTCCCAGTTCGTTCCGTCAGAAGTGAACCACACATCATTGTAATTAACTCCGCTTCCGTCTCTGCCGCCGGCAACCCAGAGTTTTCCATCATGAACGACACATTTATGTCTGTTCCTTGCACCGAAAGATGCAGTATCAGTTACAAGAGACCAAAGTTTTCCGTCAGTTGAAGTCCATACATCGGCAAGAGTGCTTTCGCTCACACCGTCAAAACCGGTTCCTCCTATCACATAGAACTTATTCTTGAAATATGCGGCACAGTGACTTGCCCTCGGATCGAACTGAGCAGTGTTGGACTCACCATTTTCCCAAATTATTTCAGTTGGTTTCTCTTCGCAGGTCTCTATATCCCAGCCGCTGCAGTCGTCAAGACAGTATGCTTTCCCACCGGAATATTTTGCAGGATCAATCTCAACACAAAGATCAAGTGTTCCGTCACATTTTTCAGCCCCTTCGACCACCTTGTCTCCACAAACGGCAGTCCCTTCTTCACAAGTCACAGTATCCCAGCCGCTGCAATCCTTTTTGCATGCCGCTTTTCCACCCAGAAACGCAGTTGGATCTATTTCAATGCAATCCTTTGTTCCGCTGTCACACTGTTCCGGTCCTTCAACTGTTCCGTTGCCGCATTCATGGAAAACTTCTTCACAAGTTACAGTGTCATAACCTGAACAATCTTCAAGACATTTTGCTTTGCCTGCTGTATAAAGAATGTTGTCTATTTCAATACAGTTTGCGATATTTCCGTCACACTCTTCTCCTGTTTCAATATCTTTATTACCGCAAACCGCATCAACAGAATCTTCATCCGGAACAACGGTCTCTTCATCATTTGTATTATCCTTGTCATTTGCGACCTTCTTTTTCTCATCACCGCAACTTGAAATTGATATAATGAGAACAAAAAAAATAAAGATCTTAAAAACTTTCATTTTTCACCCCGATATTTATTAAAACCTTGCAAGCTGAGCTGACCCGTCAGGACAGGTTATGTTCATCAAATTGCCGAGATAAATTACAGTGTTACATTTATAAACAAGGAAAAAATCAAACTCGTAATTAGATTTTGAGGTCTCCGCAAAACTTCCAAGAAATACTGCGGCACCTTCTTTTTTGATGTCTCCGTTACAACCAACTTTCGGAAGAAATTCATACACTTCACCTTCCTGGAAAGTTATAAGGGAAAGTCCGGAGAACCTTACAGTCCATTTACCTGCGATCTCGGTACACTGATCATAGTTTGGCGGACGGCACTCATTTTCTATGCAGTACCACCCTTCACCACACATCTCATCAAGCAGACACCATGAAGGTGATGACGGGACACAGTCATTGTAAACTCCGTTAAATTCACATACAAGCCTTTCATCTGCACAGTCCGCATCTTTATAACACTTGTTCCTTGACTTACATACTCCTGCCAGACCAAGCTGAAGATCACAATATTCATCAATTTTACAGCCTGCATCGTTTGTACAGACGCCTCCGCCGAGCAACTTGCATATAGTCCAGTTGCCCTCTACAACACAAGCAGAAAGAGCATTACAATCTTCATCTTTCACACATTCATTTGCATATACACATTCATTTTCAGGAGTTTTAATTTCACATCTGAAACCGAATTTGCAGTCTGTATCAACTTCACACGGTGCTGTATTGATACACTGAAAATATCCGTCTTCAAAAATACACTCCTCTTTTTCTCCGCACTGTTCATTGTCAGAACACTTGTTCTTTGACCGGCAGACTTTTATGAAATTAATCTCTTCACAATATTCACCCTGACCGCAATCACTGTCCTCGCTGCATGTTTCAGGTATTCCTCCCGCAACGCACTCATTCCAGTGTTCCTTTTTCGTACATTTCTGAAGACCGGGGCAGTCATAGTCATTTTCACATGTTCCGATCTTTATACAATCTCTCGGAGTTTGAAAATAGTCACAGATATAATTCCAGGAACAGTCTTCATTTATGTCACACATATTGACCGGTTCAACATCAGGAATTTCGTCTTCTTCAGGCTGTTCAATATCCGGCAGAACAGTTTCATCAAGATCAGGCCCGTTATCGTTTTCGTCAACTGTTTTATCCGGTTGTTCAATATCGTCAGTTTTGTTCTCAGCATCTTTGTCAACAATATTCTCTTCATCAACTTCTGAAACCGCATCTTCATCTACTTCTTTTTTCGGCATCGTTTTCGCATCATCACATGAAAACAGTAAAAAAAGCATGGCAACTGACATCAAAACCAATCTAATTTTTTTCATTTTTTCCAATCTCCCGAAATGAAATCACAATTCTTTCGCAATAATTTTACTGAAAACAGTAAATTTCTCAAACATTTAGTGTTATAAAATTCTATTGCTACAAAAAATTTTATTATTATAATAAATTGGTGCTGTGAGTGTTACTATATTTAAGGATTTTGTAAATTGGATTAGCAGGGGGGAAATAAAATATGCAATTTCTTAAAATTATTTCAATTATATGGGTTGTCATTCTGTTTGCCGGATGTTCTTCCGGAGAACCTGAAAACAATTCTGACAACTACAACGAAACAGAAGACAATGTTAATCCTCTTCCCGACTCGAATTTCCCGGATGACGAAAATATTATAGACAACGAAGTTACCGACACAGATCCTGAAGATCCTTGGTATAATCAGGACGATGACAGTGACGGCATTCCAAATGGAGTTGAATGTCCTTCAAAACCGTGTATTGATACTGATGGAGACGGCACTGCCGATTATCTTGACACTGACAGCGATGATGACGGAATTCCGGATTCAGCTGAAACACCCAACGGAGTTCTTGTTGACACAGATGATGATGGTACTCCAGACTATCTTGACACTGACAGTGATGGTGACGGAATTCCTGATTCTATTGAGGGAACACAGGATTTTGATGGCGATGGAACTCCCAATTACCGTGACCTTGACAGCGATGATGATGGAATTTTTGATATAATAGAGTGTCCTGAGCAGCCATGTGTTGATTCTGATGGAGACGGTATGGCCGACTATCTTGACACTGACAGCGATGATGACGGAATTCCGGATCTTTACGAAGGAACCGATGATCTTGATAAAGATGGGACCCCTAATTTCCTTGACAAAGACAGCGATGGTGACGGAATTGAGGATTATGTTGAAAACGGCGAAACAATTCCGCCTCTTGACAGCGATAAAGACGGCACTTACGATTTTCTCGACCTTGACAGTGACAACGACGGACTTAGCGATGCTCAGGAACTTGAGTTCGGAAGCGATCCGAAACTTAAGGACACTGATGGTGACACTTTTGACGATTTCACTGAATTCATTTTCGGAAGCAACCCCAAAGACCCTGACAGCGGAATTCCTGAAAACGCTTTCTACATAATTCTCCCTTATGAAAGCGATCCCGTAATAAAAAACCTTGATTTCAGCACAGACATTAAGAAAGTTGATGTTCTCATCCTTGTCGATCTTTCCGGCTCAATGCTGGAAGAACACACAAATCTGAAAAACGGAATAAAAACAACGATTATAGACGGTGTTAAAGCTGAAATTCCTGATTCCGCTTTTGGACTTGTGAAGTTCGGAACACTAAATTATCAGGCTTTTAATATGACCGCGACAATGACAACTGATGCAGATCTTGTAAAAAATGCCGTTGACGGAATATCTTCAGCAGATGGATGGGCGGAATATCATGAATTTGCTATGTATGCCTCTTTAGTTGGAGACGCAATCACCGAGCAGATCAAATACTGTTATAACGACGGACTTTTTAGTGATGATTATAAAACCGACAATATCAGTCAGCCTGCCGTATCATGCCCTGCAGGCACATATGGAAGAGCCTGCTTCAGAAATGAGTCTCTCCCGATAATGATCATGGCAAGTGATGAGAACTTCTATCACCTTGATGACAAAGGGAAAAAATGGGAGTGGCAGTCAGGGTTTGAAAAAACAAAAGACATTGTGATCGCAGAAATGAACAAAGTCAATGCAAAGTTTATTGGCATTAATACTGTAGGTGATAGCCGTGATCCCCAGGCCGATTACGACTATATGGCGGCTGGAACTGGTTCAGTTAATGCTCTGGGACAGAATTTCAATCAGAAATTCTCTTCAGACGGAACAGGATTTTCACAGAAGATCGTCGATGCAGTGGTTGAACTTACAAACAACATTCAGATAGACATAACAACTAAAGCGAAGCACATTGACAATGTTTACGGTGTGACCGATACCACAAAATTTATTGATTCAATCTCGCCTGAGAGTTTCCCCGATGTAAAACCGGGTCAGAAAGTGACTTTTGATGTCACTTTTGAAAATACGATCTACAAAAATGAAAGTTACGAATCAAAAGTTTTCTCTGCCGTCATAAATGTCCTCGGAGACGGAAGCTTCCTTGACAGCAGAGAAGTTTTCATAGTTGTTCCGGGAAAAGATTACACAGGACCGGAAAATTAAAGGGGTGGAGGATATAATGAAGAAATCTATTGTTTTCATAACATTTTTTGTTGTTTTTGCATTGATATCATGCGAAAACAAAAATGAAAATCCCTGGGGTGATTCAGGCAACTCCGGTGATTCAGGTAACTCAGGCAATTCAGGAAATACTCTGCCCGACGACACAGGAAACACCGGAAATTCAGGCAATTCCGGCGACTCCGGTGATTCAGGTAACTCAGGAAAAACTGATAAATTATGTGACTGTTTCGGAAAAGAATACACCATACCTGCTCAATTTTCCAATATTCAAGGCTGGTGCGCGGCAGATGAAGACGGGGACGGAATTCCCAACTGCATAGAGGTTCCAAGCGGAATTCCCGTTGATACTGATGAAGATACCACTGCCGATTATCTTGATACTGACAGCGACGGTGATTTAATACCTGATTCTGTTGAGTGTTCAGAACTTCCCTGCAAAGACACCGATGAAGACGGTACCCCAGACTACAGAGATTACGACAGTGATGAAGATGGAATTCTTGATCAGGTGGAATGTCCGGAACAACCCTGCATAGACAGCGATGAAGATGGTCTCCCCGATTATATTGACTCAGATAGCGATGATGACGGAATTCCCGATCTTTATGAAGGGACCGGAGATATTGACAAGGACGGAATACCGAATTTTCTTGACGATGACAGTGATGGTGACGGAATTTCTGATGAAATTGAAAATGACGGAAATATCCCTCCTCTTGATACAGATAAAGACGACATTTATGATTTTCTTGATCCTGACAGCGACAATGACGGACTGAGCGATGCAAAGGAACTTGAGATCGGAACAGATTCTAAAAAAACCGACACTGACGGTGACGGCTTTGACGACAACACAGAATATGCGGCAGGAAGCAATCCGACCGTTGCCGATCCGGAATGGTGGGCAGACAAATATTATGTTATCCTGCCATACAAAGATCCCGACCATGAGATCAGAACTCTGGATTTCAGTACTAATTTATCAAAAGTTGACATTATGATTATCATTGATGTAAGCGGTTCAATGCAACAGGAAATAGATAATCTTAAAACAAAACTGCGTACCGCTGTAATTCCAGGGATTAATAACATTATGTCCGGAGTAACCGATTTTGCCGGCTTTGGACTTATGTCATTTGGGAACAACAAAGATTTAATGCGACAGGCAATAACAACAAACAGCAGCACTATTGATACAGCTATTAAGGGATTGCCCGCTGCTTCAGGTGGTACGGAATGTCATAGCGAAGCTTTGTATCAGGCGGCGATCGGAGATGGAAATGCGGGAAGCGGACATTTTCCGAAACCCAACTGTACTGGACAGGAAGGAAATAAGGGAGGTGGTTGTTACAGAGACAGGGCACTGCCTATTTTTCTTATGCTGACTGATGAATCTTTTGATGATTTAGATCTTGTTCATTCAAGAGCTCAGGCAATTGCAGCAATGAATTCAGCGTGGCTTAAAGCTAAGTTTATAGGTATAGCAACTGGAACATCTGACCCCAACAATGATTTTAAAGCTGTTTCTCAAGGTACGGGCTCTGTCGATACAAACGGAAACCCTTTTAATTATCAGATCGGAACAGATGCCGTAGGTCTGGATACTAAAATAATTGATGCGGTCACACAGCTTGCCAACAATATTCAGATGGAGATTACAACTACAAAATCAAAGGTTGAACTTCCAGAATCTTTTGACGATCTGGTAGACAGTTCGAATTTTATAAAATCAGTTAAGCCCAAATCGTTGAATTCAACACCTGCCATAAACTGTCCTGAAGCAAGTAGCTGTGATAATACTAAATTCTTTAAAGTCAAAGCTGGAATCGGCGTTACTTTTGAAATAGATTTTTATAATGATTTTTATGAGCCGACAAATTCAGTCACGAGTGTTTTCAGAGCAAAAATTGATGTTTTAGGTGAAGGAGCTGCTCTTGATTCAAGAGAAGTTTACATAATCGTTCCCGGCAAAGAAAGCACAGGTCCTGGAAATTAAACAGTCAACTTGCCTAAAACCCTTTCATCTGATAACATCACCATTATTTTTGTTTATTCGGTGTGAATTATGGAAAAAAACGCTCTTATTTATGTTGCAGGTCACAGAGGTCTTGCCGGAAGTGCGATCGTAAACGAGCTGAAACGATCAGGTTATGAGAATCTCCTTCTTAGAACTTCAGGTGAACTTGATCTTCGCAATCAGCATGAAGTTGAAAAATTCTTCCATGAATTCAAGCCCGAATATGTGATACTTGCCGCCGCAAAAGTGGGAGGAATAGGAGCAAACAGCCGTTTCCGTGCCCGGATGATATATGACAACCTCATGATCCAGTCGAATGTTATCCATCACGCATATCTTAACAATGTGAAAAAGCTTCTGTTTCTCGGATCGAGCTGTATTTATCCGAAATTTGCACCTCAACCGATGAAAGAGGAGCATCTGCTCACCTCATCCCTTGAACCTACAAATGAACCTTATGCCGTTGCAAAAATTGCAGGCCTCAAAATGTGCGAAGCTTATAATTTTCAATATGGCACTGATTTTATTACTGTTATGCCGACAAACCTTTATGGAGAGAATGATAATTTCGACCTTGATAACGGTCATGTCCTCCCTGTCATGATAAGGAAATTCCATGAAGCAAAGGTTCTAAATTCCGAATTTGTTGAACTCTGGGGAAGTGGAAAGCCGAGAAGGGAATTTCTCTATAGTGCAGATCTTGCAAAAGCGGTCGTGAAGCTTCTGAACTCTGATAAAAAATTCAAAACTCATATAAACATCGGTTCAGGGACAGATCTGACGATAATGGAACTTGCTCAGTTAATTAAAGATGTTACAGGCTTTAAAGGTGATATGAAATGGAATAGCGACATGCCTGACGGGACACCGAGAAAACTTCTTGATATAACAAAGATCTCTGAAACAGGCTGGGCTCCTCAGCTTTCTCTCAGGGAAGGGATAAAAAAGGTTTATGAGTGGTACTGCGAAAACCATGAGTGAAAAAACAAAAACCATTTTTCTCTATCTGTTTCTGTTCTCGGTTGTAATTGCAAGAATCATTCTTGAGACCGCAGTATTTTCAAAGCGTTATTTCTTTTCTTATTTTGTAACACTTCACCATTTCTGCTGGTATATGTTCGTTTTTCATTATTTTGCCCTTTGCAGCAGATATGTCCTCGGAATGAAAAGGGAATCTGTAAAATATTTTGCTCTGCTTTCGCCTGTCATCTTCACCCCTATCGTCCACTCATACTTTTCAGGACAGAAAATGAACCTTGAGTATATGCATGGAGAGATGACCGGTGTTTTCTTTAATATTGCAACACTTTATAAATTTCATCCCAAAAACAGTTTTTTCTTCATTGAAATGGTAATTCTTCTTATCATTTTCATTGCAGGATCATGGTTCATATCAAAAAGTGTCAGGAGAACATTTCTTAATATTATCATCGGCTTTTACGGATCAATGATGCTTGCTGGGCTTCATCTCTTCGGAGTTTATCCAAAAACCAAGGCATATTTTAAAATACACACCTCTTTAAAAAATCATCCGCTTATGGCCCTGATCTATTTTTCTCTTTTCATACTTGTTTTTCTTATCTATTCGTATCCCGAGATCAGTAAAGCGTTTATAAAATCAAAGAAAAGTTATCTTACCGCTTTTGTTTTCGGAATATTAATTTCAATCCCTTCAACACTTTACGGACTTGTTCATTTCACAGGAAAGTCGCCTCAGTCAGCCGACATATTTCTCATTGCCGTCCCCTTCACTGCACTTTCTATTGGAATTACAGCCATGATAAAGAATAACTCATCAGGTTTTGTCGCAGGAAAATTCTTCCCGTTTATATTTTCAGTTATTTCAGTTCTGATACTTGGCGGAATAGTTCTGCAGATAAAGTGAGAAATTCTATTTTAAATTAACATTTCCAGCCTTTTTTTGTTTTTTTCCCATTCCGGCATCATTTTTGAAAGAAGTTTGTAAAACCCGTTTCCGTGGTTTTTATGCAACATGTGACAAAGCTCATGAGTCACAACATAATCAATGCATTCTGATGGTGCTTTAA
>CAZVWR010000077.1:0-11979 GCA_964630905.1 uncultured Spirochaetales bacterium | reverse complement strand
GGATATCCGCAGCAGTCATATTGAGGCATTTGAGTACATAGTGCCTGATTCTGCTCTTTCCAGAGATTGCTCATGCACTGAGGGTCTTTTTCAGTCGCTTCATTGCAGTCAGGACGGCAGAATGTTATGTTTCCTTCTTTATCATAATACGGGAACGGAGCTTCAATCAGCGGAGGAAGACATTCTGCTTCTGAATCAGCATCAGTACCGGTATCAGGTGTTTCCGACTCTCTATCTTCATCCTGAGTTTCTGAATCAATGACTGCAACAGAATCTTTATCAGGAACAGCACTATCCGCATCTGTTTTAGGGTCTCCTGCGTTGCACGAAATCAGAAAAAGTGTAAGAATTAAAATCGCAACCTTCATAAAACCCTTGAAATTCAAATAATTAACGGGTTAGATTATCAAAAATTCTGAAATTAATCAAGGAGCAATATAAATAATTTGACGAAAACAATTTAGACCATTATATTAGGCGGTGTTTAGTTTTGATTAGAGGAAAAAATGAAGAAATCAGATATTATTTCAAAAGATCATGACAGTTACAGGAATCTGCTTAACGAACTGAAAAGCATTCTCAACAAAGGTCTGGCAAGAGCTTACAAAGCTGTTGACAATATTAAAGTTCAGACATACTGGCAGATTGGTGAAAGAATAGTCAGAGAAGAACTAAACAATAAAAATCGAGCAGACTATGGAAAATATCTAATAAATCAACTGTCTGAGGACTTGCTGATCAATCGTCAGAGATTATATGAAATCGTTAAGTTTTACAGGTGTTTCGAGATTGTCCGTACAGTGTCAGGACAATTGAGCTGGAATCATTATCTGGAATTGATAAAGGTAGAAGATATGGTTCAGCGAAATTTTTATCAGGCAAAGGCAGTTAATGAAAACTGGAGTGTCCGTGAACTCGGTCATGAGATTTATTATGGTGGAAGACAAGTTCCTATAAAAATTGACGGTTTGAATCATTACATTGACATTCTTCTTTATCACAAAGGGATTCCCTGCAACATTCTGGTTGAACTTAAAACAAGAAAACTCGATGCAAGAGATGTCGGACAGATGAATAAATATGTCAATTACTTCAGAGTTAACCGGCAGTATGAGCATGAAAAAGAGACCATCGGACTGATCATCTGCTCAGAAGCCGGAATTGAAGAAGCTCAATATGCTCTTGGAGGATTGGAAGAAAAAATATTTATTGCAACATATCAACCGAAACTTCCGACAATCGAACAACTGAAAAAAGCTGTGAAAAAAGCGACAGAATAAAGCTTACTCCTCCATTCAAACTGTTCATGGTTGCTCAAACGGACAAACGCCCTCTTCTTTACAATAGCAGTCCATGCCTCTGAGGATATAACCCGTTTTATACATCGACTGCCAGAAAAGATTCGACTTGACATTCCCTCCTGCCGTTTTATTATGAACCGGTTTGTTTTTTTGAGGTTGCATGTTCAGACCGGATGATAAAGAAATATCTGAAATCCTTGAAAGTTCCAAAAAGGTTACAAAATCTGACATCTTGAAGGCAATATATTCTGAAACCCTTTCCTTAAATGATCTTGCGGCACTTCTTTCTCCTGAAATTGACAATGAACTTTTAAAAAAACTTGCGGCAAGATCAATGGAGCTGACAAGAAAAAGATTCGGCCGGGCAATTTCGCTATACATTCCGCTATACTATGACAACAGGTGTACAAACAGCTGTATTTACTGCGGTTTCAACGCAAAAAACCAGATTGAACGGAAAAAGCTTTCGTTTGATGAAATAATGAAGGAAGCGGAGTTTATCAGAAGCAGAAACTTTAAGAACATCCTTCTTGTTGCCGGTGAGCACCCCGAAAGTGCCGATGTTGAAACGCTTGTTCCTGTCATAAAAAAGCTTCACGAAATCGGATTCACCTGTGTGAGCATTGAGATAGCACCGCTTGAAGAAGATGCATACAGAACTCTGGTGACTGATGCTCATCTTGACGGGCTTTATGTCTATCAGGAGACATACAATAAAGATGTTTATTCAAAAGTTCATCCGGCAGGCAGAAAACGGGATTATGACTGGCGGCTTGAAACTCCTGAGCGTGGCGCAAATGCAGGAATTTCAAAGATCGGGATCGGTTTTCTGACGGGGCTCAATGATCTCAAAGAAGATGCGATGATGCTTGCAAGTCATTTAATTTATTTACAGAAATACCATTGGCAGAGTGAATACTCCATTTCATTTCCGCGTATAAGGAACGCTCAGGGTGTAAACAGTGAATTTAAAAATATCTCCGACCGGCAGTTCATTCAGCTTGTCTGCGCTCTGCGGCTTATGTTCCCCGAAACAGGAATGTCGCTTTCAACAAGGGAGCATCCCGGTTTCAGAGATCAGATCATTCCGCTCGGTTTCACAAATCTGAGTGCCGGTTCTTCAACAGCTCCGGGTGGATACTGCTCAGAATCAAAGGACCTTGAACAGTTTGAAGTAGAAGACCCGAGAACTCCTGAAGAGATCGCAGAAATTCTAAAACAGCGCGGTTTTGAGCCGGTTTGGAAAGACTGGCAGTAAATTAAGGACTTAACATGGAAAAGAAACCAATAATAAGCGAATACACGCTCGGTGAAGAGATATCCCACTCGATTACTCACGGGATCGGGGCGGCTCTTTCGATCGCGGGACTGATCATTTCGGTCGTTATGGCTGCCCGCACCGGAGAAGCCGTTAAAGTTGTAAGTTTTGCAATATTCGGGACTTCGATGACAATTCTATACACCGCTTCAACACTTTATCACGCATTCACTCACGAAAAAGTTAAGAACCTGTTCAGATATCTTGACCACACATCAATATTCTTATTAATTGCAGGAACTTACACTCCAATAGCACTGTTGCTTTTAAAAGGAGCGTGGGGGTGGACACTTTTTGGACTTGCATGGGGACTTGCAATTTTAGGAATTCTTTACCAAATGCTTTTCCTCAATAAGTATAAATGGATATCAATTTCAATCTATCTCGGGATGGGATGGGTCTCAGTAATTGCGATCGAACCGCTTATTGAACTGATGCCGTTTGGACTCTTCGCGTGGATCCTTGGCGGCGGACTTTTCTACACACTCGGAACCATCTTTTATCTTAAAGAAATCAAATACTTTCACTTTGTATGGCACCTTTTTGTAATCGCAGGAACAGTGTGCCACTTTTTCGGATTGATCTTTTATCTGGTGTAGATTGTTTCTCTACCACACTTCTATATATCTTGAATTTCCGTCAAAGGTTTTTTCAAAGCAGACGGGGGTCATCCATGTGTCGTCTTTGTCGGAGCATACTCTGACTGCTTCGATGTTTTCTATCGGGACAACTGTGCCGTTATTGGGATCGGCAAGACATGTGCCGTTGAATGTATATGCAAAATCTCCGCTTAAACTCAGCGGTTTTGAGAGTGTGAGCGATCCAATGCAGGGTGCAAGCCAAGCCCCGTCCTTGACTTTGATATCTATGCTGTAAACATCTCCGGTCTGCTGCTGGGCGAAACGAATCTTGAGATGATCAAATTTTTTATCAGGGATACTGATTGAAATATCACTCGAAAAGCCATCGTAATCGACTTCGACCATGTTCGGTTCACCCCAGACACCGTTATCAGAATAAAAAAGTCGTATTTTTTCTATCGATCCTTTGGGAACAATCATATTTGAATTTGTGCTGCAGATACCTGTAAATGTCTGCTTTTTGTTGATGGAAAGAATCGCATTGCCTAAACACGGTGAAACCCACTCTCCACCTCTTGGCTTTACATCAAGACTGTACTGAAAATTCTCACCGGCATCACTCCAGCCGATATCAATTGTATTCAGGGTCTGAAGCGATCCATCCTCCCTGAAATTAAGCCTGCTCTTATATGTGTCTCTACCTGTCAGTGCCCCCTGTGCATCAAAACGACCCTGATGATAAAAAATGTAATAATCTCCGTATCTTTCAACGACAGATGAGTGCCCGTGGGTCTGGATTCTGATTCCTCCGTTATCTTTCACCGGAGTTGAAAACCATCTCGGAATCCTTGCCCTGACAAGCTCCTCCATCGTTTCAGCGATGACATATTTCATCGCATAATCGCCGTCAAAAGGGTTGACACTGAAAAACAGATAATACAACCCATCTCTTTTGAAAACATCAACACCCTCGTTTATGTTCCCTTCCATGAGTGTCGGCTGGAAATTGTTGATAACATTGGCCGGATCGTCCATTTTTATTGATGAAATATAGTTCCCTTCCAAAAACCATGTCCAGAAAAACCATTCCGTGCCTGAATCATTGAAAAGAGCGCTGTCTATCCTTATTGTTTTCTCGCAACCTGCTGCAACACATTCTGAACTGACACTCGACTGCGGATTACCTTCGCCGAAATCAACAAGGGCTGGAACTTTAAAATTTGTTAAAGTTTCATCATATTCAGCAGAAAATGTGGTAACATTTGAAACATCGGCACAATCACAGACCTCGCCCTGAGCAACCCTTTTTGCAGAAAAATAAATGTTGTAAACACCTTCCGGAGTTTTATAAATTTCAGGGGCCCACATACAGCAATAATCAAAATTTTCATCAACATCGCCCGGAATGTATGTGAACGCTTCCTCAAATGACACAAGGTCATAACTCATTGAAACAACAAGGGAATTTGTGTCAACTCCCGTTCCTGAAATGAAATAAAGCTGATCAGAATCCTTATAAATATCAGGGTCTGCAAGATTATCAAAATGTTTCACCGGCTCGCAACGGCAGTCCGAATTGGTGTTGCATTCATTTTCGACAACTTTACTACAGAAAAGACCGCAACTGTGAGGAGAGCAATCCCCGTCATCAGCCTCATTATCGCTTTCATTCTCCTGATCTGTTATATCTTTATCTTCATTGACATCGTCATTTACATTTTCATCAGGAACAATGTTGTTGTCGGGAACGACCGTGTTATCATGTTGTTCATTATCGTTATTTGCAGTATTATCATTTGTTCCCGTCGGCTCGACACACACTCCCTGTCTGCATTCGTAACCTTCAGGACAGTCAAATGCATTGATACAGTAATCGGGGCCGCTTTTTGAACAACTCAGAAATATTAATGCCGCAATAATAAAAAAAACATTCCATAGTTTCATTTTTTCCGCTCCTTCACACATTCACACTTTTTGATTTAACCCTTTTTGGAATTGATTTGCAATAATATTTAAGAAGAATATAATTTTTCGTGTTGAAACTTTTTGAAGGAGATTTATATGAACTCACTCCGTTTTTTTTCAGTTGCAGTATTTATGATGTTTTCATTGTCACTTTCGGCAGGAACAGTTTCAAAAACTGCACAATTCCCTTTTGTAAAAAACAGCGGTCAGCATCCGTATAATGTTCTGTTCTCTGTCGCAGTACCCGGCGGAACAGCTTTTGTTACTGCCGATTCTGCAGTCATATACGATGTGAAAGGTGCTGTTTTTGCCGAAAAATTGAGTTCAAACGGCTTCATTCCGCAAGGGCTGGAGGAGTCAACTGCCAAAGTGAACATTTATAAAGAAACCGGAACTTTCACTGGAAATGTTACTTTTTCTTCGATCGGGATCGAGCGGATAGCTGAAAACATAACTGTTTCAATGAAGGCAACCGCATCAAGTTTTGAGAAGATATTCACCGTTTATCCCGGCGGAAACCCTTCAGACATTGAAATATCGTTGAGCGGAGTTGACGGACTTGCCGTTCATGACAGAGCTCTTCTTGTCTACACAAATTCAGGTGTCGCCCGTTTCACCGCACCCGTTGCATGGCAGGAATTAAACGGTGTAAAAACGGCTGTACCGGTCGAATACAGGATCCTCGGCACCAGCTACGGATTCACCACCGGAGAATATGACAGATCTTTCCCGCTTTTCATAGATCCTCTTTTAAGCGGAGTCATGATCGGCGGCAATAACTACGATGAAACTGTTGCAATGACAGTGGCCGGCAATGGCGACATAATTATCGCAGGAACAACCCGATCAGGCAATTTTCCTGTAACAAATTCAAGCACTTACAACACAACAAACAACCTTCCCGACTGTGTCATCCTTCGCTACGACCCGTCAGGAACAGTTCTCAAGGCGGCAACATATTACGGCGGTTCAAGGTCAGAATGTTCCTCAACAGGAACAGATGATTCATGGACAAATATGGAAAAAACTTATTTTGCAGGCGTTGCAGCTCACGGAAATTCGGTGTTTCTTACAAGTTTGACATATTCAACCGACCTTCCGATGGCGGGAGAAACCTATGACAAGGTTTGTGCCGCCTGTTTCGGAAGCAACATTTCCGCAGTTTTTGTTGCAAAATTTGATGAATCGCTCACTCTCACGGCATCAACTTTCTACGGCGGATCGGCAGTTGACAGAGCAAGGGCTATCACCGTTGATTCTTCTGGAAATGTCTATATTGCAGGAGACAGTGCGAGCACGAACCTTCCATCTGCAGGAACTCTTTCAGGCGGAACAAATGACGCATTCGTAGCTTCATTTCCAAACAGTCTTGCAACACTCAGAGCGGCAAAGATGTTCGGAGGAAGCGGTGTCGACAGAGTAATGGCAATGACTGCAAATTCAAACGGAATATATCTTACCGGACTCACCTCTTCTACAAATTTTCCTGTCACAGAAGGGGCGCACAGCATTGATTACGGCGGAGCAGGCGGAGTGGGAGATGCTTTTGTCGCAAAATTGAATACAACGACACTCGAAATTGAAAAGGCCACATACCTTGGCAAAAAAGACGGTCAATATACAAGCTATGGTTATGCCATAACTACTAATTCTGACGGCAAAGTATATGTCGGAGGAGCAACGTACAGCGAGCCGGGACACCAGTTCCCGGTAACTGCCGGAGTTTATAAGACAACTGCCGACACAAATCCCGGCGGACAGTGGAGAACGGAAGGATACATCGCAAAATTTCCTGCTGACCTTGGACCTGTTGAAGCCTGCACATATCTTGGAAGCGACAGCAATCACGACGATGTGAAAGGACTTGCAATGACTTCTGACGGCAACATTCTTGCTGTCGGATTTACTTCTTCAAACAATTTTCCTGTTACTGCCGATGTCTATGATTCAACTCATGGTGGCGGATGGGATGGGTTCATTTCGATACTTACTCCAGACCTTGTAACCCTTGTCGCTTCGACATATCTGGGTGCGGCAGGTGAAGACCGGCTTTTTGCTACAGCCATTGACGGTTTCGGCAATATCACAGCGGCAGGTTTCACAAAATCGACTGCAATAGCGGGCGTAACAGGAACTGACGAAACCGATTCAGAGGCACTTCTGATAAGGATAAGGCCTGATCTGAAAGGTGCCGATGAAGGAGTTGTGCTTGAAATGGTTCCAACCGAGATCGATTTTGGTTCAAAGGATATTAACACCCAGACCTCTTACAGCTATATCAAGGTCTGGAACAAAGGTCTGACCGAGCTTAAACTTAGCTCCGTAGATGTTGCCGACACTACAAACTTTTTCGGAGATATGACAGGCGATACTTTTGCCTGTTCAGCAAATAATGTAATAAAAGCAGGCACATACTGTTCAGTCAGAGCCCGTTTCCGTCCTGAAGTTGAAGGCGAACTTTTAACAACTATGACATTCAACTTTGATCCTGTTCAGACTGGAAATGTAGTTGATCTCAGAGGTACCGGCGTGGATGATTCAGGTGACACAGGCAACAGCGGCGACTCAGGAAATTCAGGCGACACTGGCAATACAGGCAATACAGGCAATACCGGCAACACCGGCGACACTGGTAACTCAGGCAACACCGGCGATACCGGAAATACAGGCAACACTGGAAATACAGGAAATTCGGGTGACTCAGGTAATTCCGGAGATTCAGGAAATAGCGGCAACTCGGGTAACAGCGGCGACTCAGGTGATTCGGGTGATGACACCGAAGTTACAGATGATGAAACATCAGATTCAGAAGAAACTGACGACAATGAAAACACTAAAGGTCCTTCAATTAAAGGAAAAGGTTGTACAATATCAATACTTTAAAAAATCTTAACAGGGAGAAAAAATGCCTTCTAAAACAAATCATTTAAACAAAAAGCTTGCCCTTTTGATAGACGGTGACAACGCTCAGCCGTCACTTATATCTAAAATTCTGGCTGAAGCGGCTAAATTCGGCAACATAACCATCAGAAGGGTTTACGGTGACTGGACCACTCCTCAGATGAAAGGGTGGAAGGAAGCTCTCAACAATCATGCGGTTCAACCGATACAGCAGTTCAGATACACAGTCGGAAAAAATGCAACAGACAGCGCAATGATCATTGACGCGATGGACATCATCCATTCCGGCGTTGTAGACACATTCTGTCTTGTGAGTTCTGACAGCGACTACACCCGTCTTGCAACAAGGATCCGCGAAGAGGGTCTTTTTGTCATGGGGATCGGAAAAACGACAACTCCGAAACCTTTTGTGAATGCCTGCAACATTTTCACATACACCGAAAATCTCGAACTTGAAGATGAAGATCTGCAGGGAGTTGAAATAACTGTGGAGGTCGTTCCCAACAAAGAAGAAACAACAAAAAATCCTGAACAGAAGCCATCGACCGGAAGCAAAAAAAATCAGCGGCCGAACCCTGTTCCTCTGCTTAAAGAAGCGTTTTCGATGGCAGGAGATTCAGACTGGGTGCACCTTGGTCTTTTCGGCAACTACTTAAGTCAGCTTGACCCCGGATTTGACCCTAGAACCTATGGATTTAAACAGCTTTCACAGCTTCTGAAGGCATACAGGAATTTCTTTGAGCTCCGTTTCAGCGAAAGCGAAGGACCGAGCGATGTCTATGTGCGGCTCAAAACAAAATCAAAATAAAATTATTCTTGTAATATTTTATTATATCATGTAATATCTTCTTCTGACTTGAGTTTTCGGCTCATTTAAAAATATAAGACAAGGAGAGAATCATGCGTTTTATTAAGGCATTAAATTTTAGTTTTTTACTTATTTTCATGTCTCTGTCATTTATTATTATTTCATGTGGTACTGATGACGAGGATGCTTGTAAAGACATTTTTGATTGTCCTGAAGGATACGACTGTGTTGACGGTTCCTGCGAAAAAATTGATAATGGCGACACAGGAAACTCAGGCAATACCGGTGATACTGGAAATTCTGGAGATAGCGGTAATTCAGGAGATTCCGGAAATACTGGCAACTCTGGAAATAGCGGCAATTCAGGTAATTCCGGCGATAGCGGCAATTCAGGAGATTCCGGAAATACAGGCAATGACTACGATGAGATCTCCGATGATGATTCTGACGAAGATGCCGACGCAACTGATGATGAAGACGATGCAGATAATAATGTTGATGAAGAACCGGATGAAAATTTTGAATATCCTGAGTTCAAAGAAGAGGTTATTGTGGGTGACGGAACAAACACTCAGGAATCACCCATTGGATGCAGGTGGTTTGCACCGAACCGCAACGCGAGTCTTTATCTGGGTTCTGAGATAAATGTTACAGCCAATATAGTAAAACTTGGATGGGATGCATCAAGCAGCAGCTCGGCAAACCGCCCGATAAGAATATATATCAAAGAGACTGCTGCTGAAACCGTTCCTCCCGATACATGGGAAAGCACTATTGTCGGAGCAGATCTTGTTTTTGATACCGGCACACCCGGTATTCCGATACCATCAGGATGGAATGAGATGACGCTATCTGCACCGTTCTATTTTAACAGCACTAAAAATCTTCTTGTTTTAGTTGAGATGTACGGAACAAGCGAATGCAACTCAAAAGTTGATATAAAATACACAGTTTCAGAAGGTCATCACCGCTACTGGAGTTCCACTTCCGGAACCGGAGATCCTTCAAACCATTACCGTCCGAACATATTGATCCGTTTTGACAGAATGAAACCTCTTATTACATGGCCGCAAGCCGGCAATATTCATTACGGACAGAAGATCGGAGACTCAGTTCTTTCCGGTGAAGAGGCCAAGGATCCTAACAGCATGAAAAAAATTGCAGGAACCTTCAACTTTGACAATCCTTTGACTGCTCCTGATATCAGCACTTCAAATTATGCAATGACTTTCACACCTGAAAATATTTCTCTTTATGAACCCGTTTCCGGAACTGTGGAAGTTTCTGTAATAAAAGCAGTTCCTGCTGTGACATGGCCGGTTGCTTCAGAAATTAAATATCTGGAAACACTGGAAAATTCAACACTTACAGGAGGAAGTGCAAAAAACATGCACACCAATGCCTCTGTTACAGGCATATTCAGTTTTGACACTCCTTCAACATCGCCTGCTGTCGGAACTGCACCTCAGAATGTAACTTTTGTCCCTGATGACAGTGTCAGATACGAATCTGTTAAAGGAACTGTTGATGTAACAGTGAATAAGCTTGATCCGGAAGTTTCCCTCTGGCCGGCAGCTTCAGGAATCAATTACGGTTTAACTCTCGGTGATTCGGTTCTTACCGGAGGAAGTGCCTCTGTTACAGGCAGTTTTGCGTTTACCAATCCTTTAACTGTGCCTGATGCCGGAACTGCAGATTATTCTGTGACTTTTACTCCTGTTGATTCAGCCATATATAATAGTGTTACGGGAGCGGCAAGTGTGACAGTCGCAAAAGTTACTCCGAATATCACCGGGTGGCCGGTTGCCGGAAATATCGAATACGGACAGACACTTGGAGATGCTGTGCTTATCGGTCAGGCAAAAAGTCCTGTTACCGGGGCAATTGTTGCAGGAACTTTTGAGTTCAATAACTCCGGAACAACTCCCGTGATCGGATCTGCGACCTATCCTGTGACATTTAAGCCGGATGATTCTACAAATTATAATGATGCTGCCGTCGGAAATGTTAATATTACAACAACCAAGGCAAATCAGGCGATCACATTTGCACCTCTTGCGGAAAAAACTTACGGAGATCCGGAATTCGAACTCAGTGCGACAGCTAGTTCAAATCTTGCCGTTGCTTATCACAGCTCAAACGATGAAGTCGCAACAGTAAACGGCTCCATAGTCACAGTTGTGGGTACCGGAGAAACCGTAATTACTGCGTCTCAGGGAGGAAATGAATTCTATAATGCGGCAACTTCTGTAACTCAGGTTTTGATTGTAAATAAAAAAGTGCCTGTTATAACCTGGCCGACTGCTTCTGCGATCAATTCAGGAGATAAGCTCGGAGATTCAGTGCTTTCCGGAGGATCTGCTGAAGATCCGTCAAGCGGAGACCCTGTCCAAGGCGGTTTTGAATTTGCAGATCCGAATTTTATACCCACAGCTTCTGGCTTTTATGATGTTATATTCACACCGCTTTTTGATCAGATATATTCGTCCAGGACTCAGGCAATATATGTTTCTGTTGTAAAGTGAAAAAGACTTAATTCAGCTTTACGACTTAAAACATTATAAGGAATAAGATTCTGATTGACAAAACACAATACGAAACTATATTTAACGGCTGGAGTATGTTTCAGGTTTTTTGATTTTTTTACGAGGGCTTATGGAACACAGAATATATCTTGATCACAGTGCTACAACACCTGTCAGAAGAGAAGTTGTCGAAGAGATAATGCCGTTTCTCACCGAGCAGGGGGGAAATCCTTCAAGCAGACATAAGGAAGGACGGATCGCAAAGACCGCTTTTGAAAAAGCACGGGAAAAGGTTGCGGCCGCGATCAATGCCGAGCCGAAGGAGATAACTTTCAATTCCTGTGCAACTGAAGGGAACAACACGGTTCTTAAAGGTTACATGTCGGGGCTTCGCGGAAACATCAGAAAAAACCACATAATAATCACTTCAGTTGAACATCCGAGCGTTTTTAACACAGCAAAATCACTTGAAAAAGACGGTTTTGAAGTGACATTTCTGCCGGTTGATACAAAAGGTGCTCTTGATCTTGAGATACTGAAAAATTCGATAAAAGAGAACACCGGTCTGATAAGCGTAATG
>CAZVWR010000076.1:0-12345 GCA_964630905.1 uncultured Spirochaetales bacterium | reverse complement strand
GCTTCTTCCTCTTCATCAGTAAAGCCGTCACAATCATTGTCTTTTCCGTCACAAACTTCAGGACCGCTCATATCGTTTGAACCGCCTTCTTCCGTTGAACATATTGTTGAGAGCATATCTAATGAACAATGTATTATTCCCCCAAGACACGCACCTGTTCCGCAAGCACTTCCAAGCATCGGAAAATCTTCATCTGTCAGTCCTTCGCAAGTGTCATCAAGTCCATTGCAGAGTTCACCATCATATCTTGAGTGTGAAGGACTGCAGTCACAAACATCACCCAGTCCGTCTTTGTCTGAATCAAGTTGATTGGCGTTTGCCACCATTGGGCAGTTGTCTTTGAGATCATCAATTCCGTCTTCATCAGTATCTGTAAAAACATGAATTTCTCCGATCTCTGCTGAAACAAGCGAAAAATCAAATCCCACCGAGATCGAGTCATTTATTGTGTCACCGTCATTATCAATATCAGGAATGAACAGAGCTTCATACATTGAACAGTATTGACCGGTATTATAACAATCTGGCTCTGTTTCGCTGTCACAACTGTTTGTCTCCAGACCGCACTCCAGTTTCTTTTCTGAATCAACCGTGAAAAGCCCGGAAGGAGCATTGAGACATGTGCAGTGAGATAAGGATTCATTCAATCCTGCCGCAAGATCTTCCATTAAAATAGATCCGCCCATGATACCGCTTACCGGATTTGAAGAAACATCAAGTGTCAACTCAATTACAGCATCAGTTATATCAATTTTTAACGGTTCTTCACTAATAAGGATAACAGGAAAGCCCTTTATTTTCGGAGATGTGCCTCTTATTTTGTCAGTTTTTTCTATTTCATAAAAGCTGACAGGGTTATCTGAGTATGAGGTTCCGTATTTAATGAAATTTTCCACCCAGACGATAAACGGCTCTTCTCCTGAACTGTTGTCAGAATAATCAATATCTGTGTCAAAACAGTCAAAGAACGGCATTGATCCAGCCCTTTCCTCGTAAATTGAACAGATGTCTCCACTCTCAACTTTATTCTGATACATCGATGAATAGGTGAATCCCGTGAATGATTCCATCGTGGTAAAAATAGAACTGATCTTGTTATCTATAACTGAATCACCATTGAGATCAAAACAGCATTCCTTGTCAGAGCCCATTTCATTCACATAATAAGTTTCATCAAAAACATAGTCGGTATACGGCTCAAAATCATCAGCCGTTTCATCCGACTCCGCCAAGGCTTCGTCGGACAAGTCATCATCACTCTCTTCGTCAACTGTTTCATCAACGATTTCGTCCACAGACTCATCAATGGTCTCATCGGTTGTTTCGTCGGTGTTCTCGTCGGTGGCCTCATCTTCATCCGTGAAGGGTGAGTCGTCAGTCGTGAGATCGACTGTTTCGTCAATAGACTCATCGATTGTCTCGTCTGCAACTTCATCAACTTGTTCGTCAACTGTTTCGTCCGACTCCGTTAAAACTTCGTCGGACAAGTCGTCGGTGGCCTCATCTGTAATTTCAATGTCATTATCTGTTTTATCTTTTTTTTCAAGATCACATGAAACAAAAGCCATCATCAGAAAAACAGATAGAATAAAATTCAAAAACATTTTCATTTCCTTCTCCAAAAAAGTTATTACGGCACTTTATATCCGACAAAATCGGAATCGTAGTTGCCGGAGTATCCAATGGTGTCAAATCTGCCGAGGATAACACAGCCTGAAACGATTGTTCCTTCTACTATCATGTCATAATAAGGATCGAACTGGAACTTGATGTAATTTCCTTTTCTTGTCCCCGGCTCTATTGTTCCCGATTTGTTGTAGGAATCATAGTTTCCCGTCAGTTCTTCACCATTCTGGGTCAGATAGAATGTCACCGGTTTCCAGTAAGCTCCATCAGGAACAAATTCCCATGTTCCTGTTATATTTTCCATGTCAAGATCACATCCGGCACTGTAATCATAGCAACCTTTGTATATTTTTATGTTCTGGTCAGGAAGCACATTCTGATAATCATCATTATTTGATGAAAAATCGACATCGTATGATCCTTTGAAAAGTTTGAAAGAAAATGCCGCGACACCGCTGCTTCCGACAGAAACGGACATCGTATCAACCGATGATTTGTTTCTGAAAATGATAAAACCTCGCGATTCCGTTTCATAATACTGCTTTGTATTGTTAGGCATTGTAGCGCCGTTAAGTTTGACAGTTCCCGTTATATTCACTGTTTCAGGATTGAAATTCTTTGTCAGGTTGGATTCAAGAACGACATTGTTTTCAAGAACCTGTTCAATTGCAGGAAGAACATCCTGATAGTCAGAGTTGTTCGGCGAAAGAGTTATATCATAAGTCCCTTTGAAAAGCGTAATACTGTATGAAGCTTCGCCTGATGAGCCCAGAGTTGTGGAAAAATAATCTCCGCTCTCTTTATTTTTAAATCCAAGAAAACCTCTTGATTCAGTTTCATAGTACTGTTTTGTGTTGTTGGCCATGGTAGATCCGTTGAGAGTCACCTTTCCGCTGAATATTGCGGTTTCCGTATTGAAATCCTTCTTCGTATCAGAGTTTGCGCTCACTTTCTTTTCAAGGATTATGTTCATTTGAGGCATAACATTCTGATAATCTGCGGAGTTTGGCTGAAGTGTAAAAGTGTATGTCCCTTTATAAACTTTTGAAGAATATGCGGCAACACCTGAACTTCCGATGCTCAGAGACATTCCGTCACCGCTCTCCTCGTTTTTAATATATATTGATCCTCTGCTTTCGGTCTCGTAACCCTGTTTTGTGTTGTTCGGCATCGTTGCACCGTTAAGCTTCACACTTCCCGACAGAGTGACAGTATCAAGATTGAAGTTCCTTGTCATATCGGACTGAATGTCAACATCGTTTTCAAGGATCATATTGATATCTGGAATTACATTCTGATAATCCGCACTGTTGGGATTGAATGAAAAATTATATTTTCCTTTGAATATTTTTCTGCTGAAAGCGGCTTCTCCTGAACTGCCGAGAGACACATTGGTGGTCGATCCGCTCTCAACATTGGCTACATAAACAGTTGCTCTGCTTTCGGTCTCGTAACCCTGTTTTGTGTTGTTTGCCATCGCTGCGCCATTGATGGTGATCTTTCCGCTGACTGTCACCGTTTCAAGATTAAAATTCTTTGTAACATCAGAGTTTATTTCAATATTTCCGCCAAGGATCATGTTCATTTCCGGAACCGAAGTCTGATAATCTTCATTGTTCGGTGAAAATGTCGCCGAATATGTTCCCTTGTAAAGTTTGAAGCTGTATGCCGCCTCTCCGCTTGAACCGATGCTCACGGAAACGGATGAAGCACTTTCGTTATTTGTAAACCTGATGGAGCCCCTGCTTTCGGCCTCGTAACCCTGTTTTGTGTTATTAGCCATCGTCTTGCCGTCTATTGTTATTTTTCCGCTTACTGTTGCTGTTTCAAGATCAAAATTCTTTGTCATGTCCTTATCAACAGCAAGTTCACTCTGGAGATTCATGTTAAGGCTGGGAAAAACATTCTGATAGTCAGCATTGTTGGGGTTGAACACAACATCATAGGTCCCTTTGAACAACTTTGCTGAAAATGCCGCTTTACCCGAGCTTCCGATGCTTATATAATATCCCTGACCGCTCTGTTTATTTATGAAACCTATGCTTCCTCTGTTCTCTGTATTGTAATTCTCTTTTGTATTATTCGCAGGGGTGACTCCGTTAAGAGTTATTTCTCCTGAAACCGTGGCGGTTTCAAGGTTTATGTCAACTTTTCTATCAGATGTAAATGGATCAAGATCGCAGTTCTTTTCACATTTTCCTTCATTACTGCAAAGTTCAAAATCACCTGTGCATTCTCCGCAAGGCTCACCACATACAGGATCAGGTCCGCAAACTCTGTCACCGCATTCCGGGGCACATGGGGTGTAACATTCAGACTTATCAAAAGTTTTACAATCATCAGAGCATTTCAGATCTCCCTGCTCAAAACCTTCATCCTCACAGGTTTTTCCATTAAGGTCGCTGCCGTCACAAATCTCGCCCTGATCTATCTTGTCATTTCCGCAATTGAGTGATTTTCCACATTCTGATTTATCAAAACCTGAACAGTTTGACATACATTTCAAAGTTCCATCCTCAAAACCGAAATCTATACACTCCTTTCCGCCAAGATCGGTCCCGTCACAAACATCAGTGCCGTCTATCTTGTTATCACCGCAGAAAACCGAAGCTCCGCAGCCCGACGTGTCAAATTCAAGGCAGTTTTCCTCACACTCAAGGGTACCTGCTCCGAAACCGAGCGTTTCGCAAGTCTGATTGTCAAGGTTGTACATATCACATTTTTCACCATTCATAACAAGAAAATCTCCGCATACGGCAGAACCTGTCTTGTTGTCCTTTGAACCGTCACATGAAATGAAACTTAATACCGCAAATAATACCGCAAATCCCCAAATAATCTTTTTCATTATCTTTCTCCCCAAAAAAATGACTGCAATATTTTACTCAGATATCAGGATGAAACAATTTTTCCTCAAAACTATAAAGTTTGAGTTTTTTTGGAATTGGGTTAAATTTTACTGCAATTGTTTGAAAAAGGAGAACGATTTGAAAGTCGTAGCGGTAATTCTTGCGGGGGGAACCGGTTCAAGGTTTGGCGGAGACATTCCAAAACAGTTTGAAAGAATTGGGGAAAAGACTATATTTGAGCACTCAGTTGCGGCATTTGAACATCATCCCCTGATTGATGAAATTGTTGTTGTCATCCATCCGGACCATGTTTACAGTGCTAAAAAACTGATGAGCGGTTTTTCAAAAGTGAAAGCGATCATCCCCGGTGGAAACACAAGAAGTCTTTCAAGTTTTGCAGGCATTGAATTTTTTAAGGACTATCAGCCGGATACAAAAATTCTCATCCACGATGCGGCACGCCCTTTTGTTTCTGAAAAGATAATTACAAATGTGATAACGGCTCTTGACACACACGATGCAGTTAATGTTGCTCTCAGCGTTCCGGACACAGTTATAGAAACAGACATTTCCGGAAAAATGAAAGCTATTCCTGAAAGATCGTCACTTAAACTTGTTCAGACTCCTCAGGGTTTTATTCTTTCAGTTATAAACCTGGCTTATGAAACCGCTTTCAAAGATCCGGGATTTACTGCCACAGACGACTGCGGAGTTGTGTTCAACTATCTGAAAGAAATAGATATTTTCATTATTGAAGGTGAAAAGACAAACATAAAGATCACAACCAGATCAGACCTTGATTTTGGCAGGAACTTCTTTATCGATCAGTGACGGGAAAACCGTGATGAGGGCTTTGATGAATTCCATTGAAAGAAGCAGTATCAGAGCACTGTAATATACCCACAGAACGCTTGTTATTATCCATGTCGCGGAACCGTAAAACAAAGAAAAGTTAGAGATTTCAGTAATATAGAAATTATAGACGAGTTTTGCACCGTTCCAGAGAAAACTGAAAAGAAGCGCTCCGTAAAGAATCGCCATTTTTGATCTTTTCACGCCGAAAGTGAAGTAATATATGAGGATTCCGAAAAGAAAGATGATTATGACCGTTGAAAGGGCAAATCCATATATCTTGGTGTCTGAAACAATTTCAAATATCCATGCGGTAGAGGGAAGTTTTGTTGTAATGAATCCGGTTACCGAAATGAAAATGGTGGTCATATAGTGGAGGAAAAACAACAAGATGGTTATCGTAAGAAGAAAAACTATCCCCATGAGACGGGTGAGAACAAAATTTACTGACTTCCCGCCGAAGATCTTGAAAAAACAATAGTGAAGTGTCGAAAAAAGGAGTGTCGCTGAAACAGCCAGAGAGACCAGACCGATGGTTGTAAGACTGGCTTTGTAATCTGCAATGTTTATAAATCCTGCAACATATTTTTCACTTAAAAAAGGGATTGCCGCATTCAGATAATTCATAATGTATGTTGCCATTTCCTCATTTGTGAGATTCTGAATGTCCTGAATGTAATCAATAACATAACCTGTAGTTGCTCCCAAAAGAATAAGAAACGGGATAAAGCTAAGCATAAAATAGAAACTGATCGCTGCCGCAAAAGTAAACCCGTCATCAACATAAAATCCGTAACCGGTCTCCCATAGAACCTTGAGCGTTCTGCTTTTTTTAAGTGCCTGAATTAAGAAAAGCTTTAACTTCCTGATCTTATTTAGCAATTTTCTTAAATCCCCTTCTGTAGACAAGCTTTATAGGAACACCTTCATAATATGGAAATGACTCGTAAAATCTGTTAAGGAGGTATCTGTCATACGAAAAATGGACCGATTCGGGGGAGCTTACTTTAATTACAACCGTCGGAGGAGCTACTTCAACCATTTCTATCCCGTTAAAATGTATAAGTTTATTTTTTCTGGTCATTGGAGGGGGATTTCTTCTCAGGCAGACCTGAAGCCAGTTTTCAAGAGCCTCTTTTTCCACTGATTTAAAGTAGTTATCATATATTTCAAGAACTTTGTCAAGCAGTTTGTTAACCCTCATTCCGTTTATTGCAGCAATAGAAATGACAGGGGCGTAAGGGGTGAATTTTATCCTGTCGCGGAGATCTTTCACTATTTTTTCGTATGTTCCGGTCTCCTTTTCCATTGTATCCCATTTGTTTATTACAACTATTGATGCCTTCCCTTTTTCGTGGGCTAACCCTAGAATTCTCAAATCCTGATCAGTTGCAAGTTCGGTTGCGTCCATCATGAAAATTACAACATCGCTCCTGTCGATCGCCCTGAAAGCTCTCACTATCGCCGCCTTTTCCATAAGCATTTCGATCTTTTTCTTTCTTCTGACTCCGGCTGTGTCAATTATTTTCAGTTTTTTATCCTTGTATGTGCAGAAAGAGTCGATCGGGTCCATTGTCGTTCCGGGGATCGGGCTCACGAGCATTTTCTCTTCGCCGAGAATCGCGTTCACAAGTGTCGATTTCCCTACATTCGGTCTGCCTATTATCGCGATCTTTATCTCTTTTTCCCTTGGCGGGGCCTTTTCTTCGATCTCTTTTTCAGTCCAGAAATCTTTTGTCATTTCGTCAAGAAAGTCATTCACGCCGTAACCGGTCTTGCCCGAAACAGGATAGACCATATCTGCACCCGTTTCATAAAATTCACCGGTGAGCATTTCCCTGTTTTCCGAATCGATCTTGGAAACAGCAAGCCACGAACGGATCCCTTTTTTCCTGATGAGATTATATATTTCCCTGTCTGATTCAATAAGTCCCGCCTCAGCGTCACAAAGCAGGATCACTCCGTCAACAGTCTCAAGCACTTCATTTATCTGGTCTCTTATCCCTTTTGTTATTGCGTCCATTCCTTCTTCATCAATGTGAAAACCGCCTGTGTCGATAATCGTAAAAGGCTTGTCGATATATGTAAGGTCCTGATAATTCAGGTCTCTTGTCACACCCGGCATGTCGTCGATAATTGCAAAGTTCTTTCTGAGTATTCTGTTGAACAGAGTGCTTTTCCCTACATTCGGACGACCGATTATCGCAATAACCGGATTTATGTTGTTTGCCATGTTGTTTGTCATTTTCTTTTCCACCTTTCAATCCTGCAAAAGTTACTACCCGCCTAAGTTACACTAATAATTGAAAAAAGCAACCTCTGAAACTGTTTCAGATAAAAGTTCAATCAAAAAACAGATTGGCAACGGGGTGACGGACTTATTCCAACAATCCCGGTAGGTTTATCTTGAAAAACGGTCTTTTTTCTTTTTTTCTGATTTTTCCTTCAAGGAGGAACATGTCATCATTTTCAACTTGAAAAAACAAAAAGTCGCTGATTTCATTCTGCTTTTTCTGTTTCAAATCAAATTCAATGTATGCAGCCGGAATGCTTGCAAAAGTAAGAGCTGTTATGAAAACGGTTTCCGCAGGAGAATATTCCTTCTTTTTCATCTGCGGAGCGGACTGGATCGTCTCTTTTTCTGCACGCGCCTGATCGTTGCGTTTCATATCACTGCTCACTTCATACATCGAAACCTCATTTTTCGGAGCTGACTGACAAGTTATCAGAAAAAGAAAAATAAAGACTGAAATATATTTCAGGAGAAACCTCTTCATTTCAAGTAAAATAACTGACATAGACTATGATTGTGATCAGATTTTGTCAAGTTGAGGTGAAGTGAGGAGTTTTTCAATAAGAACCTTGTAAAAACACAGTGACAACACAAAAACAACCTTGTAAAATTACAAAAAATATGTAATAATAACCTTGTAAAATTACAAACCTCTTTAATGCGAGGTGAATTATGAAAAGGAATATATCAAAGAAATTAATGGCTTGGAAAGATTTATCATCAAGAAAGCCACTGATAATCAGAGGGGCACGGCAGGTTGGGAAAACATATACAGTGAAAGAATTCGGTTCTGAACACTTTTCAAATGTTGTAGTGCTTGATTTTGAAAGGGACAGATCTCTTAATGCTGTTTTTGAAAAGGATCTTGATCCGAAAAAACTTCTCATTGAACTTGAAATTCATACCGGTTCCAGAATAATTCCAGGCGAAACACTTCTTTTTTTTGATGAAATTCAGGCATGTGAAAGAGCTTTGCTGAGCTTAAGATACTTTTATGAAGAGATGCCGGAGCTCCACATAATTGCGGCTGGTTCGCTTCTTGAATTTGCAATGAGTAATATTTCATTTCCTGTCGGAAGAGTGACATTTGAATGGATGCGTCCGATGACATTCAGAGAGTTTTTAATCGCCTGCTCAAAAGATATTGCCGCACAGAGAATCCCGTCAATATTCAGCAGTGAGCCGGTTTTGGAAACTCTTCACAACTTATTGATCGAGCAGCTTCGACTCTATTTTATTGTCGGCGGAATGCCTGAAGCAGTAAAAAGATTTATTGAAACAGGGTCTGCCGCCTCGGTGAAAGAAGTTCACGATGACATAATTCATTCATATATTCAATCACTTGCAAAATATAATTCAAAAGTGAACATCGAAAGTCTTGAGCAGGTTATGCGTGTTATTCCTTCAAAAGTCGGATCTCAGATTAAATATACCCATCTTGATCCTGACAGAAGAATTGAAGTAACAAAAACATCCCTCAACATCCTTGAAAAAGCACTTCTTATAAATCTTATTCATTCATCTTCCGTCTCAGGTCTTCCGCTTGGAGCCGAAAGCAGTTCAAAGATATTTAAGCCCCTGTTTCTTGATATCGGCCTTATGCAGTCTGTCTGCGGAATTGACCCCAAAGAAAGCATAACTGCCACAGATCTTAACAATGTCTATAAAGGTGCCATCGCAGAACAGTTTGTCGGGCAGGAGCTTCTTGCGGCAGGCGGATCGGAAAATCACAAGCTTTACTACTGGAACAGATCAAAGAAAAGCAGTACAGCCGAAGTAGATTTCGTTTTTGTCAGAAACAGCAGAATTTATCCAGTTGAAGTTAAAAGCGGAGCAAAAGGAAGGATGAAAAGCATGCGTCTCTTTCTTGAAGAACACCCTGAAATCAAAAAGGGTTTTGTCCTTTCTTCAACTTTCTCCCAACATCAGCTTGTTGAAAATATTGTTTTTGCCCCGATATATTCAGAGCTAGGTTGAAGTGATCAGATTTTGTCAAGTTGAGGTCACATCTGCACAATTCTGTCTGCAAAGTTCTGTGCGAATGTTCTGTCGTGGGTGACAACGATGGCAGCTCCTTCAAAATTGCGGAGAGCTTCTTCAAGGGCGTTTCTTGCGTTGGTTTCAAGGTGAGACATCGGTTCATCAAGAATTATGAGGTCATATTCTCCAAGCATGAACGAGGCGATTTCAACTTTACTTATTTGTCCTGCGCTGAGTGAGCCGATCTTTCTAAATACTGTGTCGCCTTTGATATTAAGACATCCGAGGAAAAGTCTCGCCCTGTTTTCAACTTCTCTATTGCCTCCGGCAAGGAAATCAATGATTGTTCTTTCATAAGGAAGGTTGGTGCTGCCTTGAGCAAAATAACCGGTTATTATTGACGGAGAGATTGAAATTTCACCGGAATCCTGAGAAATTTCACCAGCAATGATCTTTAATAGTGTTGATTTTCCGCAACCGTTAGGTCCGGTCAGGGCGATCTTTTCACCTCGTTCAACAGAAAGAGAAAACCTGCTCAGAACCTGCTTTTCACCGAATGATTTTGAAATATCAAAAAGCTTAACTATGAATCTGTTCTTAGAACCGCCTGAATTTATTTGTACTTTTGCTTTTTTAGCAATACTCTCCTTTAATTCGTACATCAGTTCCCGCTCTTTTTCTATCCTTGAGTCAAGAGCTTTTGCACTTTTCATCAAGTTTCCAGATCGCACAGATTTTATGCTTCCCATATCGTACTGACAGAGTCCTCCATTCTTTTTCACTGACCTTGACGGTTTGAATTTTTCATTTTTCTCAGCTCTGGTTTTTCTATCTCTGACAGCCGTTTCAAGCTGTTTTATCTGTTCTTTTTTTTCACTGTAAGCTTTCTGTCTGCGAACAGATTCCTCAGATTTTAACTTCTCATAAGTATCGTAATTTCCTTTGAAAACAGTTAATTTGCCCATATCAATTTCCCAGATTTTATCGACACAGTTATTCAAAATTGATCTGTCGTGACTTATGATGATAACTGCGGATGAAGTTCTGTTTATGAACTTTTCGAGCCATTCAATTCCTTTAATGTCAAGGTGGTTTGTCGGCTCATCAAGAAGGATCAGATCAGGATTATCAAGAATCATTTTCCTAAGGAGAAATTTTACTTTTTCTCCTCCGCTCATCAAAGCGGCATCTTCAGTTCCTATCTCATTTTCAAGACCTGAATAATCCTGAGGAAGATAGGCGACAGAACACTCATCGTTTATTAAAAGTCCATTATCAGATGGCTCAATCATTCCTTTTATCAGCTTTAACAGAGTTGATTTGCCTCCGCCGTTATGACCCACTATTCCGATCCGGTCACCGCGACCCACCTCGCAATTCACATTTTCAAGAACAAAATCAACACTTTCCGGATATTTAAAATAAAGACCTGAAATTTTTATAAGTTGCATAAGCTACCTCAAAAAAGATGTCATTAACAACAAAAGAAAGAATATTGAAACTTAGATTCTCATCGGACCATACACCTCAAATTCAAGGTACCCTGTTCATATTAAAGAGAATGTTGATCTTGTCAAGAGTCAAGAAAAATCTGTCATATTACTTCAATCTATGAATGAGAATATTTATTTTTGTTTTTTTATTAATCCGCTTTTTCGGCTTTTTGCTTGCCTGTGTTTGTGATTTTCTTGGGAAGCGGTGTGTTTGAAAAACCATCATGTTCAACAGCGAGCAGAATTATCGGATAAGATTGTGCCTCTCGCAACTCTTCCTCAACATAGCGTACAGCATAGCTGAAATTTGCTATTCGGTCGGTTAAATAATATTCGAACTCATCTGAAGCAACAACAATAACTCCAACATCAATATTACTGTCTTGAAGGTTGTTTCTTATGTGCACAATGTCTCTTGCAAGAAGGTCGCTCCTGCCTGACACTTGAATTTCCACTCCTATTCTAGATATGATAGAATGATTGTAACGAATTTTTTTTATCCAATCAATGTCTCCGGACTTTGACAAAATCCAATCGTCATAGCTCTTGAATTTCTCGTCTATAAGCTCTCTTAAACGACCAGCTCCATTTGCTTGCTTTTTATCCAAAACTAGAATTTCCGTAGAGATAAGTATCTCCTGTAATTCAAGAAATATGTGTGAAAGCCCTAAGCGGCAAACCTTTTCCCTTGACCCGCCGTAAAACTTCATTTTGCTTATCTTCATTGAACAACTCCTTAAAATTAAACCTCGGCTCCACTAAAGCGGAGGTTGAGTAATTTTCTTCGATACGCTTTTTTATATGTTCCGAATCATACAGTTCCGTCCCGATCCAGTTTCGATGATGTTTTTCTGCCGCTTGAAATGTAGACCCTCCTCCTCCAAAGGGATCAAAAACAAGATCTCCCTCTTCAGTTGACATTAAAATAGCTCTTTCCGGTATAATCATTTTTAATTCATTTACGCCAGGACGAACTTTAAATTTTTTATGTCGATTGGGCGATGTATCTGTCCAAATATCTGAAAGATTTACTCCTTCCGGATTCATTTTTGATCGATGTCCACCATAATCTTTTATCTCACCGCCACAGTGTCGGCAAATCTCAATTGGCAAACGCAATTTATTAAATACCTTAGGATCTCCTTTAGTATAATAAAGAAGAGCATAGTGTGCTGGATAAAGCTTATTTCCTCTATGGAAAGAGCCCTTCATTGAAACAGCTATCCAATGTCTAAAACTCAACAATTCTCCC
>CAZVWR010000075.1:0-12527 GCA_964630905.1 uncultured Spirochaetales bacterium | reverse complement strand
CATCAAAGTAGCTGTCACCTTGAGAATCGGCAGTGTCATAGTCAAAAATAAAGTCGGTCTTAAAATTAATTGCCATCTTTCCGTAAGGTTTTGCTTCATCTGATTTTAAAGGACAGTCAGATGTGTCAAAATCGGTACAGTCAGATTTGCATGGAGCAATCCCATAACCGTATTGAGAGCCGAGTGCTTCACATGATACAGTTCCGCCGTCGCAAGATTCGCCATCTTCAATTGTTGAATTGCCGCAGACTGCGCTGCTGTTTTCATTGTCAGCAACTTCTTCATTATCTGCCTTGTTCTCGTTTTCTGCAGGATCATCTGAAATTTCTAAATCATCGGAGATCTCCGATTTGTCTGATGTTTCGTTGTCTGTAACAGATTCTGATTCCTCATCTTCAGTGCCACATGAAAAAATAACAAAACTGAATACAAAAACGGTAAGAATTTTAAAAATCTGATTCATTAATGCCTCCTGAAAAAAAATAATGATCACCAAACAAGTTAAAATATAATCTTAGCTGGATGAATTCGCCTTTTTTTGCAAATCAGGGCGACAACAGTCACTTTTTCAAGTCCGATTTTGCATATTCGGACTGTTTTTGAACTTGACACATCCTTCAAAATTGCCATAATGACTTGTTTTTATTCGGAGGGAACAATGGATATCAAAAAAAGAGACAGGTTCATAAATGTTGTCGGTCAGCTCTGCTGTCCGGGTTCATACGGTCCTGTGGTGAACCTTCATTCAAAAGGGGCGCCGATGCCAAGCAGGGATGATCTTGAAAGGATAATGGAACTTCTGCGGGCTATCGTTTTCCCTGGATTTTACATGGAATCTGATATAAATGCCGCAAATATAAGCTTTTATACCGGAGCAAAGCTCGACAAGGTTTTTTCAATAATGAAAGAACAGATAAAAAGGGGACTTTGTTTTGAATGTCAGGGCACAAGCGGAAGAGAGTGTGTCGACTGTGACGGAATAGCTGAAGAGAAAGCGTTCAAATTCATTGAGGATCTCCCTGAAATAAGAAGAATGCTGGCTCTTGATGTTGAAGCAGCCTACGAAGGTGATCCCGCCGCAATAAATCAGGGTGAGACGATCTTCTGCTATCCCGGCGTAAGGATGCTGACGAGTTACCGTATAGCCCACTCACTTTTTAAGATAGGGGTTCCTCTGATCCCGAGAATAATTACAGAGATGGCACATTCCGAGACTGGAATTGATATCCATCCTGAAGCTACTATCGGAGAGAGATTCTTTATGGACCACGGGACTGGAATAGTTATTGGCGGAACAAGCATAATCGGTAGAAATGTTAAAATATATCAAGGCGTTACCCTTGGCGCTAAAAGTTTTCCGAAAGATGCTCAGGGCAACCCCGTCAAAGGTGTTCCAAGGCATCCGATCGTTGAAGATGATGTTGTTATCTATTCAAACGCCACAATACTTGGAAGGATCACTGTCGGAAAAGGGGCAGTTATCGGTGGAAATACATGGGTGATGGAAAATGTTCCTGCAGGAGCAAAAATTCTCGCAAAATAGAAGGGGGTTAAAATGAACGGGCAGAACAGAAGCTATGATGAAATTCAGAGCAAGACCGTTATTCTTGAAGACAATGAAGGTGTGAACGACATGCTGAGTGCACTCAACACAGGAAGAGCGGCACTTGATAAAAAGAAAAAAGAGATGCAAATGGCTGAAAGGAACAAAAAAATAGCTATTTTCATTGCTGTTTTTGTTGTTGTTGCGGCAGTTCTTGCCGGAATTTTTATGGTAATGGGTAGATAATTCTACTGTTTATTTGCTTTCATGCAGGCTTTGACAAACCCTTTCTGACATGCTTTCTTATAATTTTCGGCAGCTTTCTGAGCGTCTGCCGGTCCGCCTGTTCCGTTTTCAAACATTTCAGCATATTTGAAACAACCCTCCTTTGAACCCTGGTCACATGAATATCCGTAATATTTTCGGGCTTTTTCGAGATCTTTGTTGATGTTTTCGCCTTTTTCCCAAATTCCTGCCAGAAGAAAACAGCCACTGACCTTACCCGCTGAACACTCTTTTGCAAGAGCAGTAGTCGCTTCAAAGGGGCTTGCCGCTCCACCTTCACCTTTGAGCATCATTTCAGCAAGGGTTATGCAACTGCTGGAAGTCCCTTTTTTGCACTCCTTTTCGTACATGTCCCGTGCTTTTGAGAGCATTTCGTCGTCTTTTTTAACTTTGCCAAGCCTGTAGCATCCGTTGGTGAATTTTCCTTTGCAAGCTTCATCGTAGTATGATATCGCCTGAGCCATATTCCTTGCAAGTTCATATTTGAAACCGTCCTTGAAATACTGTTCGGGTGTCAGCCCTTTTTCCACTTCTCTGGGGATTACAAAATTTCCGCTGCCGCCGATAGAGACACCAACATCCTTTTTCTTTTCTACTGGTCTTTCTTCAATTATTTCGGGCTTTTTCTCTATTTTCTCTTTATGTTTTGCAATATTTTTCTTTTTTTCAACCGGTTTCTCAACCTTCTCAACTTCCGACTTCGTTAAAACTTTGTCGGACAAGTTCTCAACAGTCTTCTCAACGGGTTTCTCAACGGGTTTCTCAACTTCCGACTTCGTTAAAACTTCGTCGGACAAGGTCTCAACCTTTTTCGGTGAAGAGAGTGCAAAGAAAAGTCCTGCTGAAATAACAGCAATACCTGCAACTGCTGAGCCGGTTATCAGAACGAGTTTGTTTCCGGGTTTTTTTGACGATGTTTCATTGAACTTCAGCGGTTCCACATTTTTCCCTTTTGTGAGAGCATTCAGAAATTCAAACATGTTCTGAAAACGGTCTGAAGCACGGAGCGAAAGAGCTTTTACTATCGCTTTTTCGGCATATCCGGGAATATCGGGACAAACTTTTGAAAGTTCGATCAATGCATCGTTTGTGAATCTTTCCATCGCCGGAGGAGGAATCTGACCGCTGACCGCTTTATAAATTGTAGCCGCCATCGAATAGATATCTGTCCACGGACCCTGTTCTCCCTGCCTGCTGTACTGTTCAAGAGGCGCATAACCTTCTTTTATTACAGGTGTCATGCTCAATGTTTCGCTTGCGACTGTCGGTCTTGCAGATCCGAAGTCGAGAAGCTTCGGGACACCTTCACTGGTTATAAAAATGTTTTCAGGGCTTATATCTCTGTGAAGAAGGTTTTTTTCGTGTATTGCGGCAACGGCATCCATGATGGGTGCAAGGACTGACATGGCTGTTGCAAAATCGACGACACCCCCTCTCATTGTCAGAAATGTGTCAAAAGGAGTTCCGCTGATGTATGGCATGACCATGTAAGCCGTGCCGTTCTCTTCAAACATATCCTTTACTCCGACAATGTTCTGGTGAGTTTCAAACATTGCGGCGCTTCTTGCTTCATTGAGAAAATATTTAAGACCGTTTATGAAATCATTTTTTTCACTGCTGCCGAAAGGAACTACATTTCTGGTTTCCTTGTCCCTTGAGGCGATCTGTCTTGGGAAGAATTCCTTGATCGCGAGCCTGACCTGCAATTTCGGGTCAAAAGCGATATATGTTATCCCGAAACCGCCCGCACCGATGACTTTTCCGAGAATATACCGGTTGTTAAGTGTAGTCCCCGGGAAAAGATGCGACTGTTCAGGACCCTCCTTGAGATCATAGACATATCCGCAGTTTTTGCATTTATAGTCGCTACCCTTAGGGCTGAAACATCCAAAACAGAAGTTGTTGCCATCCATGAAACTCTCCAAAAAAACCGAGGTTTCAAAACATACACTTTATATTGAAATAGTTCAATTTTTTTTCTTTCCTTAATTTTTAAATTGTGTAAAGAATAACTAGACTGAAGTGTCAGTGTTGTGACAAAAGGAGAAAAAATTGTTTGTAAGAAGAAGTGAAAAGCCGGCAGTAATAACAAATGCAGGAACGATCTCATATAATCAGGTCATAAAAGATGTAAACCGTTTCATGCTTCATCTTGGTTATGCGACAGATGAAAGAGTGCTGATCGTGAGCGAAAACCGTCCTGAATATATTTACGCCCTTTATGGAATATGGAGAGCCGGTGGAACGGCTGTTCCGGTTGATTTCATGAGTATTCCTGAGGAGATATCCTACATCATTAAAGATTGCGGACCTTCCGCTGTTTTTACATCGGCAGGGTCTTTGGAAAAAGTAAAAACGGCGATAGAACTGTCAGAAATTGAAAATGTCAGGATCATCGTTTTCGAAGAGGTGCCGCCAAACGGTTACTCAAGAACTGAACTTGATGACATTGATTTTGCCAACCACGAAAGAACAGCACTTTTGATTTATACTTCAGGGACTACGGGAAGTCCGAAAGGGGTCATGCTCTCTTTTTCAAACATTCTTGCAAATCTCGAAAAACTGATAGAAGCCGGATACTACACATCTGATGAAGTTGTTCTGATGATCCTTCCTCTGCACCATATTTTTCCGATAATGGGGACTGTCATCGCTGTTTTTTACGGCGGCGGTGCAACTGCGATAGTTCCGACGCTGAATTCAGCAGACATCGCTCACATGATGGAGATTTCTCAACCGACAATGATACTCGGAGTCCCCAGATTCTTTGACATGCTTATAAAAGGGATAATGGCTAAGATCAATGCAAGCTTTGCGGCCCGGCTCCTTTTTAAGCTTGCTTATAAGATCGACAGTGTCGCGTTTTCAAAAAAGATATTCAAGTCGGTAGCTTTGAAATTCGGTGGACATCTCCGTCACATAATCAGTGGAGGAGCACCGCTTAATCCTGAAACATGGAATAAATTCAAGGCGTTGGGTTTTGTGATAGGTGAGGGTTACGGAATGAGCGAGGCGGCACCCATGATAACTTTCCCAAGACCGGGGGAAGGAAGATCAGGTTGTGTCGGCAAGGAACTCGAGAGAGGGACGGTTAAAATAGTTGACGGTGAAGTTGTTGCAACCGGAAAGAACATAATGAAGGGTTACTACAACAGGCCTGAGGAAACCGCAGAAGTGATAAAGGACGGATGGCTTTACACAGGAGACCTCGGAAGGTTTGATAAAGAAGGGAGACTTTATATCACAGGTCGTAAAAAGGAGATAATCGTCCTTCCAAACGGCAAAAACATCAATCCTGTCGAAATAGAAAAGGATATCGAAGCTCTGAATCCTGTGGTTGCTGAATGTGCAGTAATAATGAAAAACGGCAATCTCAACGCAATAATCAGGCCGGATGAAAAAATACTTGCGGACAGCAATATCCCCAACCTTGATGAGTATTTCAGATGGGAAGTTATCGATAAGTACAATATAAGTGCCAGTCACCACAAGAAGATACTTGATTTTCACCTTGTCAGTGAGCCTCTTCCCAGAACCCGCCTTGAAAAGCTTCAGAGATTCAAACTTGAAAGCTTTCTTGAAGATAAGGATAAATTGAAAAAGAGTGCTGAAATACCTGATGATGAGATTTACTCAGAGCTTGCAGAATATCTGAAAAAAGCGACAGATAAAGAGATTTTTCCAAATGATCATGTCGAGATAGATCTTGCTCTTGATTCACTTGATAAAATTGAACTTGCCGGATTTATAAGCCAGAAGTGGAAAATAAAGGTTTCTGAAGAAGATCTCCTTAAAAATCCGACAGTTGTAAAACTTTCAGAGTTTATAAAAAGTGAGAATGAAAAAGCGGCATCCTATTCTGTGGACTGGAAGACACAGCTTAAGGAAACCATAAATATCGATCTTCCGAAAAGTGCTTTCTACCACTGGTGGATAAAATTTTATCTCACCACGATTCTTCGATTCTTTTTCAGGATAAGATACTACGGATACAGGATGATCCCGTCAGGACCGGTCATTTTTGCGGCAAATCACCAGAGTTTCATTGACGGGCTTTTTGTTGTTGCAAAGATAAAGCCGTCACAGTTCCGCAGAACATATTTCTTTGCCAAAGAGAAGCATTTTAAGAGAAAATGGAGAAAATATCTGGCAAACCGCAACAACATCATAATCATGAAAGACGGTGAAAATGTGATAGATTCAATAAAAAGGATGGCAAGCGTTCTCAAAAAAGGGCGGAATATCATAATTTTCCCTGAGGGGACAAGAAGCAGAGATGGTCAACTCGGTGAATTTAAACAGACTTTTGCCCTTTTATCCAAGGAGATGAATGTCCCTGTCGTTCCGGTGGCTATCCACGGTGCGTATGATGCTTTTCCACGCGGCAGAAAGATCCCGCATCCTTTTAAAAAGATAGTTGTGGAATATCTTCCCGCCGTTGATCCGGATGGATTGACTCAGGAAGAAATAACTGAAACAGTGAAAAACGCCATCGCAAGAATAGTCGTTAAAAAATGATAAGATTTGAAAATATCACCATCAGTTTTAAAGGAGTTCAGGTAGTAAAAGACTTTTCGCTTGAAATTCCAAAAGGGGCTCACGCAGTTCTTACCGGTCCGAGCGGGTGCGGCAAGACATCAATTCTTAAAACTGTTACGGGAGTTGTTGTGCCTGTAAGCGGCACGGTCGTTGTCGGCGGTCTTAGTTTTGACTGCTCAACAGTTGTGGAGATGAGAAAAAAGATCTGCTATGTGCCTCAGAAGGTTGTTTTCGATCCTGATGAAAATGTAAGGGATTTTATTATGCTCCCTTTTTCTTTCAAGGCAAACCGAGACATTGTTCCTGATGAAACGACTTTAAAAGAGAAGTTTGCAAGTGCTGGACTTGATTTTGAACTGATGAATAAGGCAATGAGCGAAGTTTCGGGCGGTCAGCAGCAGAGGCTTGCAATTGTAAGAGGACTTCTTCTTAAAAGAGAGATATATCTTCTTGATGAGATCACCAGCAATCTGGATGGAATAAATAAAAAGCTTATAATTGATATTTTCAAAAATATGAAAGATGTCAGTGTGTTATCTGTAAGCCACGATGAAGAGTGGATAAACTGTGCAACCAGTGTAGTTGACCTTGGCAAAGGTGGAAAATGAATACGGCTGATATTTCAATTTACGGAATGATATTTGCGTTTGCCGCTGTTGTCGTATCGCTGATAATTCTTACAAATCTCAAAATCAAATTGAGAAAAGAGGTAATACTAACTTTTGTAAGAATGACTGTTCAGCTTCTTCTTGTCGGGCTTTATCTTCAGGTTCTTTTTGATATCAACAATCCTTTTCTGAATGCCGCATATATTTTTGTCATGATGATAGCCGCTGATTATACAGTTTTAAGAAGCAGCGGATTTACGATGAAGCTTTTCATTTATACTCTTCCTGCCTATATGATCTCGATAACAGCAGTACTTGTTTATTATATGATTGCGGTCTTTTCGCCTGATAATGTTCTTGATGCGAGGTATATAATCCCAATTGCCGGAATGCTTCTTGGAAACAGCATGACTCGTACAGTTGTGACGCTCGAAAGGTTCTACACTTCGATCCAGAGAGAGTATGACACATATCTGAGCTATCTTTTCATGGGTGCGACTTATAAGGAAGCGGTCATCCCTTTTTTCAGGAATGCATATAAAGCCGGACTTGCACCATCATTAGCGAACTATGCCGCGATCGGACTTGTCTCACTTCCCGGAATGATGACCGGACAGATACTCGGCGGAAGCAACCCCATGGTCGCCGTGAAATATCAGATCGCAATAATACTTGCCATATTTGCCGCCACCGAAATATCAACAATGCTCGCTTTGATGTTCTCACTAAAAAAAGGGATACTCCCAACCGGATTCCTAAACAGATCGATCTTTCGGAAAGGGTGAGTTTCTATAAAAAGCTGAAATGAACCTTAACCTTGAAATAATAAATTTTCACAATACAATCAAAGGGATAGTTGATAAGGAATTCTAAAACAGATCCGGAGATGATGCTATGAATTTAAAGAAAATCTTCACTAAACTTAATCTAGGCACATGGATAATGATCGCAATGTTTGCAGGCATCGCGGCAGGAGCAATGCTCGGGAATGATGCCGAAGCACTGCGTCCGCTTGGAGAGCTTTTCATTAAGCTGATAAAAATGCTTGTCGTTCCGCTTGTCGCTTTTTCAATAATTCTCGGTGCTTCAAGCATGGGAGATGCAAAAAGTGCGGGAAAAGCGGGAATTACAACTTTTGCATATTATCTTTTTACAACGGCGATCGCTGTAATTCTTGGACTTCTGGCAGGAAACATTTTCGAACCGGGAGCCGGTCTTGAAGTTTCAACAATTCAGAACATGTTCAGCGGTGAATATGCAGATAAAGGGGCGACTCCGGGTTTCTGGGAAACGGTTTCGGGCTTTGTTCCGGCAAACCCGTTTGCATCACTGATGGAAGGAAACATTCTGCAAGTGCTCTTTTTTGCTCTGTTTTTCGGTTTCGGACTGAGTTTTATGGAGAATAAGAAAAAGGAGCCGGTCATAAATTTTGTTTCAACGGTGAATGATGTTCTTATCTGGATGATCCTCAAAGTGATGGTGACGGCTCCCATCGGTGTTTTTGCACTGATGGCTGATGCAGTCGGCACATTTGGATGGGACATTCTGGCACTTGTGCTCAAACTCCTTTTTGTATATACAGGAGTTCTTCTGATACAGACTTTCGGAGTTTACCCGGTGATGATCAAACTTTTCTCAAAGATGAAACCGCTTGAATTTATTAAGAAAATATCAAAAGCCCAAATGGTTGCACTTTCAACATCAAGCTCCATGGCAACTCTTCCTGTCACAATGGAAGTCTGCGAAAAAGAGATGAATGTTTCAAAAGAGACCTCTTCGTTTGTCCTGCCTCTTGGTGCCACGATCAATATGGATGGAAATGCGATATATTATGCGTTATCTGCACTTTTTTTCGCTCAGATATTCGGCATTGAACTCGGTATGGCTCAATATGTTGCGATCATAATCACCGCCACCCTCGGCTCGATCGGTCAGGCAGGGGTTCCGGGACCTACACTTCTTGTTGTCGCAGTCCTTCTTTCGGCAGACATTCCGGTTGTGGGACTGCCGCTCCTTTTCGGAGTTGACCGGCTTTTTGACATGATGAGAACCGCAGTGAACATTACAGGGGATGCAAGTTGTGCTGTTATTGTTGACAGTATTATGAAAAAATAAAAAAAGTTATTCGGGGAATGGAAATGAAAGAATCAAAAAAACTTGCGAAACTTGTTGAAAAGACGGAGAAAATCATTGCAACGGAGTGAAAACATATGTACTTATGGCGACCTGACCCCTATGGGTACTATGAGACAGGAACAAAAGATCTCAAGAGCATGACATTCGGTGATGAGACGCTGACCTACACATGGTATGAAGACGGACTGAAAAAGACCGAGACTTGGGACGGCACTGTGAACGGAGTTATAAAATGGGATTACGATTCTTACAGAAGACCTGAACAGATCACGGTGGGAAATGAAACTCCGGTAGTTTACGGTTATGATGAATATCAGAGACTTTCATCAGCCGGTTTACTGGGCTTTGAATACTATGTGACCGATCTCACCGATCTTTCGCCGGAATCGGGGAAACTTGCTCAAGTCACGCTGGGGGAAAGTGCTGTAAACTACTATTACGATTACAAGGGACTTCCTTATGAAACGGTCTATGCACAAAACGGAGCTGACAAACTGACTTTCACTTATTTTTCAAGGGATGAAGAGGACAGGATAACGGGAATAATTGAGAATGACAACGGAATAACAAAGGCAACCGTTTACGAATACGATTCTTTCGGCCGTCTGATGCGTGTTAAGAATGACGGTGAGATAAAGACCACCTATTATTATGACACTAACGGAAACCGTACACACCGCTGCACACCTCAAACAGGGTGCATAGAGCTTCATTACAACGCCCAGGATCAGTTGACGAAATACGGCACAAACATCTACACCTACACACTTAACGGGGAACTGAAGACAAAAGGTAACCCCGAAGGTGTCACTGTCTATGATCACGACCCGATGGGAAATCTTGTTCAGGTAATCTTGCCAAACAGCACAGTTATCGGTTATACTTACGACGCAAAGAACAGACGGGTTGCAAAAATGGTTAATGGTTTTATCACAGAACGGCTCATATACAAAAATCAGTTAGCTCCAGTGGCAAAACTGGATGCAGACGGCAACATCCTTGAAGAATATGTGTATGGAACAGGTATCAACAGCCCAGACTACATCAGAAAGGACGGAGTCAATTATCGAGTCATAAAAGATCACCTCGGCTCAACAAGAATGGTAGTCAACGCATCAACTGGTGAAGTAGTGAAGGAGATTCGCTATAGCGAATTCGGTGAAATCACTGATGAAACAGGAACCTTCAATACCATCTTCGGATTCGCAGGCGGTTTGCAGGATCGTGACACAGGACTAATTCACTTCGGAGCCAGATGGTATGACCCTGAAACAGGAAGATGGATAAAAAAAGATCCTATAATGTTTGACGGAGGACTCAATCATTACGCTTATGTCAGTAATGACCCAATTAACAAAATTGATCCGACAGGGTTGGCATGGTTGTATTTTTCACGATCTAAAAATACAATTGAATTATTCAGTAGTGATAATAAATTTATAGGTGAATGGAAAGCATCGAATATCATAATAAGAAGCAGCTTGGCAAAACATGGAAATACGGCGTGGAGTGGGGACAGAAAAATAATGTTTTCTCATTTTAGCCCTCATTTAGACAATATTGGTCCCGATAGTCAATTTGGCCATTATGGGAATTTTGTTTTTGATGTTGGCGAGGGATGGTCCGGTGTCGGAGTTCATGCAGGGAGAGAAAATAAAAGAGGATATCTAACTCCAACCGAGGGATGTGTTCGTGTCGCAACCGATGGAATGAAAATAATTCATGACACACATTTCGGTTATCGTTATGATACTGATTATTATGGTGCTGATATGGTTAAGAATAATCAGCAAAGCGTAATGCCATCTTTTATGCCAGCAGATCCATTAACTCATATGTTTGTAGTGGAGTAAAAAATGAGAAATTTATTAATATTGTTAATTTTGTTTTCTTTTAATTTTATGACAGCAGAAAACAGGAATGAAATTAACATGCTAGTTGGAAATATTGTTGAAGGAAAAGATTTGAAAGAATGTAGTGACAGAAAGAATATTCCGATTGTTAAATTTGCCTGTAGTATTGTTGAATATAAAAAAAACAAGGACATCAAAGTCTTTTTACATCAACTAACACTAAACAATAACGAACTGCTATATTTGTGGAAATATATCCCGACACTAAAGACAACACTAGGAGAAATTGTAATACCACTTTTATTGAAGAAGTTGGACACCAACTATTCAAATGAGGTAATTGAGAAGATAATAGATATAGCGAATAGCTCTGATGGCGAATATGCAGGAAACTTGTCAGAAATTTTAGTTAACACTTTTATTTTGCATCCTAATGTATTTATAAATAACTGGAACAACATTAAAGAAAAAAAAGGTTTTGAAGTTTTTAAAAATGGATATTGTAATGCGTTCTTTGATCAAAAAACTCTTGAAATAAAAATGATATATACAAAACATTCAGAAATTATTTCATACTTGAAAGAAATAGAGGAGAATTACTGTTATAATATGGTGAAAGAAGCAATATTTTATAGTGTTTCTTCCTATGGGGAAAAATACGGACCATGGAACATTATGGATTCAAAAAAAAATACAGCATGGTGTTTTGAAGGCAAGCAAGCTCATTTACAAATTAACTTTGATGATGAATCAAAAAATAACAAATCTCTGTATTCAGATTTGTACAATGAGTTTTCTCCTAAATCTATGGAAATAGGTTCTTTACAAATTATTAATGGGAATTTAAGGAATAAAAAGGAATTTAATCTCTTTAATAGAGTAAAAGTATTAACTGTGAAAGCAGTTCTTGTTGATAGTGAGGTAATTGAGAAGAAAATTACGCTCGTAGATAATAATATGGGTTTTCAGAAAAGTTTTTTTACAACAGATAAAAAAGTTAGAATTCTTCATTTGACAATAAATGATGTTTTTCCGGGCAAGAAAAATGTTACTTGTATTTCTGAAATAAAACTTATGTCAAAATAGCATCTGTCAATGACATCACAGGTAATCTTGCCAAACAGCACAGTTATCGGTTATACTTACGACGCAAAGAACAGACGGGTTGCAAAAATGGTTAATGGTTTTATCACAGAACGGCTCATATACAAAGATCAGCTTGCTCCGATGGCGAAGGTTGATGCTGACGGCAACATCCTTGAAGAATATGTGTATGGAACAGGTATCAACAGTCCAGACTACATCCTGAAAGATGGCACGAAATACAGAGTCATCAAAGACCTGTCCTATGTCAAAACACCATCCGCCAATGATATCAACCGGTTATGATTTCGGATAAAAACCGTCAATTTCAGCAAAAAATAGTGTTTTTGAGTGAAAATCAGGTCGGTTTTTGCTTTAAACTTGGAATTCATTCACTAAAAACCGGAAAACAACAAAAACTCCTGAAAAAGCAGGATTTTCAGCATTTTTTGGCAGAGCTTCCTTGTTATGAATTTTCTG
>CAZVWR010000074.1:0-12858 GCA_964630905.1 uncultured Spirochaetales bacterium | reverse complement strand
CTCCATTGAACGGGTTAAGATCTTCAGGAGTCGGATCTTCGGCATAAAGTTCATATTTCTGATTGTATGTGATAAGGGAAGGATCAACACTTCCGTCCCCTTCACCATTGAGCTTATAGATCTGATCATTCGGCTCATATAGAAAAGTCTGCTCGCCTGATGCAAAACCTTTTATTTTTATCGGCCCGACATCAAGAGATTCTCTGTCCGGTGTTGCGCAATGTTCAGTTCCCGGTTTCGGATTTCCACCGTCATCATAATCGGGAACACATTCCTGCTCTTCGGCACAATCTTCTTTTGACTGGCACTCAGGTTCTCTTGGCGGTTCTTCGCCCAGAACACAGGTGTCAATCATATAGGTTGGGCCTTCATACTCTTCATCAAGATCCTCTCTTGCCGTTTTCATCACATAACCGCCGATTATTGCTGTGGGCGTTCCCATCATATTCATGTCGGCGAAGAAGAATTCAACCGTATATCCCGGATTTGAAGGGTCAAATTCATCCGGAACTTCATTTTCGTCAACAACAACCTCATCAACAGTTTCATCAACCTGCTCATCAGTAACTTCCTCTTCGTCAAGCACCGGTTCATTGTCTTTAGCAGTATTTGTGCTGTTTTCACAGGAAACAAACATAAAAACCGCAAAAACGACCATAATTAAATTAATTTTCTTCAAGATCTCCTCCGTTTCACACACAACAGATGAAAATATAGCCGAAACGGAAAATAAGTCAAAAACAGCGGATCGCTTTTTAGCTTGCAAAAAATCACCGAATCTGTAAAAATATTGAAGTTGTGTGGAACTGACATAAAAAGTGAGGTCACGATGAAGAAGTTTTTCAGGACATTTATGTTTTTAGCTGTCTTTTTTTCAATGATTCATGCAGATGACATGTATCCGAATATCGCTGTTGTGAACACCAATGATGACGGGCTTATAGGTGTAATTGAAAAATCGGCGGGACAAAAATTCTACATGAACCATCCCGATTCTTTTGATTTTCTTTTTATTTTTACGACATTTACCCCTTCAATGAACATGCAGCAGGGGATTCCGATCCAGTATACTGTTACGGGTATAAACCGTGATCCCGGAATAATGAATCCTTACGGCACACCTGCTGACTGGGGGAGTTTTGGAAAACTTCTGGGTGCGGCAAGAATGTGCAATTTAGATCAATATCCTGAAAACCCTGATGTGCAGATATCGACAGGGATACTAAACCCGTATTCCGGCATGTCAAGCGTTGAACTTCTGGCACATGAGTGGAGCCACTACTGGCTTTCCGCTATGGATTTTAAAAAAGAGGGAATGACTGAGCCGCATACGGGTCTTCGCGGATGGGAGGACGGTGCAAACCAGCACTGGAATGCCGATTTTATGTCGGGGCCGTCAGTCATGTACGGCGGAGATATAACAGATAATGGAGACGGAACTTTCACATATCAGTACGACAACCCGAAAAAATACGGACCCCTTGATAAATATGTAATGGGATTTATTCCGCCTGAAGAGGTCGGCGAACTTTTCTTTATGTGCTCATCAGCCGATATTGAGCAGTGCAGAGAAGGAAGCGCCGCTGTTCCTGCGAACAAAACATCGCCCGATTCAAATAAGTCAGGACTTACAAAACATATTGTAACTATTGACGATATTATCAGAGCAATGGGGACAAGGGTCCCTTCATCTGAGGAAGCTCCGAAACATTTCAATGTGGCATTCATTCTCGCAAATAAGGAAGGATTCTACCCTTTTCCTCAACAGCTTCAGAAAATGGAAACCCTGAGAGTCCGTTTTCAGGAATGGTTTACATGGGCTACAGATGGAAAAGCGACTATTTGTACAGAACTTGACGGAGATTGTGAGAACAGTGAAGAGCCTGATGATAATCCGGTTATTGATGAAGATCAGCCTGTCGATGAGAATGTCGAAACACCCGATGAAACAACCGAAGTTCCTGATGAAACAAAAGATGATGGAATTCAGGATGATACAGAAACAGTTGACAAAAACGATCCCGAAAAAAATGACTCTTCTGAAACAACAGATGACACTTCTGGCGAATTTGTTGAAGATGAAAGCACCGGCTGCGGATGTACTGTTGTTTTCTGATATTTTGTGATTATAATACCCCAAGTTATTGTTTTTTTTAGATCGGATGGTTGAAAATGTATATGTATCTCTATGCTGTTGTGCTTCTTGGAGTAGTTGTTTTTATTCATGAACTCGGGCACTTCCTTTTTGCCCGTCTTTTCGGGGTCAGAGTTCTCGCCTTTTCGCTAGGTTTCGGGAAACCGATAGTGAAATGGAAAAAAGGTGACACCGAATACAGAATTTCTCTAATTCCGCTTGGCGGTTATGTAAAAATGCTCGGTGAATCACCTGATGATGAAAAAGCCCTTGAAAATAATGAATATGCTTATGCCTATTCTCACAAATTATGGTGGCAGAAAGTAATAATCGCTTTTGCCGGCCCTCTTTTTAATATCGTTCTTGCGTTTTTTGTTTTTATAATCGTCTCGTTTTTTGAATATTCCGCTCCTGCATCTATCGTTGAATATGTTGAGCCGGGAGGCCCTGCCTATGATGCAGGACTTGAGGAAGGTGACAGGATAACAGAGATCAACGGGAGACCGGTGCATGTCTGGGAGGACATCCAGATATCAATATCATCGTCACTGAAAGAAAGAAAGTGCGCCGAAACAGAGATCACAGTTGTGAGATCTGACGGTTCAAAAGCAACACTTTCAGTCATTCCGAAAACAGGTTCATATACAGATGTGTTCAATGAAGAGATAGAGCGATGCGAAATCGGCATTGCACGCCTTCCAAGAGATGCAACAATAGCTTTGCTCAGTGAATTTGAAGGATTACAGAACGGAGATGAGATTATTTCAATAGACGGAGTTCCGGTTTCGAGGTTCTATGAAGTTGAGAAAAAGTTAAAAGTGCCCTCTTTTAAAAGTGTCCGGATCAAACGGGACGGTGGGGAAAAGGAAATTGCATTTGAAGAAGGTGCAGGCATCCCTTCGTTCGTTCACGGCGGACTTGTCATCTCAAAAATAGAAGAAGGTTCGCTCTCACACAAGATCGGCATAGAAAAAGGGGATATCATAACTTCTGTAAACGGCAGCATGATCACAATACCCTATCAATTCTATTCGATAATGCAGCGATTAAAGGAAGGTGATGAAGTAAAGATCGGTCTTGTCAGAAACTACAATGAGAAAGAAATAGATTTTAAGGCATCCTTTGAAGAAAAAGAAAATGAAATGACAGGGCTTACCGACAGAAATATCAGGTGGGGGGCAGGTTTCACATTCGACTACAATGTTCCCGAGATATTTGCAAAAAGAGCTGAACCCTTTAAATTCACTTTAAAATATGCTTCAGAACAGACTTTCGGAATGATCTCGATGACGCTCAAAGGCTTCTGGTATCTTGTAACCGGAAAAATGTCAGCAAAAAGTCTAGGCGGCCCGATAATGATCTTTGATATTTCCAAAAAAGCGGCTGAAGCCGGACTTAAACACTTTCTGTTCATTCTTGCTGTCATAAGTATAAATCTCGGAATCATTAATCTTTTCCCAGTTCCGATCCTTGACGGAGGATACATTGTGATGTACACTATCGAAGGAATTGTGAGAAAGCAGATCCCTGTTTCAATAAAGGAGAAAATGCTGACTGCAGGAATGGTAATGCTTCTTCTTCTGATGGCTTTTGCCATTTTTAACGATTTTTCAAGGTATTTCTCAATTTTTATGAGGATGTGATTGAAAAACCTGCTCATTTTTGACGGATCCACAAAAAATATACTTTTGGGAGGAACTGTAAAAAGCGGCAACATTTTTCATTGCATAAATTTTGAAAGATCCAAAATGAGCCGCCAACTTCCTGATTTCTTTCTTAATATCAAAACTGACATCACTTTTGATGGTGAACCTGAAATTATTATCGGTCAGGGTCCGGGACCTTTTACAGGCCTTAAGACTGCGAATTCCTTCTTTCTCGGTTTTCTCTATTCACTGGGTTTAAAAAATGTGCGCCTTGTCAGCTCTTTCAGGATTATTTCAGCACTCACTCCGACAGAAGGGGACTTAAATAAACTGGTGGTCATTCCTTTTAACAGAGGTGAATACTTCCTTGGACTTCTTGATAAAGAGAACAATCTGCTCGTAAAAGATGTTTTCATAAAAGAACATACTGAAAACATTAAGGATATTTTCAAAGACTATCTGAACTCAAAAATTGAACTCATCCTCGGTTCAGAATGCGGTGCAACTCTTGTTGAAACACTGAAATCTCATTTTGACATTAACTCGACACATCAGGAAAAATATCATTTTGACCATCAGCGGTCACCATCTCTGCTTAAAGGAGAACTGCTTGATATTACTAAAGAACCTTTCATACTTAACCATGTAATTAATCCGGCAGACATTGATAAAAACTGTAACATTTATGTTTCAAACAATTTTGAGGAGGGGTGAATGAAAGCAGAAAATCTTTCCACTGAAGTTATTCTAGAAAAGATCAACAAACTGAAAGAAGAGCATGCCAGGTATGACGAACTTTCAAATGAACTTGCGGCAAAAAAGACCTTTACGCCCCACGATGAAATGGAACTCAACACCTTAAGAAAAAAGAAACTTATGAAAAAAGACATGATCGCCTACTATGAAAGTCTGCTGAAAAATACAAAATAATCCAAAAAAGTTTCCATACATTTTCCCGTTGATTTTTAAATGTTTACCTATATACTTTATTGCAGTGCTGGTTAAAAATGAGCGGTGGTAAAAATGAAAAAGTTAATTTTGGCGGTTTTGTTTGTATCTTTTTTTGTGTTTTTCACTTCATGCGGACCTGAAGAAGAAGAAGCGAAAAAGCAGTGCATTGCCGATTCAGACTGTCCTTTCCCGTATAAGTGTGACCTTGAAATTTTCAGATGCAAGCATCCTGAAACAGGCGAACTGCTTGATGACGGAAATGAATCCGGAGATTCCGGTAATTCCGGAAATTCAGGCGACTCAGGAAACACAGGCGATACAGGTGACTCTGGAAATTCATCCAATGATCCTAACAAGGACGATCCATGCTATGACCGGAACGCTGATGCCGATGGCGACGGCTATCCAAACAGTTTTGAATGTCCTTTCTTTCCCTGTTCAGACAGCGACGGAGATGGAAAACCGAACTGCCTTGACCCTGATTCTGATGATGACGGCATAAGTGATGCAGATGAAAAAACAAACGGAACAAATCCCTATAATTCAGATACCGACAGCGACGGATTGACCGATTATCAGGAATCGCAGTACGGAACAAATCCTAAAATGAAGGATAGTGACAGTGACGGATTCGATGATCTTGCAGAGATCGCATACGGAACAGACCCGAACGATTCAAATTCCAAGATTCCCGAAGATGTTTTTTATGTCGTTCTTCCCTACAAACCTGGATTTGAAACAAAGAAACAACTTAATTTCAGCACCGATATTCAGCAGGCAGACATTGCAATCCTTGTCGATCTTTCCGGTTCAATGGGAGAAGAGCACGACAATCTTAAGCAGGGAATAAATAATGTTATAGTTACCGGAGTCAAAGCACAGATACCTAACACCGGATTCGGACTTGTTAAATTCGGAACACTTGAAGACCAGCCATATTTTATTCAGCAGCACATCACTCTTGACACCACAGAAATTCAAAATGCAGTAAATACAATAAGTTCCTGTGGCGGAGCTGACGAATATCACACTCTTGCACTGTGGCGGACAGCTACAGGAATCCCATATAACGCAACAATTGACGGGGCTCTTGACGGAACTGTGAACCTTAACATTTTCGGAAGCTCCTGCACCGGAGAAAGTTACGGAGGAATGTGCTTCAGACCGGGTTCACTTCCAATATTCATAATGGCAACCGATGAAGAATTTACCGATAATGATTACAATTCCATCGGCGGCGATCCGGTTATGCACTCAAGTGATGCAATAACCGCAATGAACAATATCGGAGCGAAGTTCATCGGAATAGACTCAGGTGATTCCATGAATGATTTCAATACCATTTCAGAAGGAACCGGATCCAAGGATAGTGCCGGATTATATTTTAATTATACAATATCAAGCAACGGTACAGGCTTAAGCGACCAGATCGTTTTGGCAGTGCTCAACCTTGTCAGCCATGTAAGAATGAATGTTTCAACAAGAAAAGAACACCTTGCAGGTGAATGTGAATCAAAGGAATCAATTGATTTCATTAAGAAAATAACCCCCGTTTCAGCAACTCCACCTGAAAATGTTGAAGGGGTCGATGAAACAACTTTCATAAAAGTGCTTCCCGGAACCACAGTAACATTTGACATAGATTTTGAAAATAATTTCTGCAAGCCGGCAAAGAATCAGATGCCTGTTTTCACAGCAAGAATAGATGTTTACGGAGATGAAACATCACTCCTTGATTCAAGAGATGTCCTTATAATCGTCCCTTCAGGTGTAATGGAAAAATAGTTAAAAAACTGTTACTGAACAACCGAATCCCGGATCTCCGCAGATGTCGGAATCATATGAAATATCGCCATTTATTTCTGAAGATGTTCTGTAAATAAAAGAAGAGTCATCTGAAAAAGAAAGCGCATCATAAGGAAATGTTATTCTATACTCATAACTGCACACTTCTCCTTCCGATTCAATCTTGATTTCCACTGGGATATCAGCTTTCAGTTGAAAATCAACATCAAAAGTTTTTTTATATTCAGAAGATTCAATACTGTAAATCTTCTGTCCGGTTTCAGAATCTTCAAGAGTAAGAAAAAAAACTCCATTATCATCAGTAAATCCATCACCGAATCCAAGATAAATAACGGAGGGTTCCATCGATTTTTCTGCAATCAGTGTGATTTTTTTCAACCGTGTGTCTTTCAGGGACGTCAGTCTGATACCGGTCAGTGTCGCACCAAGGCTAGTCCCGATTAAAGATGCATTATCCATATCAAAAAAAACAATGTCGCCCCAAGGAGGCAGGGCTACCTTATCAAACACCATAGGATGTATTTCCGCTGTCACATTTGATGAAAAAAGAATGGATTCTATCGATTTTATCTGCACATATGCAGGCCAAGTGTTATTGCTTCTATCCACATTGTAGTCAGCGACAACAAGAAAATTAATTTCACCTGAAATATTAAGAAGTTCTGCTCTGCCATCATATTCAATAAACCTTGAATTCGTGCCGTAGGAATCATCCGGCTCATTCATTACGGGAATATCGCTGCTGTCGAATTTTCCGTTTTTATTGGTATCTATGAAAAGCTTTAAGTTTTCAATTTGTATATTCCCTGATTTTTCGAATTTAAAATTTATCCGTTTTATCATTGAAGGAGAGTCCCCGCTTCCTGATTTTTCAAGAAAACTGAAAGCACCGAGAACGACATCAAAAACACTGTCAGTAATGGAATATCCCATATATTTTTCTCTTACGGCAGTTATTTCTTGATAAACTGAAATATATTCTTTTTCCGTAAAAACAGCGTCATCCAGAACACAGCTTCCCAAACTGCAGGAATAGTATTCCGGACAGTTTTGATCTGAAAAACACGGTCTTTCTGCATATACTGAAAAACAGAGAAGAAACAGAAAAATAAAAACCGGTAATTTTATCTCTGACATCTTATCCTCCTCATAATAGTTAAAAAACTTTTCTGACAACTTTTGTAACGGGAAATCCGTTTTTTTATTTAAAGGTATTTTATTACTTTCTGCCAGTGCTTCCGAAACCGCCCTCACCTCTTTCGGTGTTTGAGATGGTGTCAACACTGATAACTGTTGCTTTTGTGACCGGTGATACTACAAGCTGAGCGATGCGGTCGCCTTTTGAGATTTTGAATATTTCTGAACCCATGTTTGCAAGGATTATTTTGATCTCTCCGCGGTAGTCGCTGTCAACTGTTCCGGGAGAGTTAAGGACAAATACACCATATTTAGCGGCAAGTCCGCTCCTTGATCTTACCTGTATTTCATAACCACTTGGAGTTTCAGGAAAAAGCCCAGTTGAAATAAGTTTCCAACTGTTTGATTCTATTACACAATCTTCAACTGAACGGACATCCATTCCTGAAGATCCGCCAGTTTCATAAGACGGTAGAACGGCTCCGTTCTCCAGTTTGAATTTTATTGAAATATCAGCGTCTGCGATTGTCACGGTCTCTCCCGCGGTCGTTTCTGTCGCCACCTTTTCTGTCGTCTCTTTTCGGTGGTCTATTTTCTTTTTCCTTTTTCCAATCTTTTTCAAAATCAGCCGGCTTCATGCTGAGCTTGAACTTTCCGCCGAATTCAATTTCTGTGACGATAACTTTAACTTTGTCACCGAGTTTTACATAATCAGCAACATTTTCAACTCTTTCATCAGCTATCTTGCTCACATGGAGAAGACCGGTCGTCCCTTTCATTATTTCAACAAAAGCACCGTATTCTTCTATCCTTGTAACTTCACCTTCATAGATCTTTCCAAGTTCAACGCTGTCTGTAAAAGATTTTACAAGTGCTATCGTAAGATCAAGTATCTGCTGGTCTTTTGCCGCAATTTTCACTGTTCCGTCCTGTTCAACTTCAATGTCGGCTCCAGTCTGTTCAACAATAGATCTGATATTTTTTCCACCGGTTCCTATAAGGTCTTTTATCTTGTCCACTTCTATTTTCATCTTCAAAAGTTTCGGAGCATTCGGATTAAGTTCTGATCTTGGACCCTGTATCGCCTTGTCCATTTCACCGATTATGTGCATTCTGCCGACTTTTGCCTGGATCATTGCCCTTTCCATAACATCTTTGGGAAGACCTTCTATTTTGATATCCATCTGGATAGCTGTGATGCCGTCTTTTGTCCCTGCGACCTTGAAATCCATGTCGCCAAGATGATCTTCGTCACCTAAGATATCGGAAAGAATGAAGAAATCGTTTTTCTCTTTTATAAGTCCCATCGCAATACCGGCAACATGTTTCTTAAAAGGTATTCCGGCATCCATCAACGCAAGAGAACCGGAACATACTGTCGCCTGTGAAGATGAACCGTTCGATTCAAGTATCTCAGAAACAACTCTTATTGTGTAAGGGAATTCATCTTTTGACGGGATTATCGGAGAAAGTGCCCTTTCTGCAAGATTACCGTGACCAAGCTCTCTTCTTCCCGGAGATTTGAGTCTTGCTACTTCACCCACAGAAAAACCGGGGAAATTGTAATGGAGCATAAAGTTCTTGCTGTCTTCCTCAGTAACGGTATCAACTCTCTGCTCATCATGTCCGATACCCAGAGTTATCGTACCAAGCGATTGAGTTTCGCCTCTTGTGAAAACTGCCGATCCGTGAACTTTCGGAAGCACTCCAAGATCAATGGTGATCGGTCTTATCGAAGTAAGATCTCTGCCGTCGATCCTCTTATTTTTCTTGACGATCATTTCTCTCATAGATTCTTTGAGATAGTTCTCAAAAAAACCTTTCGCCCTTTTAACAACCTTTTCCTGATTATCAGCATCATTGAACTTTTCACCGTCTTCAAGTGCTTTTGTAACAAGTTCAACAACTTTTTCCTTTGCCTCTTTTACAAGCGAATATCTTTCAAGTTTTACTGTTGTGGAAAGAGATTTCTTTACAAGTGAAGCTGCACTTTTTTCAACGAATTTCTTGAGTTTTTCATCAATTTTGATCTGTTTTTCGGCTCTTTTTTCAGGAGAGATCTTTTTTGCAAGTTTTTCCTGAATGTCAAGAAGCGGCTGAATAGCCTTGTGACCGATCTCGATCGCAGCAGTCATATCGTCTTCAGATGCTTCAATAGCTTCTCCTTCAACCATCATGATCGATTCACGGTTTCCGGCAAGAGTGATATCTATTTCATATTTTTCCGGCTCACCGTTTAAAGAAGGATTGATGATAAATTCACCGTTCTTTTTAACAATCCGGCATCCGGCTACAGGTCCGTTAAAAGGAATATCAGAAACCATAAGTGCGGCAGATGAAGCAAGTATTGAAATGACTTTCGGGTCACATTCAGAATCATAACTTAAAAGGTTCACAAGTATCTGTGTTTCGTTCTTAAACCAGTCTGCAAACATCGGCCTAAGCGGTCTGTCAATAAGTCTTGAAGTAAGTTTCTCCGCAGTGCTCTGCTGGGATTCTCTTTTCAGAAAACCGCCCGGAAATCTCCCTGCGGCATAAAATTTCTCAACATAATCAACTGTTAACGGGAAAAAATCAATGTCATCAGAAACTTCCTCTTTTGATGCAACAACCGTTGCAAGAAGTACCGTTCCACCATATGTGAGCCATATTGCTCCGTCAGCCTGTTTTGCATATCTTCCTGTTGCAATTGAAAGTTCTTTTCCATTAAAAACGATGGTTTCTTTAATCTCTTTCATTTTTCCTCTTTTTTATAATTCTGTTGATGTGAAAGTTGAATACGGGAACACTTTTCTTGAAAGAACCTGAATGTAAAGGTTACTTACGGAGACCAAGTTCCTTGATAAGTGTGCTGTATGTGTCAAAATCTTTTCCCTTTATGTACTTAAGGAGCTTCATCCTTTTTCCAACCATTTTCAAAAGACCGAGTCTTGAATGGTTGTCTTTTTTATGCTCCTTGAAATGATCGGTAAGCGTATTTATCCTTTCTGTGAGAAGAGCTACCTGAACTTCGGGAGATCCTGTGTCCTTTTCATTGACACCGAATTTGCTGATCACTTCTGTTTTTCTCACTTTATCAAGCATTCTCAAATCCTCCTTTTTTGAACGATACAAAAAAACTTGCAACATTATATTAGCGAGTGCATTTAAGTCAATTATTTTGTTTGACCATTATTTTGAGTCCAAGATTTAACCAGTAATTTCAAGACATTGTAAATTCGACAAATTTCATCTTTCGGTCCGGTAATTTGGAGCTTCTTTTGTTATAGTGACATCATGAACATGACTCTCGCGGTATCCGGCATTGGTTATCTGGATAAATTCTGCATTCTTTCTGAGAGCTTCGACATTTATTGCTCCCAGATATCCGAAACCTGCTTTCAGACCTCCCGATAATTGATATATTGTATCAGAAAGAGGCCCTTTATAAGCGACTCTTCCTTCAATCCCTTCCGGAACGAATTTCTGTTCATCGATAACATTGTCCTGAAAATATCTGTCCTTGCTTCCCTTTTTCATTGCACCCAGAGAACCCATTCCTCTATACATCTTATAAGTTCTTCCCTGATAAAGGACTGTTTCGCCTGGAGCTTCGGCAGTTCCTGCGAACATTCCGCCGATCATCACAGCGTCTGCTCCGGCGGCAATGGCTTTGACAACATCTCCGGAATATTTTATTCCTCCATCCGCAATGAGAGCCCTGCCCCATTTTCTTGCAACCGGCGCGACATTGAATATCGCGGAAAGTTGAGGATATCCGACACCTGCGATTATTCTTGTCGTACATATCGATCCGGGACCTATTCCGACTTTAACTACATCCGCCCCCGCTTTGAAAAGAGCTTCCGCCGCTTCTCCTGTTACTATATTTCCAGCAATAATATCAACATCCGGAAACTGACTTTTCAGCTCAGCTACAGTATCTATCACATTTTTCGAGTGACCGTGTGCCGAGTCAAGGACAAGTGCATCGACACCTGCTCTGACAAGTGCCGCGGCCCTTTCCATGCCTGAAACAGAAGGACTTATCGCCGCCCCGACCACAAGCCGGCCCAGATGATCTTTTGCAGAATTCGGGAATTTTTCCTGGTTTTCAATATCTCTTGTAGTTATCAATCCGGCAAGGCCGCCGTTTGTATCTACAACAAGAAGTTTTTCTATCCGGTGTTCGTGCATGAGCTTCTTTGCTTCGACCATCGGAAAATTTTCTTTTACCGTGATCAGCTTTCTTGTCATCAGTTCGCCGACTTTCTTGTTCATATCAGTTTCAAAACGGAGATCTCTGTTGGTGATTATGCCGACGAGTTTTTCCTCTTCCGTGACAGGAATTCCAGAGATCCGGTTGCTCTGCATCAGCTCAAGTGCATCGCTGATGCGGGCATCGGGAGAAATTGTTATAGGATTTGTTATCACTCCGGCTTCCGATCTTTTGACCATTTTTACCATTTTTGACTGTTCTTCGATTGTCATGTTCTTGTGAATGACACCCATTCCGCCCTGTCTTGCCATCGCAATTGCTGTATCAACTTCAGTGACAGTATCCATCGCCGCACTCATCAAAGGGGTGTTCAGAGTTATCTTTGATGTCAGTTTTGAAGAGATGTCAACCTGACTTGGAAGAACTTCCGAATAATGAGGAACAAGAAGAACATCATCAAAAGTAAGCGCCGCATCTATTTTTTTTGTATCATTTTCCATTGTTATCCTCTCAGTAAATAAACAATAAATTGGTGCTATTCTAATGTCTAATGAAACGATGTCAAGCAATCAGATATCATAAAATAAAACATGGACGGATAAAAAGATCAGTAACACCAGCCTGCATTATAACTGCTCATCGCACTTTCGCCGTAAGTTGAGTTATATGCCGCAACTTTATAGTAATAGCTTGTATTTATTGATGGAGGATAATCATAATAATAGTTGTACCCGCCAGATGAATCAATTTTGGAATAAGTGCCTGTTGAAGAGGTTGCCCGGTAAATATAATAGTCAGTGGCTCCGCTGACAGCGGTCCAGGTAACGTAAACATAATCATCGTAACTTCCGTCAGAAGCCGTGACATTCGTCGGAGGATTCAGGGTCGCAGTGCTCATTGTCCCCCTTACACACATTATGCTTTTTGAATATGAACTGTAGTCATAAGTCATAGCAGCTGTTAAAAAATTAATGCTCCAGCTGTAT
>CAZVWR010000073.1:0-13496 GCA_964630905.1 uncultured Spirochaetales bacterium | reverse complement strand
CATCTGCGACAAATTTAAGGTTATCTTTCAGTGTTTTTATGATGTTGTCTGTGATGTCAAATCTCACTCCGCCGTAAGTAAAAAGTCATCTTCCAAACCGTGATCCGCAGATTAGTGCGAGGCTGTTTATCATGATAGTTCTTATTCTTCCGTATGAATTTGCGGCAAGCGAAAATCCGACATCTGTTGCGATACCGGAAAGAGAGCCGATATGCATGGCGATCCTTTCGATCTCTTCGCCTATAAACCTGATGATCTGTGCTCTTTTGTCAGGCACTGTTCCTGACAGCCCTTCCATCGCATTGCAGTGTGCACTAATATTACCCATCACAGTGTCACCTGCGACAGATTCGGCAAGAATGAGTCGCTGTGTTCCGTTCCCTTTCATTATAAGGTTCTCTATTCCTCTATGCTGGTATCCGAGATTGATTTCAAGGTTATATACAAATTCTCCGTGACACTGAAATCTGAAATGACCCGGTTCAATAACTCCTGCATGTATCGGCCCTACCGCAACCTCATGGATCTCTTCACCTGTAATTCTGTAAAATTCATATGGGGTTTTCCCGAAGATCACATTCTGTTTTCTCACAGGTCTCATCCATGGGTGATTTAACGGAATGAACGCGTGGTTCTCTGAGAGTTCACATTCAAAAAAGTTTGTATGCGGATGACTGTTTGCAAAACTTTCAAATTCAAGCGGACCGTTTTTGAAATCACATCCGGCAATGGAGATTAGTGAAGAGGAAGGGTTTGCAAGCACAGCAATGATCTTTGACGGGTCGTCTTTTTTTACAGGAAGCAGCCCGATCATTCTTTTTCCTGAAGCGAGATCTTTTGTAACTGTCCGGGTAAATTGATCCTTATCTGTAAAAGAGATAGTTGACAAAGACACCGGTTCATTGTTGTGTACATTAATTGAAGTCATGGGAGCATCCCGAAATCATTAGCGATATCCAATATATTTTTTGAAAGCACATCAGGTGTTGCAACTGCGACTGCGATCATGATCAGGAGTAAAGCTATGGTTGTAAAGTGGAAAACATCGAATTTCTCATCGTTGGAGACGAACTCTTTTTGAGGATCTTTTCTGTAAAGCATTTTGAAAAATAAGTTTCCCATATTTATGAAAATTAAAAGAAACATGAACATTGTAATCAGCAGAATGTAAGGCCTTTGTGAAAAAAGCATCCCTTCAAAGATCTTGATTTCACTGAAAAAGAATCCGAAAGGGGGAATTCCTGAAACGGCAAAGAAAGAGATAAGGAAAAGCCATCCTGTCCAGGGGAGTCTTTCGAGAACTCCGGAAATCTCAGAAATATTTTTTGAATTATATTTATAGTGGATCTTCCCTGCAGAAAGGAAAAGTCCGACCTTTGTCATTGAATTAAAAACAATATGATACATGGCCCCTATAAACGCAAGACCGCCGGTCCCTATTCCCAGAATTATTATTCCCAGATGTTCTACGCTTGAATAGGCGACCATTTTTTTCATGTCTGTCGCCTTGAGCATGAAAATCAGTGTTACTAAAATCGAAAAAAGGCCTCCGGTCACAAGCAGAAATTTTGCAAATTCGTATGAACCGGTATTTTTTAATATCTGGAGCATCCGCAATACTCCAAGAAGTGCCGTTATTCTCAGTGTGCCTGAAAAAAGAGCCGCTATCGGGCTTGGTGCAGTGCTTGTCGCGTCTATATCTCCTGAATGCATCGGTGCTATACCTATTTTTGTGCTCAGACCCACAAATATAAAGACAAACCCGGCCTTGAGCCATACAGGGCTGAGCAGATGTGAATTTTTAATAAATTCAGAAAAATAAAGCTGCTGACCATCAAGAACAGTGCCTTTTGATGACAGTGCAAGGAAAAGAATTCCGATAAAAGCAAAAGCGATGCCGACTGAAACTATGAAAAGATATTTCCACATTGCGATAAGTGATTCCTGACTTCTGGAATAATATACAAGAGGAGCCACGCTCAGAGTTGTCGCTTCAGCGGCAACCCAGTACATTGCAAAATGATTGCTTAAAATTGCCGCGGTATTTGCAATAATATAAAAGTTCATGAGCATGAAATAATATTTTTTGCCGCTTGTTGAATCCGATTCAACCGGTAGTTTGATATAGGAATATGAAACAAGTACTATCCAGAAATAAGTATTTGAAAGGACAACAAGAAACAGCTTGCTTAGTGAATCATATCCGAACATGAAGAATTGTTCCGGAATGTAAAATCCGGTAAAGATCGCAAATGAAACCGTTAAATGCAAAAAAGCAGACAGCAGTGTTACGGCATACTGTATTTTCCAGTTTTTGAACAAAAAAGATGTAACTGCCGCCATAAACGGCATTGCCAGCATAACAAGAATCGCAGTCATATCTAAGGATCCCTCCTTTGTGCCCGTCTGTCATCTGTGAAAATGGTCGAGCTTATTTTGTTTATGGCAATTCCCATTAAAAATACTACTGCAAAAACATCAAGAAGACTTCCCAGCTCTATTATTATTGGAAACTCTGATGCAACCGCAAGTCCGAACATGAATATTCCGTTTTCGAGCACAAGAAATCCTATTACATGAACAATGAGCTTTTTTCGGAACATTATTATGTAAATACCTATAGTTACAGCTGAAAATGCTGTTGCGAAAGGTATCACGGCAAATTCAGTGCTTTTTGAGAGATAGTTCGAAACGATGAATATGACAGCCATGGAAAAGCACGAAAGAAGGAGGAAGTTGAACTGCTGAAGAGTTGACTCGATCTCTCTTTTTATGTTGAGGTCATTCATAATTTTTTCCATGTATCTGGGAATCAGGATGACCTTGACGACAAGCATTGTCAAAGGAAGAATTAATCCGAAGATCGAAAAATCAGGAATAAAAGGGAGTATCATTAAAATAACAAGAAGCACTCCCTGCATTCTGAGAACCGATATGTAGGATTTGACACTCGTAGTGACAACCAGGTAAAAAAGTGAAAGACAGAAAAGGATGCTGAGTACATTTTGCATTTATACACCTACTCCGAAAATGTAAATATCAGCAGGTTTAAAATACCTATCGCCGTAGCAAAAAGGAGATATTGCGGGATGTTCTTCATCCTGAATCTTGAGGTGACGGTCTCTGTTAATGCAAGCACAGATGAAATAGCGAACATTACTACAAGAAATACAAGAAGCGCAAGCCAGTAGTTCTCAACGCTGAAAGGATAGAAGAAAGAAGTAATGATGACTGAATACATAAAAAGCTTGATATAACTTGAGATCTGATAGAAGAACAGGTCTATTCCGGAGTTGTCAAGTATCATAACCTCATGTATCATTGTGAGCTCAAGGTGGGTATTGGGATCATCCACAGGCATTCTTGAACATTCAGTTACAGCAAGAATGAATGATGATATTGAACACACAACGACGAAAACTATTACCGAGATGTTGTTAAGGGAAACGGAATGGAAAATGCCGCTTATCGAAGTGTACCCGCTTATAAATGCTATGCTTCCGACTGTGAAAAAGAAGATCGGTTCGGCAAATACGGCAAAAAGAGCTTCACGGCTTGCCCCCATCCCTTCAAATGAGCTCCCGATGTCCATTGCCGCAAGGATCTGAAAGAATCTTGCAAGTCCGAGAAGATATGCAAAAAGTATGATATCCCCTTCAAAGCTTATCAACGGCTGCCACAGACCGATCGGAAGTATTGCCGCCGCTATTGTCACAGCAGTAAAATTAATAAGGGGTGAAAAAACGCTGATGAAAGATGAGTCCCCTGCATTAATGGTTTCCTTTTTAAATAATTTTATCAGTTCATAATAAGGCTGGAGAACAGGTGCCCCTTTTTTCCCGATAAACAGAGATTTTTGTTTATTTACAATACCGGCAAACAGTGGGGAAAACGCAAGAATTAGAAAAAAGGATATCAACCCCTGTATTATCTCGATCAGTTCCATAAAAACGCCGCCATTGTGTAAATTGCAATAGACCCCAATATGAATGCAACATAATATCTGACATCAGATCTGCTGAAGTAGTCAAATTTTGCGATTATCGCCACAGATTTTCTATAAACGGGAAGCATGATCTTGGTGTCTATAAAATCATCTGAGTGTGAACTGAATCCGGTCTCAACAGGAAAAACCGAATCATGGTCCTGATATTTTTTGTGATAAACAAGCAGAGCTTTCGGTATTATATTGAGTTCGTCCGCATACGAAGAGGCGGTGTATTGCATTTTCGGTGTGAGACGGTCATATCCGCATCCCCATGCCGCTGATCTTCTGCCGCCGTATTTCTTTTTCAGGATCCTTCTTAAAACATAAAGAACAGCCACGCCTGCTGTCAAAGAAATGCAGACAAGGTTGATATATCCCCATTTTATTGAAAAAAGAGTTCCCTTCCCTGCCGGCAGAAAACCTTCTTCAAGAACACCGTTAATTATCCATAGAACCGGTTGAGGGTAAAAGCCGATGAAAATACAGAGGATCGCAAAAAAACCAAGAGAGATGTATTCAGGTATGGAAACTTTGAAGGAAACGATCTTTTTCCTTTCCGATCCAAGAAGCATTATTGAGTTTATTTTTGTAAAGCAGGCAACTGCCAGACCGCCTACCAGCGCAAGTCCTACAACGGACACTATCATCGCAAGAGAATAATCGTTCTTCAATTCGTTTGAGATCATGAAGAACCCGTTGAATATGATAAATTCCGAAACAAAGCCGTTCAGTGGGGGAATTCCGCTTATTGCAACACTTCCTATAATGAAAAGAAGGGCAAAGAATTTTGAGTGGTGAACTATTCCTCCCATTGATTCAATATTTCTTGTTCCGAGATTCTGATAAATTATGCCGCTCCCTGTGAAAAGAAGACTTTTAAATATTGCATGGTTCAATGTGTGGAGAAGCGCTCCGCCGAATCCCAGAACCTGTATCCCGAAAGAGTTGTTTGCCGAACCGATAAGCCCGATCCCGATCCCGAGGCCTATGATCCCGATGTTTTCGATCGAATGGTATGCAAGAAGTTTTTTTAAGTCATGCTGGGCAAGAGCGTACCACACTCCGAATATTGCACTGATCATGCTTATTGCAAGAACAAACCAGCCCATCCACTCGGAAACTGACGGAAGGAAAAGAATTGTCCTCATAATGCCGTATATTCCAAGTTTTATGATAACTCCTGAAAGAAATGCACTAAGCGGTGTCGGCGCTACGGGGTGTGCTCTAGGAAGCCAGAAATGAAAAGGGATGAATCCTGCTTTTATCCCGAATGCAGTGAACGACATGAGAAATATTGCGGCAACGATCGAACTTTCTGAGCCAGACAGGTCAAAATCGATAAAAAACCAGCTTCCCGATTCACGATGCAGAAGAAAAAATGCGATATACATAATAAATACAAGAACATGCGATGCAACAAAATAATAAAGGCTTCCTTTTTGAACATCAGGTTTTTCTTTCTCAAAAAGCATGGCACCATAAGCTGATGTCCCCATTATTTCCCAGCTGATAAGAAACATTATGGCATGGTTTGATATTACAATGAACTGACAGGCGACAACAAGAATAATAAAAAACACGATGGAGCTTGCCGCAGAATGTCCTTTTTTAATGTAATGATCAAAATATGAGAGATTATAGATGGATGTGGGGACAGCGATTATCTGTATCACAAAAAGGAAAAATTTTGTAAGACCGTCAAAGCGGAACATTCCGTCATATGATATGTTAATTCCGGCATGACCGGGAAGAAGTGACATCAGAACAGGAAAAAAAGAGATGATAATTCCAATGATGAGAATTCCCTGTGACAGCATCAGTGACTTTTTCCGGTCTTTGATCAATATTGCGAATATAAGTGCGGTAATCTGAACCGCAAGTCCTGAAAAAAACAAGGTTTCCATACCTATAGCATCCTAACGTAAAATACTGATACAAACGGTTTAATCGACGGCAATATAGCACTTTGAAATCTATTTTCAAGGAAAAGGTTCAGCGATTGAATCTAACCATCAGATCTGCGTATGCTTCTTCAAGTTTCATCCCTTTTGATGAAGATTCTGCAAGATATTTTTCGATCGGCTCTCTCCAGTCCTTTGATGTGATCTCGTTATTTGCATCTTCAAGAATGAATTTGTAGTAATCTCCGCCGCTGTAGATATATTCATGGATGACCGCTGTATATTTCCGGTCTTTCTGAACCGGCTCACCTTTTATGAACCAGTCATTCCCTTTTTTTGTAACACCGCAATAGCTTTCCTGTGAAAGATTCAGATTATATATCAGGTCTTCACCTTTCAATGTTGAAATGACTATCCTGTTCTGGAAGGGAAGCATTGAGATTATATCACTTTTCTTGACCGGGCCGCAATCAATGACATCCCTGAACGCTCCGGGGTTGCTCATTGCAGCATCATATTGAGGAAAAGCACAAAGAAGTGAGCATGCATAAAGTTTCTGAAATGATTCAAATTCAAAATTCTTTTCAGAAGTTATGAGCCGCTGCCCTGCCTTTTTATCGAGTTTTTCAAGATATGAATCGGTTATGTCTTTAATTTTCTTTGATGTATCAGATGAAAATTCCGCTTTTTTTCGCAAAGGTATCACATCAACTTTTGTAACAGTAACAGAATTTCCCTTTTTCTGAACTTCGACCCGTGCATAACTTTTCAGATACCCTTCGGTCTGAACAAAAAGGACATCATTATAATTTTTGACGATTTGAATATGTTCGTGTGCACCGAAAACTATAAGAGGTTTGACAGGAAGGTCTTTTGCCCATTCTTTTGCCGTTTCAGCTGATTCGTGCACTATCACCACCTGGAAATCTGAAAGCGGTTCGTTCTTTTTCAGTTCTCTGCCGACGGTCGATCCCGGCTTTACCACCATGAAATTTTTCAGATAGCTCGCAAATGAGATCTGTTTTAGCTCTTCGGTCGTTGAACCGACAAAAGAGACTTTTCCGTCTTTGAACGGATAGATCAAAGAAGGTTCAAAAGCGGTTTTAAGGTCTGAGGAAATAATGTTTGAAGAAAGGTATTCGATGCCTGAAATCTTTCTGTTGTTTTCAAAAGGGAGAGTTCCAAAATCAAACTCATGGTTTCCAAGAGCACTTATTCTGTAACCTGTAAGCCCCATTATTTTGGCAACCGGTTCTCCGTTGAAAAAAGATGATATCGCAGTTCCGGTGTAGTTGTCTCCCCCTGAAATTCTGAAAACATTACATCCACGACAGTTTTTTTCCTCCTCTTCCCACATTTCATACAGTACTGAACCTTTATACCAGCCATCCTTTTCATAAATGTGACCGTGCTCATCGTTTGTATAGAGAAAAAGAAAAGTTGAAGTTTTCTCTTCTTCCAGGGGGTTTTTTAATTCTTTGCATGAACCTGAAAGAATTAATAAGAATAATGAAATTGCAATAAATCTAAGGACTTTCACAAACAACCTCCGCAAAACTATTTTGATTATAGCAGACTTCATAGTGATGTAAATAAAAGTTTGCCGAGAACATATCTTGCTATTTTTTCAGATAAAATAGTTTTAATTTCTAAATTATGATATAAAATATCGAATTAAATGTGGACTTCATAATGTATGAGGGAGCAAATGGTGAACAGAAAGATTAATGTGAAAGAAACAGAAGTTGCAATTGTCACCGTAAATGATTTGGACTATATATCGCTAACGGATATTGCAAAATACAAAACAGATGATCCAAGTGCTGTGATCGGTAATTGGATGAGAAATCGTAACACCATTGAATTTCTAGGTATTTGGGAAACTCTTTATAATAAGTGTTTTAAACCCCTCGAATTCGAGGGGTTTAGAAAAGAAGCAGGATTGAATGCCTTTACGATGTCTCCTCAAAAATGGATAAATGCCACAAATGCAATAGGTTTTGTAGTAAAAGCAGGTCGATATGGCGGAACCTATGCTCATAAAGACATTGCGTTTAAATTTGCAAGTTATATTTCTGTTGAATTTGAATTGTATATAGTGAAAGAATTTCAGCGTCTAAAAGAAGAGGAGCAGAAACAGCTCGGCTGGTCGGCAAAAAGAGAACTTGCAAAGATTAATTACCACATTCATACAGATGCAATAAAAAAGAACCTGATTCCCAAAGAACTCACATCTGCTCAAATTTCAGTTGTTTATGCGACGGAAGCTGATGTGCTTAATGTTGCTCTTTTCGGAATGACGGCAAAGCAGTGGAAGGAGGTCAACCCGGATTTAACCGGAAATATGAGGGATCATGCCTTGATAAATGAGTTGATATGCCTTTCAAATCTTGAAAACCTGAACGCTTTATTCATTGCGGAAGGAATGTCGCAGACAGAAAGACTGATTAAATTAAATAAGATCGCAATTGATCAGATGATCATTCTTCTAGAAGCCGAAAACAGGAAGCTGTTGAAATAATTCAATAAATATCTCAGAGTTTCAATAACTCACAGTCGTTATCAGCTTTCCTAATATCCTGAAGTCTTCACAAACATCAGAAATTATTATGCTTAAATTAGAATATATAAGTTTGAATACATTATGGATTAAAAATAATTTGACATGAAACTTAGTCGCTGTTAGCATAACCGTGTTATTAATTTAAAATAAATGAAGAAAGTGATGAAAACCTTGAGTTTAAAGGCAATTTTGGCACACTTATTGCTCATTCATTTCTCTTATAAAAATTTTCGAAGAAATCCCCCCGTAACGAACTTTTCAGAAAATTTCAAGCCGGATCGTTTTTTGAAAAATTTTTTGAAAAGGTGAAAAAATGAAAATGAAAAAGTTAGCAGTTCTGATTATCGGGACAATGTTATTCTTAAATCTTCATGCGGGGCTTATCACGCATTTAAAATTTGAAGATAATCTCGAAGATAGTTATGGAGAGAGCAATGGATTAAATGGTCCCATTTATAAAGATGAAAATGACGATTGGATAAATAGAACTGTGAGTTTCGATCCAGGAGTTGAAGGTCGAGCTGTTTATTTTGATGGAAATGATTATATGGAAATAGGTCGAAAAGATTTTGATCCACGCGGTTTTTCAAATTCATATGCAATATCCATCTGGGTTAAATCTGGCATGTCAAATACTGACAACAATTGTTATATTGGAAAACATAGTTCGAGTGGAGGCAATGTTTTTCTTTTCGGTTACTGGTCTTCAACACTGAGACTCCAGATAATGAATACATCCGCAACTGTTTCAACAACAGCGGAACCTTTTGGAAGTTGGACACATTATGTTATAACAGCAAGTGAGAGTGGAGCAAACACTCTTGCAAAAGTTTTCAGAAATGGAGTTATTATATGGTCAGGTTCGATTGGTGCTATAATGGAAATAAATGGTAGTTCAAAGAAATGGGTTCTCGGTCAGGATTGGGATGGTTCGGTTCCTAGCGATTTTTTTCAAGGAACTATTGACAACATAAGGTTTTATGACAATGAACTTGATGCAGATTCTGTAAATCAGATTTTTTTAAAAGAATCATCAATGCTTCATCTCGCATTGGATAATAATTTTGAAGATAGTATAGGCAACAACAATGGATCTCAAACTGGTGGAGTGCAGTTCGAAAAAGGAATGGAGAACAGAAGTGCGTCGCTTGACGGCATAAATGATTATATTGAATTTGGAACAAATGCAACTGATCCAAGAGGTGTAAATGGTAATTACAAGGATTATTCAATCAGCATCTGGGTGAAATCAGATGCTGTAGGAACAAATTGCTACATTGGAAAACACGATGATTCAGGAGGAAATGTATTTCTTCTCGGTTACTGGTCTTCGACACTGAGACTGCAGATTCAAACCAGCTATGTCACTGTTTCCACGACAGCAGAACCGACAGAATGGACACATTATGTTGTGACGGGAAGAGAAAAAATCAAGTTTGACTTAACATATGAGACGGATGTACAAGTTTATAGAAATTCATCTTTAATTTATTCAGGAACAATAAATAAAAGGATGGGTTCATATCCTTTCACTTCTGGTGATTATAGAAAATGGGTTCTGGGACAGGATTGGGATGGTTCCACTCCGACAGACCATTTTAACGGCAAGATAGACAATGTCAGATTTTATAAAAGGCTTTTAACGGTATCAGAAGTCCAGGCACTTTACTCGAGTGAATTTTCAGGATTGAGATATTGTAATACAACGCAATATGCGGCAGGGTGCACAACAACTACTGAAACAGATAATGATCTTAATGACACATGGTGGTGGATACCGTCAGGGGGAATCGGAGGAGGATATTTAGTCAGCACAATAAGCATAGAATCAATAAAAGTATCAGAAGGATGGGAGGCATATCTCTGCACATCAACTAACAGTCAGGGGACATGCCATTATTTTGATGACGGAGTTTATGCGTCTGGAACAGGTCTGCCGTCAGAACTTCTGAACAGCACATATTCAATAACTGTCCAGCCGAAGACATTCGATGCTGCGAAGAAATATTTTGGATACAAGAAAATTGATGAAAGCGATAATCTTCCTGTGGGTTTCGCCTATCTTTATGATTATATCAACTTCGAAAAACCCACCATTTCTAACGATCACAGAAGATTATTTCTAGATAGTCTTGAAAGAAATAATTTTGACAATCTTGATAACACTATATTGGGCTCAAACAGAGCGAGTTCTGCTAACTTTTATGGAAATGTTTATGCTAAAATTTATGATAATTCATTATCTTACAAATATTTGTTAACATCCCATCATGATTTTTCTGATATTTGGACACTATATCCGCAAATTATTTTTTATGATTTTAATAATAATGTGAAGAAGATTCAGTTAGTTGGGCAAAGTGTGACGGCAGGATCAGTGGGGGTTTTTATTTCAAATGATGTTCCTTATACAAGTAAAGTTGATGAAATGTGCATGAGTGGTCCAGATGAAGTATCTAATCAAACTGTAAAGTTAAGAATAGAATGTAAAGGTAGTAACTATTTTTTTCCAGCATCTGAAGCCGCAATGGAAAATATAGATGATGTTTTTTATGATAGAATATATGATGGAAGCACTCATCAAATAGAAAGATTTGCAGACAACTATAATTTGTTAATGTTAGATGGCCACGGAGCATACAACAGTTCCGAAAAAACGGTAGACATTGGTTTACCTGATTCAAGCTACAGCATACTCTTTTCTCCAATCAACAACAGTTATGAAAACAGATTGGGAAAATTGAATACAAAATGGGTTGAAACAATGGCATGCAATTCTATGGGAGTGAGTGGCGTTAATATGAGTGATGTGGGTGATGCATATTATAAAGTCTTAGTGCGGTTGAACGGTGTGGGTGGGTATAAAAATCCTTCAAGCTGGGGATGTTTAGACGCTCTTGGAACTGATTGGGGATGCGATTACTACAATTATTTAGACCATTGGGATGATTTGGTTAAAAACAACAAAACCGTTTCAAAAGCATGGATTGATTCTTGGAGCGAAAGCTCTGTTTTGTCATGGTGGGATAGAGATGCTCGTTTTCTTACACTTGAAAACTGTAATTGTACACAAACAACGAGTTGCCCTTCTTTCATGATATTGGATACATTTTATAATGTTTTATCGGGACCGATGGATCAAAAAACCACAACAACAGGTTATGATTATTATTGTTTCAGAGACAGAGAATCTCCAAATTTCAGCAATTATGTGAGAAATGTGAACAATTTAATACAGGAAGAAACCTATCCTGAAGAATTTTCGTCTTATTCAGTTGAACCTGTTGCAGATTCAATAATTGAGGAGCTGATGGGAATAAAAATCGGTGACAAGGAAACAAGAACTAAAGGAGAAAATAATTATTCATACAGGGATGACTATCTGATAATGAAAAAGAGCGGAAAGGATTTTTCAGCAATCATGAACAGGGCACAGGAATCATTCAGATATGATAATGACTGGGAATATGAAGCAAAGGATAGATTTGAAGAAGCAAAAGCAATTGCTGAAACACTCACAACCCTTGATCTTGAATATGCAGGAATATCAAAGGATACAAATGAAGCATTTGAGGTCGGTGGAAATGGAGAATCACTCGGAAAGAGTGTGAATTCCATAAGTTTTGTGTTCAGACCAAAGATCAATGGGGTTCCTGTGTTCATTGAAGATATTTCAGTCGAATATGATGCACAAGGGCTTTATCAGATAAAGTCAAGAGTTCCGCATTCGATCACACTTTCGAGAACAGGTAAAATCATGTCTGAAGAAAAGGCAGTTGAAGAACTTTCAAAAAGTGTTACAATCGAAGAAGCTGAAAAAGGGCAAGTGATGTATGTTTTAAATGAGAACTCAAATGAACTTGTTTTGGCAAGGATTACAAAAAGTGAAAGCAAGAAAACATTCATAATTGTTCCAATGGAGGATAGAGATGAATAAAATAATATTGCTGTTTTGGGCATTGATGATTTTCATATTTTTTACCGGCTGCAAAGCACCGGCATGCGCTGACTTGTCATGGGGTGAAACCTCGCAGTTTGAAGAATCTGTAGAACTTAAATACAGTGCAGGCAACAAATGCGAAAACATCAGTGATTACTGGGATGTGGATATAAATGAAATAATATATAAAATTGAGGGTGCAGAGCTTGTAATTAGTAAATGTGTTGAGTCCGTGTCAGATCAGGAAGTAGAATGTGAAGAATTTATTCCAGAGAAAATCGGGTTTTTTGAAATTACCGGATGCCGTTTTGAAACACCTCCTGATTCAAACACAAAATGCAAAGCAAACCCATTGATAATTTTTTCTGAAAGCGACTCCGTTTTTAAGAAAATAAGCTGGTCATTTAATTTGGAAAATGAAGGTGATGTTGTTGAAATCTCATCTTTATTTGATGAGAAAAGATTGGAATCTCTTCCTTTTTCTTTGTCTGACAAGTCTATATTGATGATTTTCAAATGGACTGAACATTCAAATGATAATACTGAAAAAGAACTGGAAATGTTTGCAGAATATTCAGTAACTTACAAATAAAGAATCTTCTAAAGTCCTACGCCAAGATTGATTGAAAGGGTCGGGAAATAAAATCTTTTTGTTTCCCTGACGGTTTGTCCGTTGTTATAAGTTTCATTTTCGAGTTTCATTGAATGGAATGGGAATTTTGCATCAAACTGCACCATGAACCTTTTTGAAGAGTTTCTGAGCCATTCGTGTCCGATGCTGATGATCCCTGATCCGCTGAATTCTGTGGCTTCATCGTAATCATAGTCGTTATCCGAAAGAAAATAGAACCCTGCCCTGATCCCTGCACCGATATACCAGCTTGACGGATCCTTTTCGCTGAAATAATAAGCCCCTTTAAAGCCGACAAGGTTGAATTCAAGATACTCCGGACCGTGTGCATCCCATAGTCCGCAGCCGAATTCAAAATCAAGGAACATGTAGCGGAGATCATATCTTAATCCAAGTGTCCAGTTGATGACTCCTCCGATGTCAGGTGTCGGCTGAATTCCGTACCCGATCATAATCATGAAATTAATTTCACT
>CAZVWR010000072.1:0-13672 GCA_964630905.1 uncultured Spirochaetales bacterium | reverse complement strand
CTTGTCTTGTCTTGTCTTGTCTTGTCTTGTCTTGTCTTGTCTTGTCTTGTCTTGTAAAATCATCCCGTCAAAACAGGAAAAAAAAGTTTTATTTGAATTTTTATCCATTTATTTTTTTCACCAAAGTTCCGCTCAGGTTGTATTAAATTATTTTCAGGATGTCAAGAGGTTTTTTTAATGGATTTTTATGGGGGTTTTTTTAGGTTTCAGCTAAATCCGACAACATTATGTTTAAAAGAATAGCGGGTTTGCCCTTAAATTGTATAATTTTGTGTTGTTTTTTGCTTGAAAAAGCAGACAAACAAAATATAATGTTTCCGGTTGTTTGGGAAGGTGTAATGAAAATACTTAACATTGTTGATGTAAATCTTGTAAAAATTGTCCTGACAAAATACTATATCGCAAAGAACCTCGAATATGATTTTACCTATCCTGAACTTGAAGCTGTAAAGAAACGGATCTCTGAATATAAGCCCGACATTCTCGTTGTTCAGAGCAATCTCATGTACACCGATGTGGCGGGATTTCTCAATATGCTTAATATGGACATTGAATCAGATGTCATCGTGTTCATGATAAGGGAAGATTCGGATCAGCAGGAAGAGCTTACCGTTTCACTTGCAAAATACAGAAGCGTCCACTTTGCCGGCAAAGAGAATTTCTATGAACTTTTTGACTCCCTTCTTCCTTCAGAAATCACAAAAAAGGAGCCTGTTTCCGATGAAGAGATAACCTCAGACAAAAGGACGGTCCTGTATGTTGATGACAGTCCTGTAATGCATCACTTTGTCAGAACGGCACTTAAAGATTCCGGGTTTAACCTTATCGAGGCGAATGATGGAGAGGAAGGATACGAAAAATACTGTAAATACCTGCCTCATATTATTGTAACCGATATTGAAATGCCGAAAATGAACGGACTGGAGCTTTGCAGAAAGATAAAGGAAAATAACGAAGGACGGTTCATCCCTGTTGTAATACTTTCAAGCAAATCTCAGCCGGTTGACATTGATACCGCTTTTAACTACGGAGCGGATGACTATCTTGTAAAACCGGTGTCACCTGACAACCTGATCGAAAAAGTGAAAGATTATTTTGCAGTCCTTGACAGAAAGAAACGGAACAGAATCCTTGTTGTTGACGATTCAAAGGTCTCTGCCGAAATGATATCCCATGCGCTGATAAAGAACAGTCACAATGTTCTTATCGCTTCAAACGGTGAAGTGGCATACGACATTGCTCTCAAGGAAAAACCGGAGATAATCATCACTGATGTTGAAATGCCGGGAATGAACGGATACGATCTTGTGAAAAGATTGCGCGAACTTCCCGAATTAAAAGATGTTTCTGTCATCATGATGAGCAGTCGCGACAGAAAAAGTGATATAAAGAAAAGTGAAAAGCTCGGTGTTGCAAGATATTTCATCAAGCCTTTCGACATAGAAAAACTTGTGATTGTGGTTGAACAGCTTCTGCTTGAGAAATACAATATTTACAAAAAAGAATATGAGTACATGCTTTCAACGATAAAAGCGCTCGTAACCGCCCTTGAAGCAAGAGATGAATACACAAAAGGGCACACTTTCAGAGTGTCAAAATATTCCTTACTGCTTGGTAAACAGATGGGGTTGACAACTTTTGAGCTCGACAAGCTTGAAATAGCGGCAAATCTTCACGATATCGGTAAAATAGGCGTGCGGGATGACATTCTTCTCAAACCGGGCAGGCTCAGCGATGAAGAATATGCAAAAATTCAGGAACATGCTGTAATCGGAGCAGAAATATTGAGACCACTGAACTCACTTAACGATGTTGTTCCTCTTATCCTTTTCCATCACGAAAGATGGGACGGGAACGGATATCCAACAATGATAAGCGGAATTGAAATACCGCTTGGTGCAAGAATAATAGCTATCGCAGACACATTTGATGCAATAACTTCCGACAGACCTTACAGAAAAGCTCTTTCAGAAGAAAAAGCTCTCGAAATAATTAAAGATAATTCCGGCACACAATTCTGTCCGAAATGCACCGCGGCTTTCCTGGAAATGGCAGACACCCGCAAAATCCTTTCCGAATAATCCCATTTTTGACATATTATAAAACCCGTGATATATATAACCAATTTTTTTGAGGCGATGTTCTTATGAAAGTTCTGATAATATCAGATACTCACGGCAGCCTGCCGATATCAATTGAAAAGATCCGCCCGGATGCCGTAATTCATGCCGGAGATGTCGGTGACAGAAAATTTCTTTCAAAATTTTCCGGCATTGAGAAGTTCTATGCCGTTGCAGGCAATACCGATTCCATTCTTGAAGATCACATTCCTCAAACCATTTGTGATGAGATCGGCGGAGTAAGATTTTATGTGGTTCACAACTTAAGTGCGCCTCACAGGATCATTATGTCCAATTACAGAGAGATAAGGGAATGCTCTCCGGATATAGTTGTTTATGGACACACTCACACTCCGGTTATAGAAGAAAAGGACGGTGTCGTATATCTAAATCCCGGGTCACTCGGTAAAGAAGGGCTTACCGGTTACAGATCATATGCTGTCATCGAAATAGAAGGATCAAAAATAGTTTCCATGGAGATCTTTGATGCTGACTCAGGAGAATTACTGAGTTCGAAAAAAGAAAAATGTTTAAAAAATAAAAACTTTTTGAAGGAGAATTGATTTTGATTAAAAGGATTTTTTCACTTGTTTCTGCTTTACTTATCGCTTTTTTTATCGTTTCCTGCGGCGGAACAGACTGTGATGACGAGGGTTGCGGTGAAATAATAGAAGATGAACAGACAGAATATGCACCGGATATAACACTGAGAATAATTTCAGATTCCTGTGCTGCCGACACTATTAACTCAGCCAGCATTGATAAACTCGGAAGTCTTGCAATAACTATCAACAATTTTAACGGCGAACTGGAATTCAAAAAATCATTTGCAAAAAGTGAGATCGCTTCCGGCATGAAGGTTTCAGGTATTCCGGATATTGATAATGCAACGGTTATTCTTTCAGGTTTCGGTGCAGATCCTAATGTTGTTAAATGGTCCGGAAAGATAATCGGCCTTAGTTTTAAAAAAGGGAAAAAAACTTCTATTAACGCCGTCCTTTATCCGACATCAGGCAAATCATGCTTCCCGTTCCCGCTCAAAAATGCGCGATTTGGTCACTCTGCAACTCTTCTTCCGGACGGAAGAATACTCGTTGCCGGAGGATTCGGTATCTGCTCAGCTTCAAAATGTATCGCTAATAAATCTGTTGAGATCATTGATGTTGAATCAGGCACTGTAGAAACTCTTACTGACATGTTTGAAGAAAGAGCTATGCACGAAGCAGTTCTTCTTTCTGACGCAAGCGTCCTGATTTTCGGCGGAGTAAGGGCTCTTGATATCGGAGCTAAAGTCTACACAGATTATCCGTCTCTCCCTTACACTTTCTCAATTCAGGCAACTTCAGTTGAAAGATATATGCCTCAGTACCCGAAACTCAATATGAGAGATAACAACATAGGAACACCTGTTGACAATATTACTCAGAATATGAACCTTCAATATACAGCGACAGGAATGCCTTTTCTTCCGATGCAGAGTTACTATGTTGACAGTTCTGTAGAAAACAAGAAGACTGTGTATCTTGTGGGAGGAACAACTACTGCCGGAGCTGTATCAGATAAAGTTTATGCTTTTGATGTTTTTGAAACTGCTGAAGGGGTGACGCTGAGTCCTTCAAGGGAAATAGCTCCTGTTGAAAAAGACAAAATACTTATGCCGGCTGTCGGATTTTTCGGAGGATCTCTTTTTTCCTCAGGCGGAAGGGTCAAGGAACCGGCTTCTGTTGCAAGCTTCTATACTGCTGACAGCTCAACTGCATGGGAAGGAACAGGCCCCAACCTTTTTTACACAAAAGGAATAATGGTTGACAACAATCTCTACACTTTCGGCGGACTTGAGAATAAAGGAGAAGATACACTTGCAAATAATCTGAAAGGATATAAATGGTCGATTGGTGAAAAAACTTCTTCGACCACAACAAACAATTTAATGTCTTTCGGCAAAAAGAACCTCTTTTTTTCAGATGTTGTTTATCATGAAAATAAAGGAAACTTTATTGTTGTCGGCGGTGCAGGCGGAGGAGAAACAGATATTTCACAGGGCAACAACCTTTATCAAGTCATTAATAAAAATACTTTTTCTGTACTCAAGGATCCTTTTTCCTATGTTACAGAATACAAAAGAGTACTGCCCAAAGCTGTTATAGTCCCGGGCGGCATTATTGCTGATGATGACATGATTTTCATGATCGGAGGAACAACGGCTCTTGGAAGCAGCGGTGTGGCTGTTGAAGTAATTGAGATAAATAATCTAAAATAATTTTTCTATTTTTTCCCTTTCAGACTTGCAATTGCAAGAAAAACTCCCAGAACTATTCCAAGAACCGCGGCAAAAAGAACTCTGTGCTGTTCAGGAAGAATGAAAGTGATGGTGTGTGCCGGTATCCAGAACAGCGGGATCGTTTTTAAAAATACAAAACTCCACTGCACCTTCCAATTAAGATTTACAAAGTGTTTTTCAAATCTTATCGGTGAAAAGAAACCTTTCAATGTTCCGCCTGTTTCAGCAATGTGCATGTCTGTGATCCGGTGAAGCGTCATAAAAATCGGGGCAAATATGAGATTCATAAACACACTGATCGAAAAAGCTGTAACAAGCTTAAGCATTGAAAATCCAGCTTCGTTTACTGTTGCAGGGGAAACTTTCAATCCCATATATGAAAGAAAGACCGGTGTCCCTACTCCGAAAATAACAAACGCCGCCTTTATCCCAAGACCCAGAAACCCCCAGACTATTGCTCTCGGAAGGACACCGAAACCTTTTTGATAGTAGGTGCCTGTTTTTATTCTGAGCCCTATCACTTCTCCAAGTGTGGCAAGAAAAGCAAATTTTACGAAACTCATTATCATACCGTTTGAAGCATTGAGATCATTATATAGTTTAAGAACTTCAGGAAAAATGAAAAACGGAGAAAAGAATAAAGCGGTACAGATAAAAAAAACAGCGTCATTTTTTTTCATGGTCTCCCCTCATCTGAAAATTATAAAACACTAGCCTGGGCAATCTATTGTAATTTGCTTCAAGCGTCAAATTTTTAAAAATATCAATCTGCCTTGTCATCACAACACTCTATAATAATTGGTTTTTTTTCTTTTTTAATAAAAATTTCTTGACAACACCCCTAACACATGTAGGATGTGCAACGCTTTTTTGCTAACTTTATAAAGGAAAGGAAGCACTATGAAATTGACAAGATACACAAGAAATGAAGATGTAAAAAGAGTGTGGTTTGAGATCAATGCAGAAGGGTTGACACTCGGAAGACTTGCTACAAGAGTTGCAGATGTTCTCCGTGGAAAGAACAAACCTCATTACACACCTAATGTTGACTGCGGTGACTATGTTATCATTACTAACGCCGGCAAAATCAGCATGACCGGTAAAAAATGGACTGACAAAAAGTACTACAGCTACTCCGGGTATCAGAGCGGAATGAGAGAACTTTCCGCAGAAAAAATGGTTCAGAAACACCCTGAACACCTCATTATGCACGCTGTCAAAGGAATGCTCCCGAAGAACAAGCTGGCGAATCAGGTCATCAGAAAGCTGAAAGTTTATGAAGGAAATGAACATCCTCATACTGCTCAGGAACCTAAAAAACTGGAACTTTGATTTATTGTTTAACTGTTGGAGATAATTGATGGAACAGTGGTACGCTACTGGCAAAAGGAAAACGGCTGTAGCCAGAGTTTTCTTAAGACCCGGAAAAGGTGAAATGACTGTCAACGGAAAAACTCCGAAAGAGTATTTCTATACAGACAGCAATGTTATTAAAGTCGACGCTCCGCTTAATATTACAAAAACTAAAGGAAAGTTTTCCATTCTTGTAACTGTTAACGGAGGCGGAATAGCTGCTCAGGCTGAAGCTGTAAGACACGGAATATCCAGAGCGCTGATTACATATAATCCTGAAATGAGACCTGCTCTTAAAAAAGAAGGTTTCCTCAGGAGAGACGAAAGAATGAAGGAAAGAAAGAAATACGGATTGAAATCTGCAAGAGCGAGATTCCAGTTCTCCAAGAGATAAATTTCTCTCTTTCTTTGTTATATTGTTTCAACCCCCTCTCAATCTGAGGGGGTTTTTTTGTATTAGGAGGTGACAAAAATGTTAAGACCCTATCTTTTTACTTCAGAATCGGTTACTGAAGGACATCCTGACAAAGTTGCAGACCAGGTCAGCGATGCCATCCTCGATGCAATTCTTGAAAAAGACAGACACGCAAGGGTTGCGTGTGAAACTTTTGTTACAACAGGTCTTGTAGTGGTTGGTGGTGAAATAACGACAAACACTTATGTTGATATTCCTGAAATAGTAAGGAACACCATTATTGAAATAGGATATAAAGACACAAAGTTCTGCGGTTTTGACGGACACACATGCGGTGTTCTTTCAACAATTGACAAGCAGTCTCCAGACATTGCTCAGGGTGTGAACGCAGGAGAAGGGCTTTTCAAAGAACAGGGCGCAGGTGACCAGGGTCTTATGTTCGGTTATGCAACTGATGAGAACGAAGATTATATGCCGACCCCGATAAATCTTGCCCACCAGCTTGTTTACCGTCTTGCGCAGGTAAGAAAAAGCGGTGAAGTGCCTTTTATTCTTCCTGACGGTAAATCTCAAGTATCTGTCCGTTATGAAGATGGAAAACCAGTTGCTGTCGATAAAGTCGTAATCAGCACCCAGCATAAAGACACAGTCGAATATGAAACGATTAGAAAAGAAGTTATTGAAAAAGTCATAAAACCGGTTATTCCGGCAGGTCTTATTCACTCTGAAACCGAGTTTTTTATCAACCCGACAGGCAAATTCGTTGTCGGAGGACCCGTTGCCGACACAGGGCTTACCGGAAGAAAGATAATTGTTGACACATACGGCGGAATGGGCCGTCACGGCGGCGGCGCTTTTTCAGGTAAAGACCCTTCCAAGGTTGACAGATCGGCTTCATACATGGCACGATACATCGCAAAGAACATAGTGGCTTCAGGTCTTGCAAAAAAATGTGAGATCCAGATTGCTTATGCAATAGGTGTGGCTCAGCCAGTATCAGTATATGTCAATACTTTTGAAACATCTGAAATTCCAGAATTTGAAATAGAAAAAGCTGTGAGAAAATGTTTTGACATGAGACCTGCCGCAATTATTGAACAGCTTGACCTTCTAAGACCGATATACAAAAAGACCGCGGCTTACGGTCACTTTGGAAGAGACGGTTTTTCATGGGAAAAGATAGACCGTACAAAAGATCTTAAGAATCTTATCAGATAATATTTTTCTATTTTTCTTCAATACTGTCCTTGTGTTTTTTCTTGAGAAAAATTGAAAGAACTATAGAATTTCGCCAGTTTTTTGAATTTATTGGAGATTATGATGACAACTCACTGGACAATTGACACTGTAAGGGAAACTTTTTTAAACTATTTTAAGCAAAGAGGCCACACTGAAGTTGCAAGTTCGCCTCTTCTCCCTGCCGAAGATAAAACGCTGCTTTTTGCAAATGCCGGAATGAACCAGTTCAAGAATCTCTTCCTTGGAACTGAAAAAAGAAGTTATACAAAAGCCTGCAGTTCGCAAAAATGTGTAAGGGCGGGAGGAAAGCATAACGACCTCGAAAATGTCGGTTTTACAACAAGACACCACACTTTTTTTGAGATGCTCGGCAACTTCTCGTTCGGTGATTATTTTAAGGAAGATGCTATAAAATATGCATGGGAACTTGTTACTGAAGTTTTCAAAATTGATAAAAACCGTCTTTATGTAACTGTGTTCAGAGATGACGATGAAGCTGAAAAAATATGGATAGAAAAGGCTGGCGTGGATAAAAAAAGAATTTTCAGACTTGGTGAAAAAGATAATTTCTGGGCAATGGGTGACACAGGTCCGTGCGGGCCGTGCAGCGAGATTCATTATGATCTTGGTGAACAGTTCAAGGTTGAGAAGCCGTTTCTTGAAAACGGGCAGCCCGATTTTGACTGCGGAAGGTTCGTTGAGATATGGAACCTTGTTTTCATGCAGTTCAACCGTGATGAGTCGGGAAAAATGACACCGCTTCCAAATCCGAGCATTGATACAGGAATGGGACTTGAAAGAACCACCGCCATATTAAACGGACGGCTTTCAAATTACGAAATTGATATTTTCCAGTCATTGAAAAATTTCACCCGTTCAATTTGTCCTGAAGAAATTCCTGAAAATCTTGAAACAAGCTTAAATGTCATTGCAGATCACGCAAGAAGCGTATCATTTCTTATTGCAGACACCATCACTCCGTCAAATGAAGGAAGAGGGTATGTTCTGCGCAGGATCATGAGAAGAGCGATAAGGCATGGACACAAACTCGGTTTCAATGAGATTTTCTTTGACAAAGTTTGCGAAAAACTTATCGAACTGATGGGGGCACATTATCCTGAACTTATTGAGAAAAAGGATTTCATTTTAAATATTGTCGCAGAAGAGGAGAAAAGATTCAGAACAACTCTTGAAAAAGGGCTTTCCCTTCTTGATCACGGTATAAGTGATGCAAAAAAGAAAAAGACAAAAGAACTTTCAGGATCGCTGGTGTTCAAACTTTATGACACTTACGGTTTTCCGCCTGATCTTACCGCAACAATTCTTGAGGAAAATGGTTTTACATACAATTCTGATGAATATGATGCCGCAATGAACGAGCAGAAGCTCCGAGGGAAGGAGTCATGGAACGCAAACCTCGATTCAAAGAGGGTTTCAGCAATAAATGAACTTCTTGAAAAAGGAATGACTGAACCGGTTTTTGACGGTTATGTGCTTGAAGAGTCTGAAGGTCGGATAATCGCCCTTTTTAACAACGATTTTGATAAAATTGAATCGATCGATTGCGGCGAATGCTTCGCTGTCATTGATCCTGTCATATTTTATGCTGAATCGGGCGGACAGGTTGGCGACAGAGGGACACTTTCAATAAACGGCGAAACAGTGGCGGTTGTTGATGACTGTGTAAAAATAAATGAGTTCAAGGTCGTTCATCTTGTTGTTTCAAAAATGCTTAAAACCGGCACAAAAGTTCTTCAGCAGAACGACAGGGCAAGAAGAGGGTCAATAAGAAAAAATCACTCTGCGACACATCTTCTTCATCACGCTTTGAAATCAATTCTCGGGAATCATGTAAATCAGGCAGGATCACTTGTCACTCCTGACAAACTCCGCTTTGATTTCAACCACTATCAGGCAGTTACAAAAGAAGAGCTTAGAGAAATAGAAAATGAAGTGAACTGGATGATCGGCAGAAATTTTTGTGTCGGAACTGAGACAAAATCTGTTGATGAAGCGAAAAAAGCGGGCGCGACCGCCCTTTTCGGTGAAAAATACGGCGAAACTGTCAGAGTCATTTCGATGGGAGACTCAAAGGAGCTTTGCGGAGGAACACATGTCTCTTCAACCGGCGAGATCGGTCTTTTTAAAATAGTGAAAGAAGAAGGAATTGCCGCCGGAGTCAGAAGAATAGAGGCCGTGACAGCAAATAACGCTCTTGCATATTTTCGGGAAATGGAAGAGACCATTTCTGAAATTGCAGATGTTCTCGGAATTGAAAAAGCACTTGTGCTTAAAGGAGCTGAAAAACTCATTGATTCAAACAAATCTCTTCAGAAAGAAGTTAAAGAACTGATGAGCAGGCTTTCGTCGATCCAGGCATCAGCAATTACACCGATTAAAGAAAAAGAGGGAACCAAAATATTTGTCATTGACTCAGGAAAGAATAGAACCGATGCACTCTCTTTAACCGATTCTCTGAAATCAAAATATGATAATGCTCTGATAGTTTTAAAAGGGACAGATTCAGGAAAAGACATCCTCATTACCGCTTCAACGGGCAGTGCAAAAGAAAAGTTTCACGCCGGCAACACACTGAAACTGCTGCTTGAAAACTTTGGCGGCAGAGGCGGCGGAAAACCTGACATGGCTCAGGGCGGAGCTGAAAATATCGATTTTGAAAAACTTAAAAGTCTTGTAAATAATTTATAGAATTTTCCTTGCCCCAAGCTCAACCAATTCAGAAAACTGTCTGAAAGATCCAAGCGGACTTCCCATTGCTCCGGCAAAACAGCCGCAGTTTGAACAGTCGGCATCGGCAAAACATGCCCGTTCTTTGAAATCTGTGTCAAAATGCATCACTCCGTCTCTCCAGTAGCACAAATCTTGATGGTCGGCTGTTTCAAACCATTTTATTGCGGAATTTGTGAAAAGAAGGGTCGAAGGATATTTTTTCTTCACTTTGAAAAGTTCATTTATGATCTTTTTTCTGGTCTCTTTTCCGATGCTTTCATTGACCCCTTTAACTGCTGTAAAAATGTTGCAAACTACGCCGCTCACTTTAAGTTTTAAAGCAAGTTCACAGACATATTCAAGTTCCTGATAGTTTGATTCCATGAGAGTCATGTTCAGCACAACCCTTTTATCTTCTTTAATGTTTTCAAGCACTTTGGCAAAAACACCGGCTCCTCTCACTAAGTCATTTGTCTCTTTCTTTCCATCAATTGAAACAAAAATCCGGTGTCTGTAACTCAATTTATCAGGAAGGGGAATCGTGCCGTTAGAAATCATCTCTACAAACGGAAACATCTCATTGGCAAGCATCACGACATCTGATCGCAACATCGGCTCTCCGCCCATCAGCATGACCATCCTTATCCCTTTTGAGTAAAGTTCACTGAACCTCATTTTCCAGATCTCAAGAGAAACTTCTTCTTTTGAAACGCCCCTTTTTTCAGCAAAATGATAACAGTGGGAGCACCTTAGATTGCATCTGTCTGTGATGTCAATTTCAGCGATGAACGGTTTTTTGGTGATCAATCTTTTTATTTCGTAAAAAAGCCGTCTGAAAAGTTTTATCATATCCATTCCTCTTTAAATCACGCTCTTTTTAACTGAATAAACTGCAAAGTGCAAGTGGTTTTTTTTGACCGCGTTTTAATTATGGTGTATTCTGTCTTTGTTCTTAGCCGTTTAATTAAAATATGGAGGATACACAATGGATTCTTTGAATTTGCGCTCACTTAAAGAAATTGATCTCAAAGGAAAAGTCGTTCTTATGCGCGCTGACCACAATGTTGTGAAAAAAGGAAAGATCAACGATCCTTACAGAATTGATGCAACTATTCCGACTATTTTCTACATCACTTCAAAAGGGGGAAAGATCATCCTGATGACCCATGTGGGAAGACCGAAAGATAAAAAAACAGGGGAAATTAAGACCGGCAGTGATTCAGCGATTGATCCGGTTGTTGACTACCTTCAGCAGAAACTCGGCATTTCGATAAAAATTCCCGATCTGGCACCTGATGGAACTTCAGGGATCACTGAGATCGGAAATAAGATGGAAGAAATGATAAAAGATCTTAAAAGCGGAAAAACCGATATGCTTTATCTTCCAAATACCAGATGGTTTGCAGGGGAAGAGGCAAAAGGCGATTTGCGTGAAAAGTTTGCGCGTGAACTTGCAGGACTTGCTGATGTTTATGTCAACGACGCTTTCGGATCATGGCAGGCGCATGCTTCAACAGTGCATGTGACAAAGAACATTCCGGGTTATGCAGGGATCCTCATGGAAAAAGAGATAGAGAACCTTAAAAAGATATATGAACCGGCAAGACCGCTTGTTTCGGTTGTCGCCGGCTCAAAGTTTGACACGAAAATAGAACCGCTTTCAGCTCTCCTTGAAAAATCAGACTATCTTGTGCTTGGCGGAGTAATTTATAATGCATATCTCTGTGCAAAATACGGCATAACAATAAAAGGTGTTGACGAAGCAGACCTTGAATCGGCAAAAAAATTCGTTGAATTTTCCGCAAAATTCCCCGGCAGAATAGTTGAACTTCCTTTCATTGTTGAATCTGACACGATGGATGGAAAAGTTGAAGGACAGTATAGGACTCACGACATAAGGACGCTCAAACCGGGAACCGCACTTAATTTTGTTCTCGATGCAGATAAAAAATCATTTGCAGAATCAAGTGTGACCGAAGTTTTCATGAACGCTAAAACCATTTTTGTAAATGCCGTCATGGGATTCACACCGCACTTCACCGAAGGGACCATCGCAATGGATAAGCTCATTGATTCAAATAAAGATGCAATGAAGCTTTTCGGCGGCGGCGACACACTTGAAGAACTCAAAAAACTCCTTCCCGGAGTTTATATGAAAGCGCTTGACAACAAAAAATATTACTTCTTCACAGGCGGCGGAGCAGTCCTTACCGCAATCGAACAGGGAACCCCTGCAGGCATGGAACCGGTAAAAGTGCTTTTGAAGTAAACTGAGTTTTATTCTTTGATTTCGCAATTCCTTAAAATCATCCTTGACATAGATTTTTAGTATGGTATTTTACTTTCCGCCGTTGACCCTGTCCGGCCGCCGTTGACCAAGTCCGGCCATTGTTTAGCATGATTTAACATTTTGGAGGTTAAAAATGACCAGAAAGAAAGTTCTCATTATGGGTGCTGCCGGTAGAGATTTTCACAATTTCAACACCTATTACAGAAACAACAAAGAGTATGAAGTAGTGGCATTTACTGCAACTCAGATCCCTGACATTGACGGAAGAAAATATCCTGCCGAACTTGCAGGCGAGCTTTATCCTCAGGGAATTCCGATCTATGACGAAGCAGATATGCCAAGACTCGTTAAAGAACTCGGAGTTACAGAAGTTGTTTTTGCATACAGCGATGTTCCTTATAACTATGTTATGAACAGAAGTGCACGGGTAAATTCTCTGGGTGCGGACTTCATCCTTCTTGGTTATGACAAGACAAAAGTTAAGTCATCTAAGCCGATCATTTCAATATGTGCGGCAAGAACAGGTTGCGGAAAGAGCCAGACAACAAGATTCATATATGACATTTTCAAGAAAATGGGCAAAAAAGTTGTTGCAGTGCGTCATCCGATGCCTTATGGCGACCTTGTTGCACAGAAAGTTCAGAGATTTGCTGAAATTGCAGATCTTGAAAAACATAAATGCACAATCGAAGAAATGGAAGAGTACGAACCGCATATCGCCGCAGGTAATGTAATTTATTCCGGTGTTGATTATGAAGCGATTCTCAGAACTGCTGAAAAAGACATTGCAGGCGAACCGGATGTAATTCTCTGGGACGGCGGAAACAACGATTTCCCGTTCTATGATTCAAACCTTAAAGTCGTTGTTGTCGATCCTTTGAGACCGGGACACGAAGTTGCATATTACCCCGGTGAAGTCAATGTCTGTATGGCTGATGTTATTGTCATCAACAAAATGGACAGTGCGACTCTTGAGGATATCGAAACAGTTAAGGCAAACTGTAAGCGGCTCAACCCGAATGCAGTTGTGATCGAAGCAGACAGTGCACTTACAGTCAGCGGTGACATAAAAGGCAAAAGAGTTCTCATCGTTGAAGACGGCCCGACACTTACACACGGTGAAATGAAAATAGGTGCGGCAAGCGTTGCGGCTACCAGAGGCGGAGTTGCTGAAATGGTGGATCCGAGACCTTTCGCAGTTGGAAAAATTGCATACACATATCAGAAATATCCGAACATTGGTA
>CAZVWR010000071.1:0-13976 GCA_964630905.1 uncultured Spirochaetales bacterium | reverse complement strand
CTTGTCTTGTCTTGTCTTGTTAACAATCATTCTGTTAAAACAGGAAATGCAAGTTTTTTCATAATTTTTCTTCATTTATTTTACCTTCAAGCTCCTTAATGATTTTATAAGTTTTATTTATGTTGTCAAGTTAGGAAAAAGTTAAAAACTATAATGACAGTCGATCCTAATTTCTAAATATTTCTTGAAATAAAAGAGGGGGCTTTTCAGCCCCCTCTTTTTTTATTAAGCTCTTGATCTTATTCTGATTTAGGCTCTTCTTTGACTTCTTCCGCTTTCGGAGCTTCTTCAACTGCCGGAGTTTCGACTACCGGAGCCGCTTCAACAACCGGAGCTTCCTTTTTCACTGTCTTTTTCTTCTTTGCTTTTTTAGCCGGTTCATCTGCACTCAGGTATTCAATTATTACTGTGGGAGCCGCATCACCTCTGCGGAATCCTACTTTGATAATTCTTGTATATCCGCCCGCTCTTGATGCAAATCTCGGTCCGATCTCTTTAAGAAGTTTTGCGATTACTTCTTCTCTATCGGATTTAACGATCTTTGTAAGCTGAGTGATAGATGCCGTTGTGTTCTTTTTAGCAAGTGTTACAGCTTTATCTGCAATTTTCTGCAGTTCTTTTGCTCTTCCGAAAGTTGTTTGAATTCTTTCGTTCTTAACCAGAGAATTAAGCATGTTGCAAAGCATTGCCTCTCTGTGGGAACTGTCTCTGTTCAGTTTCCTGCCTGCCTTTCTGTGTCTCATATCTTGCTCCCTGATTTCTTTTCAATTTGTTCAATGATCTTCTGATCCGGGAAATTATCAATATCCATACCGAAATGTAATCCCATCTTTATGAGAAGTATCTTTATTTCGTTAAGAGATTTTCTCCCGAAATTTTTGGTTTTGAGCATTTCCGCTTCGCTTCTCTTTACAAGTTCCCCTATAAAACGGATGTTTGCATTTTTAAGACAGTTATATGATCTGACACTCAGGTCAAGTTCATCAATTGTCTTATAAAGGTTCATGTTCACCTCTTCATGAGAATCCGAGGCATTGAACTCATCCTTCTCATCAATTGAGAAACTGATAAAGAATTTTGTGTGTTCTCTGAGTATCATTGCCGCATAAGCAAGTGCATCACGGGGAGAAAGGGAACCGTCTGTTTCAAGGTCAAAAACAAGCTTGTCAAAATCAAAATTGTTCTTAACTCTTGCATTTGTTACTTTGTAGTTTGCTCTTACAACAGGAGAGAAGAATGAATCAACTGCAATATAACCCTCGGAAAAAATATCCTGGTTGTGTGCTTCAGAAGGAACATAGCCTCTTCCTATACCTACAATAAGTTCCATTTCAAAATCAACACCTTCATCCATTTCAAAAAGGACAAGGTCTTTGTTGAGAATCTTTATGCCGGCTGTTTCAACTATATCAGCAGCAGTAACGGTCCCTTTTACATTTTTTCTAAGAAGCAGCGTGTGCAGTTTATCTTCATGAGCGACAAACCGGATCTGTTTTATGTTGAGAATGATATCTACCACATCTTCCTTTATTCCCGGAATAGTTGCAAATTCATGCTCGTAACCTTTAATTTTGACTCCGATTACAGCCGCACCGCGAAGACTTGAAATAAGAATTCTGCGAAGCGAATTGCCCAGAGTGATTCCATAACCCTTCATAAGAGGTTCGCAGACAAAACGGGCATATGCACCGTCTGCACCCTGCTCTACAACCCTTACATCTTTGGGCATGATCAATGTTTTCCAATTGGCTCGATACATTTAAATTCCCCCTATTACTTAGAATAAAGCTCTACGATAAGGTTCTCTTTTACATCTTCAGTTATATCTTCTCTTCCGGGAAGGCGTACAACTGTTCCTTTGAATTCACCTTTGTTCAGCTCAAGCCATGAAGGAACAGGAAGTCTTTCTCCTGCAGATTCTAATGTCTCCTTGAAAATTTTGGAGTTTCTGCTTTTTTCCTTAAGAACTACAACATCACCGGCCTTTACTATGAAAGACGGTATATCTGTAAGTCTGCCGTTCACAGAAAAATGTCTGTGATTGATAAGCTGTCTTGCCTGTGATCTGCTGTTTGCAAATCCGAGACGGTAAACAATGTTGTCAAGACGACATTCAAGCATTCTTAAAAGATTTTCACCGGTTGCACCTTTTTTAAGGACAGACCTGTCATAAAAAATACTGAACTGTTTTTCAAGCATGCCGTAAATTGCTTTTGCTTTCTGCTTTTCTCTAAGCTGAATTTTGTACTCGGTGACCCTTTTCTTGTCCTTTCCGTGACTTCCTGGACCGTAGGGTTTTCTTTCAAATGAACACTTTTCAGTATGACAGCGTTCACCTTTTAAAAAGAGCTTCGCTCCTTCTCTTCTGCAGATCTTACATTTTGCTTCTTTGTACTTAGCCAAAGCTTCCTCCTTTTAGGTAAGTAAAAGTTTACACCAAATAATGATTATACTCTTCTTTTCTTTTTGGGACGGCATCCATTATGAGGAATGGGTGTTATATCCCTTAAAAGAGTAACATTATATCCCACATTTGAGAGTCCTCTGATAGCGGCTTCTCTTCCGCTTCCAGGACCTTTTACAAACACACTGAGTGTTCTCAAACCGTAATCCTGTGCTTTCTTGCCGGCATCTTCCGCTGCAACCTGTGCTGCATAGGGAGTACTTTTCTTACTTCCGCGGAATCCTTTAAGCCCGGCACTTGACCATGACAGAACGTTTCCGCTTACATCAGTGATAGTAACGATAGTGTTGTTAAAACTGCACTGAATGTATGCGAGTCCAGTCTGTATACTTTTTTTAACTTTTTTCTTTTTTTCCGGTGCCATCTCTATACCTCCTGCTATTTCTTCTTCTTCATAAGGTTACGCCTTGGACCCTTTCTTGTCCTGGCATTGGTACGAGTTCTCTGGCCCCTTGTCGGCAGACCTCTTCTGTGTCTGCGACCCCTGTAACTGCCGAGATCCATAAGTCTTTTTATGTTCATTATGACTTCTTTTCTAAGATCTCCCTCGACCTTGTAACTCTGATCAATGATGGCCCTTATTTTTATTGCCATAGTATCATCGACATCGTCACTTTTTGTATTCCAGTCAATACCTGCTTCATCAAGTATTTTCTGAGCACTTGTTCTGCCTATCCCGTAAATATAGGTCAGCGCGATCTCCATTCTTTTCTTTCTTGGAAGATCTACTCCTGCAATACGAACCAACTGTCACCTCCTGATATATCTTATCCTTGTTTCTGTTTATGCTTCGGGTTTTCACAAATAACCCTTAAAATACCTTTTCTTTTAACGATCTTGCACTTTGTGCATATCTTTTTTACAGAAGCACGAACTTTCATCTTTCTCTCCTATTAGTTACCGTTGTTTTTCATCCTGTGCACAATCCTTCCTCTTGTAAGATCATAAGGAGAAAGTTCTATCTGAACCTTGTCCCCCGGAAGAATACGGATAAAATATTTTCTCATTTTTCCTGAAATGTGAGCAAGTACCTGATGTCCGTTTTCAAGTTCAACTCTGAACATTGCGTTCGGAAGAGTATCAACTATTGTCCCTTCAACTACAATTCCTTCTTCTTTTGCCATTATCTCACATCCTAAACAAAAAAACATGTTGAATTTAACCGTATTGTACGATTTTTCAAATAAATTCTGGCACATAAGGGTAACTTGCCGATTTTTTTATATATTTTACTGCAAATTTCATAACGGCAAGCCATTGCTTTTATCCTCTTCTGCTCTTAACAAGAGACCCTTTCCCGCCAATAGAAAAACCTTCGTAGTTGTTGTTGATAAGGTAACTTTCTATCTGGGAAGCCATATCCATTGCAACACCGACTACGATAAGAATTGATGTTCCGCCCATATAGAAAGGGAGTCCCATTTTATTTCTGAGAAGGTCGGGGATCATACAAACTGCAGAAAGATATATTGCTCCACCGAAAGTAATTCTTGAAAGAACCGTGTTTATATAAGTTACGGTTTCTTTTCCGGGTCTTACACCGGGAATATAACCGCCCTGCTTATTAATGTTTTCAGCAACATCCTCTGTCTTAAACTGAATAAAAGTATAGAAAAAACAGAAGAAAACTATAAGCCCGAGATAAAGAAGATTGTAAAGCCATCCACCCGGATTAAGCCAGCCCTGCAAAGGGCCCATGTCAAATTTAAGGAAACTTGACAAAGTTGCCGGGAAAACAAGAAGCGCACTTGCAAAAATAGGTGGAATTACTCCCGATGTATTTATTCTCAGAGGAAGATGGGAATTTTGAATTTTTCTTCCGCCTGCAACTCTTCTTGCATATTGAACAGGAATTCTTCTCTGTGAGCTTTCAACAAAAACAATAACAGCAAATGAAGCAACTAAAATTATTATAAAAATTACCAGCTGGTGAGGCTGAATAAGCTGTTCTTTGAGGTATTTTCCCATCTGAAAGAACATGTTGGGGAACCTTGCAACAATAGAAGCAAAAATTATCAGAGAAACACCGTTGCCGATACCTCTGTCGGTGATTTGCTCTCCAAGCCACATAAGGAAAAGAGTTCCTGCAGTGAGAGTTATGACAGTGATTACTCTGAAAAACCAGCCCGGAACATTGACGACAACTTCGCCGACTGGACCAGTAAGACTTTCAAGAAATTTTGCCATCATAAATCCCTGTACTATGCAGAGAACCACTGTACCATATCTGGTATATTGAGTTATTTTTCTATAACCCTGGTCTCCATCTTTCTGAAGTTCTCCTATTTTGGGAACAATGACAGCAAGAAGTGACATTACAATTGACGCACTGATATACGGCATGATGCCAAGAGCAAAAATTGAAAGATTCTCCACAGCACCGCCTGAGAACATGTTAAAAAGACCCAAGAGCGTGCCCGTTGCCTTTGTTGACATTATTTTTTCCATGACAGAGCGGTTGACGCCCGGAGTGGTAACAAAGATACCGAGACGGTACACTGCGAGCATCAAAAGAGTGAACAGCACTCTCTCTCTCAAGTCAGGAATTTTAAAAATGTTTTTTAATACCTTACTTATCAAGACTAATCTCCTCGGCTTTTCCGCCAGATTTTTCAATCGATTCCTTTGCGCCTGCCGTAAACTTATGAACTCTGACAGTTATATTTTTTGTCAGTTCAAATCTGCCGATGATCTTTACGATTTCATCTTTTCCGTTATAAAGACCGGCTTCTTTGAGTTTTTCAAGGTCAACAACAGATCCTGATTCAAACTTCTCAAGATATCTTATGTTGATCTCACAAACATCCTTTGCCCACTTATTAAAGAAGCCTCTTTTGGGGATTCTTCTGTTATAAGGCATCGTTCCACCTTCAAAACCTCTTCTAACACCACCGCCGGAGCGGGCTTTCTGACCTTTATGCCCTTTTCCTGCCGTACTGCCTGTACCGCTTCCGTCACCTCTGCCTATTCTTTTTCTGGACTTGAGTCCTTCGGGCTTTTTAAGTTCGTACAGCTGCATATCGTTACTCCTTTTCCTTCAACTGATAATCTTTAACTCCGACATTTCTCTTTGCCTCAACTTCCTCAATACTTTCAACATTCAAAAGAGCATTGAGTGTCGCTTTAGCCATATTATGAGGATTGTTAGAACCTATACTCTTTGAAAGAATATCTGTTACTCCAGCCGCCTCAAGCACTGCTCTTACTGCTGATCCTGCAATAACTCCCGTACCTGCTGATGCAGGACGGAGAATGACTTTGCCGGCTCCGTATTCACCGGTTATTTCATGGGGAACTGTTCCTTTGAGAAGTTTTATGTGACAGAGGTTTTTCTTTGCCCTGACAACTCCTTTTCTGATAGCTTCCGGAACTTCTCTTGCTTTTCCAAGTCCTATGCCGACAAATCCTTTGCCGTCACCCACAACCATCAATGCAGCAAAACTGAAGTTTTTGCCGCCTTTTACGACCTTGGCAACCCTGTTGACATAAACAAGCTTTTCGTTAAGCTCCATCATTTCCGGATTGATCGGTTTATTTATTTCTTTCATCAGCAACTCCTAAAATTTAAGTCCGCTTTCTCTTGCCGCATCAGCAAGCGCCTTCAATCTGCCGTGGAAAGGATATCCGTTCCTGTCAAAAACAACAAGCTCTATTCCTTTTTCCTTACATTTTAATGCGATCGACTGACCGACTTTAACAGCAACAGCTTTTTTGTCGCCTTCAGGTTTTACAAAACCCTTTTCGTCAGATGATGCTGAGGCAAGTGTAACTCCAGCCACATCGTCGATCACTTGAGCATAAATATGTACATTGCTCTTGAAAACAGAAAGCCGTGGACGTTCCGGAGTGCCGGAAATTCTTTTTCTTACACCAGCTTTTCTTCTAGTTCTTCTTTCTTTTTTTATATCCGGTCTCATTTTTAACCTCCGCTCTATTTACCAGCAGCCTTTCCGGCTTTTCTTCTAATAATCTGACCCTTATAGAAAATACCTTTTCCTTTATAAGGTTCAACCGGACGGAGCATTTTGATCTTTGCAGCAAAATCTCCAAGGAGCTCTTTGTCTGCACATGTAAGGGTTAATTCATTGTTGGTCTTGTTGATCTCAGCAGAAACTCCCTTAGGTAATTTCATCTCTACAGGATGAGAAAAACCTAAAGAAAATCCGATTTTATCCCCTTTCATCTCAAATTTGTACCCGGTACCTTTAACTTCAAGTATCTTCGTAAATCCTTTTGTAACACCTGTTACCATGTTGCTTATGAGCATTCTGAAAAGACCATGAAGTGCTCTTGTTTCAAGTGATTCATCATTCCTTTTTACAGTTATTTCCGCTGTATCAATTTCAACACTGACAGCAGGATGGATCTCTCTTTCAAGAGTTGCCTTAGGGCCCTGTATCTTCAAAACACCATCCTTGAGAGAGGCCTTTACATCCTTGCTCAGTGCAATGGGCATTTTTCCTACTCTTGACACTTTATTCCTCCATTACCATATTTTACAGATTATCTCTCCGCCGACATTAAGCTCCCTTGCCTTCGCATCGGTCATAACGCCTTTGGATGTTGTAACTATTGAAATTCCGAGACCCTCGCGGATATAAGGGATATCAGCAGACTGACTGTAAACTCTTCTTCCGCCTGAACTCACTCTTTCAATGTTAGAAATTACACTCTTGTTCCTGTAATATTTCAAATCCACTGAAACAGTTTTCTTTCCGTCAAGCTCATTGATCCTGAAATCAATAATATAACCCTCTTCCTTCAAAACTCTCGAGATTTCCTCAATTATCTTAGATGAGGGAATTCCGGAAACATTCTCCTTGCCAGCAAGGATACCGTTCCTTATTCTGGTAAGATAGTTTGAAATCAAATCATTCATTGCCATATTTCACCTCTTTATTTACCAGCTCGACTTGGTAACGCCGGGTATAAGACCCTGGTTAGCAAGCGTTCTGAAACATATTCTACACATATTAAATTTTCTAAGGAAAGCCCTTGGTCTTCCGCAAAGAGGACATCTGTTATATCCTCTGACACCGAATTTCGGCTTTCTTTCCGCCTTGATGCGAATGCTTTTCTTTGCCAATTTATCCTCCTATCTCAAAAATTAACTGTTGAAAGGCATATTGAACTTTTTAAGCAGAAGTTTTGCGTCCTTATCGTTTTTAGCAGTCGTAACGATAGTGATATTGAAACCTTTTGCTTTCTCGACTTTGTTAAAATCTATTTCAGGAAAAATAAAGAATTCCTTTATACCGATAGTGTAATTACCTTTTCCGTCAAAAGCTTTTCCTGAAACACCTTTAAAGTCCTTGACCCTGGGAAGAGCAATGTTGACAAGATGATCAAGGAAGTCATACATCATGTCTTTGCGCAATGTTACTGATGTTCCTATCGGCATTCCTTCTCTGAGTTTGAATGTAGCTATCGATTTTTTTGCTTTGTTAACAAGAGGTTTCTGTCCAACGATTGCCGTGAGTTCCTTCACGGCGTCTTCAAGTATTTTCTTGTTTGCTATCGCTTCACCTACGCCCATGTTGACAACTATTTTTTCGATTTTGGGAACAGCCATTGCTCCGACACCCAGTTCTTTCTGAAGGACCGGTTTAATTTCCTTTTCATACTGTTCTCTAAGTCTGCTTATGTACTTTTCACTCATTGTCATCTCCGTTAGTCAATGGTTTCGCCGGTTTGTTTGCATACCCTGACCCGGGTTCCATCTTCAAGTGTTTTCATTCTGAAAGATGTGGGCTCTTTTGTCTTCGGGTTCAAAGCCACAACATTTGAAATGTGAATCGGCATACTTTTTTCAACAATTCCTGATTCTTTTGTTGCGGTCTGCTTCTGGTGTTTTTTGTAAACATTAACACCTTCAACAACTATTTTTTCCTCTTTAACGAGAACCTTTAATACTTTTCCGCTTTTGCCTTTATCTTTTCCGGCAATGACCTTTACGGTATCATTCTTTTTAATATTAGCCATGATAATCCCCTTACAATACTTCCGGTGCAAGAGAAACTATCTTCATGAACCCTTTGCCACGAAGTTCTCTTGCAACTGGTCCGAAAACACGAGTTCCGATAGGTTCGTACGCATCGTCAATTATGACAACAGCATTGTCATCAAATCTGATGTATGAACCGTCCTCACGACGGATCTCCTTTGCCTGGCGTACAATAACAGCTTTCTTAACATCGCCTTTCTTGACCTTGCCTTTCGGTTCAGCAACTTTTACAGCGACAACTATAACATCACCGACACCGGCATATCTTATCTTTGAACCGCCGTAAACCTTAATGCACTGGACTTCCTTCGCGCCTGAATTGTCGGCAACAGCCAGTCTTGTCATTTCCTGTATCATTGCTATCTCCTGCTCTCACCAATTTTTTCTTTTACAAACCAGGTCTTTCTTTTGCTCATCGGAGCACATTCCTGTATTTTAACAATATCTCCAATCTTGTACTGATTCTGCTCGTCATGGGCAAGAAACTTTTTACGGGCAGTAATCATTTTCTTATAGAGTGCGTGTTTAAAACGGCGTGTTACCTGAACAGCAACAGTTTTATCCATTGCGTCTGAAACCACTGTGCCCGTAAGTATTCTTTTTACTTTTTCTGTCATTTCTTCACCTCAACCGCTTTCTTTTTCTCGGTTATTATGGTTTTTATTCTCGCTATGTCCTTTTTAATGGATATTGAGCGGGAATTGTTTTCCGACTGTCCCATTCCTTTCTGCATTCTCAAGTTGAACTGCTCCTCTTTATAAGACAGAAGCTTCTCCTGGAGTTCAGCCAGTGTCTTTTCTCTTAATTCAGAAATTTTCATTTCAGTTCATCTCCTTTTTCTATAATTTTCGTTCTTATAGGAAGTTTGTGAGAAGCAAGGCGGAACGCCTCCAGAGCAGTTTCGCTGTCAACATCACCGAGTTCAAAAAGTATTCTGCCCGGCTTAATGACACAAACCCATTCTTCAGGATTACCTTTACCCTTTCCCATTCTTACTTCCAGAGGCTTCTTTGTGATAGGCTTATCGGGGAATATCCTTATCCACATACGTCCGCCTCTTTTAACTGCTCTCATTATCGCTACACGGGCTGCTTCGATCTGTCTGCTGTTGATCCATCCGCATTCTGTAGCTTTGAGAGCAAATTCTCCGAAATCAATGCTGTTGCAGGAAGTTGCCAGGCCGGACCTCTTCCCCTTCATTACTTTTCTGTGTTTTACTTTATTCGGCATTAACATAGTTCGTACCCGCTATTTTAATTTTTCTTCTGTTTTCTTTTATTCTCAGGCTTTTTCTCGATTGAATCGCCTTTTGACATCCAGACTCTCACACCGATCACGCCGTATGTCGTCTTTGCTATGGCATAACCGTAATCAATGTTCGCTCTGAGTGTGTGCAGCGGAGTTCTTCCTTCCTGATATCTTTCGGTCCTGGCTATTTCAGCACCGCCGAGACGACCTGATGTCTGGATTTTAATTCCTTCGGCACCACTTTTCATTGCCTGGCTGATCGCTCTTTTCATAGCTCTTCTGAAATGAGCTCTTCTCTCAAGCTGTTCAGCAACATTCTCACTTACGAGCTGTGCATCTATTTCAGGTTTTCTCACCTCTTCGGTCTGGACAAAAATATCGGTGACATCACGAGCGATCTTCTGGACCATCTCCTTAATCTTTTCGATACCGACACCTTTTCTTCCGACAACAATACCGGGTTTAGCGGTATGAATTATTATCTTGAGCTTTTCGCCCGACCTTTCGATATCTGTCTTTGCGATACCTGCAGGATAAAACTCCTTCTTGATCGCTTTTCTTATCTTAAGATCCTCATGCAGCCACTTGCTGTAGTTTTTGTGACTGTACCATACTGATTCCCAGGTCCGGGTCACCCCGAGTCTAAGCCCGATGGGATTAACCTTCTGTCCCAAAGTTCACCTCCGTATAATAAAAAACTTATTTATCTGCCGCAAGCTCAATTGTAATATGGCTTGATCTTTTAAGTATCTTTGCTGCTCTGCCCTGCGCTCTCGGCACGAAACGCTTCATAACCTGACCTTCGTCGACCAGAACAGTTTTAAGTATCAGTGTGTCCGGATCAAGATTGTAGTTGTTTTCAGCACTAGCAATTGCCGAATCAAGAAGCTTTTTCAGAGCCATGGCGGCTTTTCTTGGTGTGAACTCAAGAATATTCTTGGCGTCCCCGGCACTTTTGCCTCTTATGATGTCTGCAACCAATCTGACTTTCTGAGCAGACATTCTAAAATTTCTGAGCTGTGCTCTGACTATTTTGTCTTCCATATCGCATCTCCAACGATCGAAAAATTTTTTGCGGCTATATCATACATATAGCTTAACATTACGCAAGAATTATTTCTTGCTGCCTGAATGTGACCTGAAGGTTCTCGTCGGGGAAAACTCTCCAAGTTTAAAACCAACCATGTCTTCGGTTACGAAAACAGGGATGAATTTCTGTCCGTTGTATACCGAAAAAGTAAGACCCACCATTTCGGGGATAATAGTTGATCTTCTTGACCATGTCTTTATCGGTTTTTTGTCTCCGCTGTCAACGGCCTTTATCACTTTCTTCCACACATGCGAATCAATAAAAGGTCCTTTTTTAACTGAACGAGGCACTGCAACCCTCCATATTTCTTACAGTTGATACAATTACTTGTCTCTTCTCCTGACTCTGAACTTGTCAGTTCTCTTATTATTTCTTGTACGGTATCCTTTGGTCGGCTTACCCCAGGGAGTAACAGGATGACGACCGCCTGATGTTTTACCTTCACCACCACCGTGCGGATGGTCAACAGGATTCATGACAACACCGCGGACATGGGGTCTTTTTCCCATCCATCTCTGCTTTCCCGCCTTTCCTATTTTAATATTTGATATCTCCTGATTACCTACAGATCCGACTGATGCCCTGCATTCAAGGTGAACTATTCTTATTTCACCGCTCGGCATTCTTACTGTAGCGTGGTCACCCTCTTTGCCAAGAACCTGAACTCCTGCCGCAGCCGCTCTTGCGATCTGACCGCCTTTGCCTATCTTGAGCTCGACATTATGAATGAATGTTCCCACGGGGATGAACTTGATCTTCATTGAATTGCCGGGCTTGATGTCAGCTTCTTTCTCTCCTGCGGAAACGATCATATCACCGACATTCAATTTGTCAGGAGCGATGATGTATCTTTTCTCTCCGTCAAGATAGAAAACAAGCGCTATTCTTGCATTTCTGTTCGGATCGTATTCAATGGCTTCAATTTTTCCGGGAACATCAAACTTGTTCCGCTTGAAGTCTATGATCCTGTACATGGTTTTGTTGCCGCCGCCTATATGGCGCATTGTTATTCTGCCAGTATTATTCCTTCCTCCGGATTTTCTGATCGGTTCGATCAGAGATTTCTCGGGCTTCGACTTCGTAATTTCTGAATAGTCGCTTGCAGACATGTTCCTGCGACCATTGGAAGTCGGTTTAAAAATCTTGATACCCATAATTTTTCTCCGAAACCTTACTAATTAATTATTAAAGTCCTTCAATGAGGTTTATCTGGTGGCCTTCTTTCAGTGTCACATAGGCTTTCTTCCAGGTTGACCTCTTTCCAAGTGTTCTGCCCACTCTTTTTACTTTTCCGCCTACAACAACGGTGTTAACGCTATCGACTTTAACGTTAAAAACTGCTTCCACCGCCTCTTTAACTTCCTCTTTTGTGGAATCGAGCTTGACCTCGAAAACATAAGACTGTTTCTGATCTTTGCTTAATACAGCAGATTTTTCAGTCAAAAGCGGTCTTTTGATAATGTCGAAATGTTTTTCCTTTTTCATTACCCTAGAACCTCGTCAATGTATTTAATTGCTTCCTCTGTAAAAATCACATTCTTATACGCCATGATGTCGTAAAGATTGATCTGTGTTTTGTGAAGGAAAAGATATTCCTGAATGTTCCTGACGCTCAGAAGGAATTTTTCTTCACTGTCGCCTCCGACAATAACAGCTTCCTTAAGTTCCCAGTTCCCTTTGAGAACGGAAACGGCTTCCTTTGTTTTGATCTGATCAAAATCAAATTCTTTGACAACAAAAAGATTGCCTTTGCTGAGTCTTTCGGAAAGAAGAGCTCTCATTGCCGCAATTCTTTTCTTCTTAGGAATTGTGTAGGAATAGTCTCTGGGCTGTGGTCCGAAAGCCGGTGCTCCGCCTCTAAGAGTTGAAGCTCTCATTGTTCCTCTTCTCGCCCTTCCCGTCCCTTTCTGTTTCCAGGGCTTTGAGTTGCCGCCTGATATTGTGGCATAGGTTTTTGTCGAGTGAGTTCCACTTCTCCATCCGGCAGTCTGCATTTTGATCACTTCATACATAAGAACTTTCTTTTCTTCAAAAGGCACAGAAAAAACTGCATCTTTAAGTTCTATCTCGCCAATTTTTTTCTTTGATTTGTCAAATAAATCAACAACGGGCATGTTCGCCTCCACTACTTCTTAATGTAAACGATACCGCCGGTAGAACCGGGTATCGCACCTTTAACTACGATGGTGTTGTCAGCAGGAACAACTCTTACGATCTCAAGATTTTTCACAGTAACCTGCTCATTGCCGTAGTGACCGGGCATTTTCTTCCCCTTCCATACTTTTCCGGGGCATACATTCTGACCGATCGAGCCGCCTTTTCTGTGAAATTTTGAACCGTGTGTCGTTCTTCCACCGTTGAAACTCCAACGCTTAACAACACCTGTAAACCCCCTGCCCTTTGTAAAGCCGGTTACTTTGATTTTTTCACCCGGTTTAAACATTGTAACAGTAAGTTCTGAGCCGAGTTCATAGCTGCCGATCTCGTTGGAGGCAACTCTGAATTCTTTCAGTTTTTTGAAAACACCTTTTGCCGCATTTTTAAAATGACCTGCTTCAGGTTTTTTCACATTTTTCTCTTTCTTCTCAAAACCGACCTGAATTGCTGTATAGCCATCCTTCTCGGTCTCTTTTTTCTGAATTACATAGCACGGACCAGCTTCAATTACAGTTACCGGCATAATTTTGCCGTCTTCCCTGAAGATCTGTGTCATGCCTAATTTTCTTCCTATGAGTCCAGCAGCCATAGTTACCCTCTCTGCTTTATGACATAAAAATTAACATTCCCTTTAATAAGTCTTAATTTCAATTTCAACTCCGGCAGATAAATCTGTCTTCATCAACTCGTCCATTGTCTGATTCGTCGGATTGAGAATATCAAGTATTCTTCTGTGAATTCTCATCTCGAACTGCTCACGCGATTTCTTGTCAACATGAGGAGAACGAAGCACACAATATTTATGGATCTTTGTCGGCAACGGGATCGGACCTGCAATTCTTGCTCCGCTGCGCGAAACAGTCTCGATAATCTCGCTTACAGACTGGTCAAGTATCTTGTGATCGAATGCCTTTAATTTGATTCTGATCTTGTCGCTCACTTCAGCACCTCTTGAAAAATCTATTCAATTATCTTAGAAACAACACCTGAACCTACAGTCCTGCCACCTTCTC
>CAZVWR010000070.1:0-14060 GCA_964630905.1 uncultured Spirochaetales bacterium | reverse complement strand
AAGACAAGACAAGACAAGACAAGACAAGACAAGACAAGACAAGACAAGACAAGACTTTAATTTTTTCAGATACATTACAGAATATTTCAAGAGTTTTTCACGGGATATTTTTATTATTTTTTGGTGGGGAAGTAAGATGAAAAAGAAAGGATTGTTTTTGTGTTTAACCGTGTTGTTTGTTTTTTCTGTTTCAGGATTTGAAACAAAATATTATTTTGCTGGACACGACTGGCCAAAATTCAATACACAAAGTCCAAATCATGAGAAAATTTCTGTGCGGGCGTTCAATTTAGTTTGCTCTGGACATCAAAATATTAATTGGTATGATGGAAGAGATTTTATTAATAACAACCTATCCTCATTTCTTGATTATCCAATTGATGGTTGTGATTATGATAACGAATCAGCCTTATATTCATTAAGAACGGGAGTAGGCTATAACGACCATCCTGAAATGGACGGTTTTTCTGCCGCACTTGAAAACAACCATGATAAGATTCAAGATATAAAAATTTCGTGCATTGCCTGTATTGCAAGTTTGACTTGTGAAATAGTGCTGCCACTTTTTGGGTTTATAGGTTGTGGATTAATAATAAACAACTTTAATCCAAATGATTTTAATTACAGCTCACAAGCAGATTTAAGTAATGAAGACCGCTATCCATTAATGCATGCAGGAATGAATGGAAAAAATATTGGAAACAATCCATCTGTTTTTATTGAAGTTACAAGAAACTATATTCGTTCATATTTTTATGAATTAGTTGCCCTTGGATTAACAGCAGAAGAGCAGGAGCCAATTAATAAATTTGTCCATTTCAATGATGTAACGCAACATTCATCAACAGACACTGATGATTTCATTAAAACAGTTGAATTTAGAAAAATATTAATGGGCGAAATATTGCACTCAATTGAAGATAGTTTTGCACATAACCTCCGATATTTGGATGAAAATGATGCGGGTGAAAAAATTTTTAAAATTGGTGCTATTATTAACATGACAACATCAAGCAACCCTAGTTACTATGAGAAGTTCAAGCATGATGATAATTTTCCACCGGTAGATACAAAAGAAACGTTAGACACATGTTGGAATTGTGATAGTTACGACGATATGGTGGATGATGGGTTTTTTATATGGAACGCAAAAGAAGTTGATAACAGGGGATATTATAATGAAATCCAAGGTGTTAGCTTTCCATTGGATGTAAATATTTTCTCAGAAGATGGTGAATATTTCACCTATGATCCATGGATTGTGCCTAAAAAATTGATAAACATGAAATATGCTTCAACATTCGCCGCAATAGCGATAGCTGATTTCCTCTGGTCGATAGGCACTACTATTGAAGAAATTAATGCAGAAGACTTTAATGGAGACTATAAATCTATTGCTGAAGAAAAAATTGAGAGTTTTCTGGAAAGATGGTTCACTGATGGAACAGAGGTTTTTCAGCCAATTTTCACATCTAACATAAATTACTTTGGTTTGGATTACTTAGAAATTGCAGACAATGCACAATGGGAAAATTTCCACAACATTGATCTATGGGTTGAATCCAGAAATGCTGATGCTGTTGATCTTGCGGCACTTTATCTTCCGTGGAAAACAGACAAAGACTATCATCGTTGGGTATTCAAAACAGTCGAGAACAACCCGAGTCATCCTGATTTTATTGAAAATTCTGAAACTTCATACGATGCTGCAAAAAAGATCATGACTTTTCAAAAAAGCAGCATGAGTATAATGTGGTCATGGCTAAACGGCAACAACAGGGGGACAATTGATTTTACGAATGAGTTTTTAATTAATACTTTTCAAGACTCACAAGAAGTTCTGGTTTATACAATACCAGAAGGAGACATCAGTCCTGCAGCAATTTATATTCCGAGGGGATTTAGGGTCTGTCTAAATTATTCCACAGATAACAATGTGATATATTCGGAGAACAATAACGATGCTGCAAGGTTCTGGAAGATGCCGACTTACCGTTGTTTTTATGGTGGAGATAATGGCAGACTTATAACTGGCGGAAAAGAGGATGCGCTTAAGCCGGGAACGGAGGTTTGGGCAAAATCAATTGATATGGATGGGGATGGCATTATTGACTGGAAAGACAATTGTTTTTCAATTTTCAATCCAGATCAGACTGATGATGATACCGACGGAATGGGCAACCTCTGCGATGAAGATCGTGACGGTGATGGAGAACCCAATGTAACGGACAATTGTCCAATTGTTCCTAATCCAGTGCAATCAGATTCTGATCATGACGGAGTTGGTGATGCTTGCGACGCCTGTCCATATGTTGCCGACACTATTTCCGGCAGACCGATTGCAAAATATACCCCTTCTATAGTTAGATATGCAGGCTCTTTGGCAGAATATGGTTATCTGGTTCCCAAATATTATGATGATAATGGAACTTTAAAACCTATTGACACAGATCTTGATGGAGTTCCAGATGCTTGTGACAATTGCGTCTATGTTCAAAATCCGAGAAAAGGTGTGAATCATCAAAAAGAAATCTTTGTTGCACCCTGTGATGATCCCACTGATACGGAAACATGCGAGGGCGGAATGCATAGCATGGAACTAACAAAAAACGGAGGAAGAATTAATAATGGCGGAGTGGTATATCTCTTGCCAAAACTGAACTGGACAACAGGTCAGTATAATTTTAAATTTGCAAAAAACATTTCGCCTTTTTATTCGTGGCAGCCGGATCATGACCTTGACGGGATAGGCGATGTATGTGATTACAGGGGCGGATTATATGGTAAAGACACCAGCAATGATCCCGGAACTTCAACAGCAAGAGTTATGAATGTCAAAGGAATTTCCAAAGACAATGGAACGGTGAAAAGAGTTAATTCATTATATCAGCTTGATCTATGGGCGGCAAAAACAAATGTTGCTCACCATCAGTATATAAAATGGAAAGAAAAGGTTTCAAGCACAGTTCATTTTTGCGGAATGCCGACAGAGGAATATGTTGGGGAGTTGAGTGAGATCATGTGGGGAAAACCCGGCTTCTGTACAATTGGTGTGGCTACTGTTTTAGCAGAGCCGTGGAATTATCCGTACACCACGCATTTTTTTAAAGATTCAAACAGTGCTCAGCCGGTGTCAATTAACATTCCTTTCGGATACAGTCACGGAACAGATCCTGCAATTGAAGCAGGCAACATAAGAGATGCGAAACCGTGGACTCACATTGCATGGGCGGTTTCTCAGGATGATGCCGAGAACCTTCCTAAAACAGGCGAAGACATTGATGAATACAGAAAATCGATAGACATTGCAGGTTATAATCCTTCCATTTCAAACAACGACTGTGCTCGTACACTTGAATCAAGCGGTAACATCTGCAGAGTGTTCCCTTACTGGAGCTGGAGAAAAGACGCACTGGATTATATGAAGTGCGTTAGTTTGCCTAATCACATTAAGCCAGCACTTTGCAACCAATTGGAATACGACAATGCTCAAGAAAACAATGCTGAAATATTCCATTATGTGCTTTCCGCCGGAGCGAAAGGTCCAAGTGACATTCATGTAACTGAAATTAACGGTCACAGACAAATTAATCCGGGATATTTTCACAATGTAAGAAAATATGCCCGCTCATTCAGAAACTCGCTTACGGACATTCATGCCATAACATATATTACTGCAAGTCCCCATTTTCTTTTTTCAGCTTTCAGAAATTTCCATTTTTCAGACATTCCGCATGAAACAGTACAGATCGAATACTGGCATACTGGAAACGGAAATTTCAGGGTGTCAGACAAATCGCTGCCTCAAAACTTCATAGCGATAACTTCAACTGATCCTGATATACTTTATTCGGTTGTCGCTGAAGAGGATGGAACAAAAGTGCTTTATGTCAACTATCCGGAAGATGTCAATGACTGGCTGAAAGTTGTGAAAATACCTGACTGGCCGGCAGAACTTGAAGTGAAGGGAATGGATATAATTGATGAAACGCTTTATGTAGCAGGAATTGACAAGGAAATAAATTCTTCTCCGTTCAGGGTTTATAAATACGACATGAATCCTGCAAAAATGATATTTACTGTCACTCATGAGTTTGAAGAGCCAATGACACAGATCAGATTTGTTAAAACAGGAACAGAACTGCTGATGACAGGAATTAATGAAAATTCTTTAAAAGTTTATAACCTCAGGCAGAATAGAATAATTGAAAAGGCATCTCTTCCGTTAAGGATCGGTTATACTGTTGAAACAAACGGAGAAGAACTTTACATTTCAGGCGGATTCGATGCAGACAATGCTGCCGTAAACAATGTGATATTTTCTACAGATTCAGGTGTGAACTGGAATGTTCTGGCTGATTTCAACCTTGAACAGATTGATATTTCAACAAGTTTTGTCCATATTTCCGGGGATATGATATATATAGTCAATCCTTCATCAGATATTGGAAACAGTGTGAAAAAAGTTGCATCAGTTGACATGACAACCGGAGTGGCAACGATCGGCAACATGATTCCGGAAGGGTTGAGTTACGGAGAATATTCAACTGAATTCTGTCTGGTGGAAGATCTTAATTTCCTTATAAGCGGAATGACAGTTTTCGGAACATGCAGTCAGTTCACTGATAAAAACTATGCATCAATTCCGATGGGGAACACAGTCAACACTCTTGCCGGACTTGGCGATAAGCTTGCTGCGGGAGTCGGAAATCAGGTGAGAATATATGACATTACAAATCCAATATCTCCGGCACTTGTTCATACGAAAACAGTTTACAGTTCCGCATATGACATGGTTATTTACGGGAACAAACTTATAATAGGAGTTGAAAACGGAATTGATACAATAGATTTAACAACTTATGCATATTATCATAAGGCAACTTACGGAACAACAAGAGCACTTAGAATTTATAATGACAAACTTTATGCCGGTGACGGACAGGGAATAAAAGTATTGAATCCTGATACTCTGGCTGTAACACAGCAGAAAAACACAAGCGGAAGCGTGAAGAAACTCGAAATAATGGACGGTGTGATTTATACTGTTGAATATTCAGGTCTTAAAAGGTTTAATGCAGAAGATCTGAATACGATCACAACAAACAGTTATTCAATGAGCAGTCCGGAACTGAGGGCGTTTGACGGAGTTCTTTACGGCTCGAAGAATGGAAATGTCATGAAACTTGAGTTCAATGGAAGTGCCGTTGTCGCAACGGATCTCATCGGTGACAGAGTTGACTTGAGAAACACATATTCGAAAGGGAACCACACTTACTTCCCGAATGGAAATTCAATAAGAGTCAGCACGATCGGCAAAGTGAATACAGCAATATGCGGAAATAGTTTAATTGAAACAGGCGAAACCTGTGACGGAAACAGTGTGCAGTGCACAGCACTAAGTCCTGATTACATAGGCGGTACTGCAACTTGCAATTCAACATGCAGCGGATACAATACCGGCAGTTGCGAAGAGGATGGATGGTAGATTCCAATTTTTGTAGGGGCGGACACCGTATCCGCCAGGTTTTCTGGGCGAATGATTATTCGCCCTTACGGAGGTATTTCATGCGTAACATTATAATTATATTGTCATTGTTTCTTTTCTTCTCCTGTACTTCATGCACTTCTGATAATCCTCAAAACGATGCAGACAATTTTTTACAAAATGACAGTGACAAACTGATTCAAACTGACAAAGATTCTGTTGAAGAAGCTGATGCTGATATTATTGAAGTTGTTGATGAGTCTGATGATTTTGACTTGGTAAAGCAGGATGAGGACATCTCTGAAGACAAAGACACCCAACCTGACGAATCTAACGACATTGAGCTTCCTGATTATGATTATCCTGCTGGAACCGATGGAGATCCCGACTGCCCGAGTCTGTTGAATGCAGGATTTCCTTATAAAGACGGTGATGGAAAATTAACATTCTGCAGAAAATGTGATCTTCCAGCATCAGCAAATGATCCCCAGTGTGTCAGAAATCTATGGGAAATGAACAATCGCAGAATTGTTGAAGAGGCTCCGGAATACTATTGTTATCCGCTTCCATGCGACATGACCGAAAAAGCAGCTCCTGCACCAGCATATGTTAATGAAAAGTGTGATATAATGGCAACAGGAAAAGTATACCATAACTCTACTGGAATATTCAAGCAGGGAGACATTTCAGATGGCAAGATAGGTATGTATGCAATTAACAGTAAAAAAGTTGATGGAAAATATATTGTTATTGGAAGTCTGCATTATGACATCGCCACACAGAAATATACAATGGTTGCACATGCTTCGTCTAAACAGGCATTCAGAAACAATAGGTTTATATTTACTGGTGCAAACTGGAGTGATAAACAAAATTATGTAATATCTGCATCCAAGGTTGAAAACGGTTGGAAATATGAAGCGGTTTATGCGAATGAGTGGAACAAAATAGAGTTTATATATCCTCCTGCAGTTGGTGAAAATTTTGTTCTGATGAATGTTCAGAAAGCAGTGAATGTCGGAGAAGATGCGGGACCGCAGAATATACTTTATGCATCTGTAAAAGACTGGAACTGGAAAAAACTTGGTGAAGGGCAGATAATGGACCCATCAATTGTTCAAGATACAGCTTTTTTCAACTATAACAAAAGTATATGGGCATGTGATTTGACAAAATCACCAACTGATATTGCAACTGGTTGCAGAAAGATAAGCAGAGATGGTGAAAAAGCTACAGCTCCCGCAGTAAAAAAAGGAAGTAAAAATTTTGTGATCTATTCAGCTGGAGAAGGTTATTATCAAGTTGTAATGGCGGATCTGACAAACGAAATAACCACATACAAACAACTTGACATAGAAATCGCTCCTGACCTTATCTCTTTTGCTCCCGGGCAATGGGATGGAGATATTCTCGCGTTTGAAGAAATGTACCAGTTTTCTGAAGTAGATGTAGACTTTAGGACATGTTATTTCTCAATCTCAAAAGAAAAAAAAGTCTGTTTTTCTAATCCTGCAAGCAGTAAAATGGGATACATATATAGCGGAGTGGAAGGGAAGTACATCACCTATCAGCCGACAGGAGCGATAATTCTCAAAGACATGGAGTGTTACTGCAAAGAATATCCTGATAAGTGTCTTTATGATGAATACATGCCTGAAACACCAGTATTAAAGAAGAAATAACCTAAAACGAAAATCCCATGCTCAGCCCGTAAGTCTTTGAAACCGGATCAATTATCGGAGCAATGCTGTTTAAAGTTAAAATGGATGGCTCGGTATTTAGTTTTTCCCATTTTGATGCTTTGGCAAGCATTATTATCCCTCGTACCATAAACAATAAAGCTGGTGGCATTAGAAGTATTTTAACAGGATTGACAATTAGAACTTCAGTAAAAGCGTAATTCAAACTGTTCTCAGAATAATTGTCTCTATCGTAATTGAAAGAGTTTTTGTAATCATCAAAAATTGAAAACATTGAAAAAGTGAGAATCGGAACGGATACCGCAAGCATAAATATCCCGGTATTTCTCAAGGATTTGGCCGACATCTTTTTTGTATAGTTTTGAGCCCCTGTATGGACAAAATATTCTTCCATGGTCGTACCGTGGTCAACAATTTCTTTTGTGTTGAAATTTTCTAAAGATATTGACTTGTTAATATAATAGTCGCCATTGAAATTTGTTGAAAAGCCAGCCCCGATAATTGAAAAACCGCCAATTAAAAAGGAATACTGTATGAGTTCTGAAGTTTTCCCATCAAAAGCTTTGTTGCTGATGAATATTCCACCTCCTGCCGCTGCAAGAACCGAACCTATTGAAAATAGAGCAATTGATAGATTTTTCAGTTCTTTTCCTGTCTTTTTGAATTCTTTTACCTTGGTATTAGTCCGGGAGTTGAAATTGTGAAATGTTGTCTGCGTTAGTTTTGAAATTCTTCTTTTCTCAACTTCAGCATATTTTTTTTCAAGCCCGGCCGTTTTATAAGTAATCCCTGCAAGATAGTATTTTTTCTGCGATTCATACAACTTAGCAAGTTTGATGAAAACCTCTTTTTCCGGATAACACTTCAAGTATTTTTTTAAAGCCTCTTCGGCCTCATCCATCCTTTCATGTTTTAAGTAGAAATCAGATTTAACTACATAATTTTCAAAAGCTTTTTCTTTCTCATAGCAAATTGAATAAAGATTAGATGTAAACAGAAATATGATGATAAAAACAAAACCGGTTTTCACCATAATCCGCATTCAGAAGCTCCCGAATCAAACATTCAACCGATATAGTGACTTTTAACACAGATTTTTATTTATTGGAAGGAAAACATATTCAGAAAGTTCTTTTTACATATATTTGCAAAAAAGAGTCTATTGTAATATATTTTCCGGTCTTTTTCTGTTCTGTGGAGGTTGCATGTTCCGTCCGGTTTCTTTTTTCCTTATTCTTATAATTAGTTTTAATGTGTCTTCTCTCACGATAGAAGAGTACCTTGACATTGTTATGAAGGGGAATATCTCAATAAAATCAAAGATCAACAGTTCTGAAAAGAGTGAGTGGTCAAGGTTGCAGAGTTATTCGGGTTATCTTCCCTCCCTCGATCTTGGCGGGAGTTTTTATTACAGCAGATATAATGAAGAGCAGCTTGAGGCGAATCCGGCGATAGCAACCTTGAAAAATCCGCTTTATACCAGGAAGATAACGATGTCTCTTCCTGTTTTTGTAGGCGGGAACAGGATCTTAGGAAACATGATCGCAGAAAAGAATAAAGAAATTTCAACTGTCGAAATTGAAAATGAAAAACTGTCAGTCGAAGCATCGGCGGTCGCGTCTTATTTCCAGACATACATAACTCAGGAAAACATCAAACTTTCTGAAAAGGCGGTCAAAGCGGCAGCTGAAAACCTGAGAACTGCAAAACTTCTTCTTGAATCGGGAAGAACGACTGAGCTTGCATATCTTAATCTCGAACTTGTTCTCAAAAGAAGAGAGCAGGAACTCGAAAACTATAAAATGGAAATGCTTAAAAATGTTGCGGATATGTCAAGGATCGCCGCAGTTGAAATAGAGTTTGATGAACTTGAAAGATCAGATTTCAGTGTCATAGAAGATCATTTTTCAGGGAAAGACCACAAAACTCTTTTTGAAGATAAAAAATCACTTCTTCTGAACAATTCACCGCTCCTTATCAAGATGGAAAAGCTCAAAAAGATCTCTGATTATAGTGCTGTCATGAAAATGGCCCCATTTCTGCCGGTTCTGAACTTCAGCTTTGTCCACGATTTCGGATCGGCGGAAGATCATCCTTTCCAGAAGACATATCTTTATGATGACGATGTGGTCTCGCTCAATTTTTCGTGGAATCTCTTCAAAGGTTTCAATGATACTATCGAATGGAGAAAGTCGCTTAAAGACAAGGTGGCATCGCAACTTGCATATCTTGAAACAAAAAATTCGCAAATGTATTCATTAAAAGCCGTACTTGCTTCGATATTCTCACTTCTTGAGCAGAAGAAAGTCGCTCTGTCTTCAGTTGAAATATCTCAAAAAGCACTGGAAAAGAGCAAAATAGAGTTTGAGAACGGAAAATCACTTTATCTCGATCTTCTCAATGCAGAGAACAGCTATTTAGAAGCATTGAAAAATCTTGTTCTTGTTGAAAATTCAATTTTTAACAGTTTTTATCAGCTGAGAATTCTAACGGGGGGAAAAGAGGAATGAAACATCTCTTACTTTTTATATCGGCATTTGTTTTTCTTCTTGCGACTTCAGGGTGTTCAAAAGATACTGCCGGCACAGCTCTTGAAAAGCAGGATGGTGCCGCTGTTCCTGAAAATACAGCAGGTGTTCAGAAAAGAGCTCCGAGAAAAGTCCGTATCCAGAAGATAGTTCCGGGAGATGTTACAGGAAAAATATTTTTCAATGCGGTGATCGAAGCGGAACGAGATGTAACCGTGACATCAAAAACAACAGGCGAGATAGTTGAAATGAATTATGACATCGGCTCTTTTGTGAAAAAAGGGGCGACTGTAGCAGTAATAGAATATGATCTCCAGCGAACTTCACTTGATCAGGCGGAACTTAACCTGAAACAGGCCGAACTCACTTTTGCTCTTAAGGAAAAGGTTTTCCAGCGCGATAGAAAGCTGTTTGAGAACAAAGCCATAACTGCTGAACAGTTCGATGCTTCAGAAAACGGTTATCAGAGTGCTGAACTTTCACTCAATCAGGCAAAAACATCGTTGCAGAATGCCACAGTGAATTACAACAACTGCTTTATCAAAGCTCCTTTTGACGGAATAGTCGTTGAAAGACCGGTTCAGCAGGGTCAGTATGTAAGTATCGGCACAGCTATTGCGAGGATCGTCGACACTGCAAATCTTCAGGTCGTTGTAGGAATGAGCCCCGATGATCTTCTTATCTACAAAAGGTATAAAAATAAAGATGTAGGGATAATACTTCCCAATGATCAGGTTGTGCCGGGAACAGTAAAGGGGGTTGCCGATGCTCCTGACAGAAAGACATCGCTCTATTCAATGAAGATACTGTTTAAAAGCGTGAAGGACGAAAATGACAAATATATCGTGTTTCCGGGAATGCAGTTGAAAGTGGCCATTGATTCAAAGGTTCATAAAAATACATTTCTAACAAGCCGCAACAACATGCGTCTTCTCGGAAACAGATATATCGTCTATATCATCAGGGAAGGGAAAGCAGTTGAAAAGGAAGTGGAGATAGTTTCAGATATCGGAAAAGAGAGAGTTGTCAGATTCTCGGACGGATATTCAGAGCCGTCTGAACTGATAATTTCAGGGCTGGAAGCACTTTCGGACGGAAGGGAAGTGGAAATTCTGGAGGAAAAATGAGTTTCGTTCAGTTTTTTCTCAAAAAACCTATAGTTGCACATTTCATATTTGTAGCTGTAATGACTTTCGGAATTATTGCCACTCAGACAATACCGGTAGAGGAAACACCGGAGATCAATCTCGGTTTTGTTATTGTCATAACTCTCTATCCCGGTGCCGCACCTCAGGAGATAGAGCGGCTTATAACCATTCCGATCGAAGACGCTGTAGCCAATGTTGAAGATATTGATTATATAAACAGCGGATCACAGAACGGAAAATCATCGGTTTTCATAAACTTTCTTGAAACGGTTAAAGACATTGATAAAAGGGTTATAGATATTCAGACGGAGATAAATAAGATACCTGATCTTCCGTCAAAGAATGAAATGGCAGGGCCTTATGTTTTCAAGATCGCTACAGGTGATACGAGCCCTGTCATAAATGTCATGCTCAGCTCCGATTCGATCTCGGACAATGATTTCCGTGATGTGGCTGAAAATCTTCAAAGAGAGCTTACATCAAAGATTTCAGGAATAAAGAATGTCGAAGTCGCCGGTGTGTCTGAAGAAGAGATACAGATAGTTGTCAGCAATGAAAAACTTATGGGATTCAATCTGGCGATAGACGATATTTTTGCCGCACTTACCCGTTCCAATTTCAGGACGCCGGGAGGAACGCTTGATATTTCGGGCAAAAGATATCTCGTAAAAGCGACAGGAACATTTGATGATGTGGAAAAGGTTGAACAGGTCCTTGTAAAAACAGGAGCAAACGGGCAGAAACTTTATCTCAAAGATGTTGCTGAAGTTCAGAAAAGGTCTATCAGAGGAAGGATCGAGTCATATCTTAACGGCAAGAAGGCGGTTTCTCTTTACATCATGAGAAAACCTGAATCAAACATTGTTGGCATTTCTGAAAAAGTAAGAGAGGCAGTTCCTGAATTTGCTAAGAATTATAAGGGTCTTGAGTATAGTTTCAAAAATGATCAAGGTGAAGCAATTGATGAAACCATATCTGTTTTGAGAGATAACGCACTTCTTGGAATGATACTTGTTTCTCTGCTACTTTTCATTTTTATGGGCTGGCGTGCAAGCTTTCTTGCTGCTATCGGTATTCCGTTTTCATTCCTTGCCACATTTTTCATGATGAAGTTCCTCGGGTACACGATAAATTCGCTTTCTTTGTTTGCCATGATACTTGTCAGTGGAATGCTTGTGGATGATGCGATTATTGTTATAGAAAACATATATAGTTATCTTGAGAAGGGATTGGCCCCGATGGATGCTGTTATTAAAGGAACAGGTGAAATAATGTGGCCTGTTATCTCGGCAATAACAACAACAATTTGTGCATTCCTTCCAATTCTTCTGATCTCTGGCATGATAGGGAAGTTTCTTGAGCAGTTTCCTATAATTATTACGCTGACACTTGCAGCTTCACTTCTTGAGGCTCTTTTTATTCTTCCTGTTCATGTTTTGGAAATAAAGAACGTTTACAGCCGTGAAAAGAAGCCGGTAAAGAAATGGTATATGAGTTTTATAAAAGCATATGAAGGTCTTCTCAGGGCAGTTCTTAAATTCAGATATGTTTCTATTGCAGTTCTTTTTGCTTTTTTCATAGGATCGCTATTTATTGCTTCAAGTCTCAGGATAGTTCTTTTCGGTGATGAAAATGCAAAAACTGTAACAGCAAAAATAGAACTTTCTGAAAATACTCCTATTGAAACAACTCGCGAAATCTCTAAAATTCTTGAAAATTATGTGATAAACAATCTTATGCCGGATGATGTCGAGTCGATTGTTACTATAGTTGGAAGAGTTGTAGAAGACAGAAGGTGGATCGAAAAAGAGGAAGTCGCTGAATTCCGGCTGGATTTGAAAGATTACGATGATAAAATGATGAATAAAGTCAAAGATGCTCTCCGCAAGAAAGTTATAATGATACCTGAAATTGTAGAGTTCGAATTTTTAAAAAGCACAGGAGGTCCTCCTACTGGAAGAGCCGTTGATATAAGTGTGGCAGGAAAAGACCTTGACAAGCTTGAAAAAGTTGGTGATGAGATCATTGCGTTTGCAAAATCGATCCCCGGAGTTGTCGATCTCGGTGGCTCTGTGATGAGCAAGATCAACGAAATAGTTGTTGAACCGGATTTTTCACGGCTTGAACAGACAGGCGTGTCACTTGCTTCCCTTGCTGAAACGATAAGGTCTGTGACTGCCGGAAAATATGCCGGAAGATATCTGAACACAGATGGAAAGGAACTGAAAATATGGATTAGATTTGATTCAAGCGGAACATATACGCTTGATGACATCAGAGGTGTTCCGGTAAGGTCGGCTGACGGAAAAATGTTCCGCGTAAAAGATGTGGCACAGATCAAGGAAGTTCAGTCAATGGCCCGTATCAGAAGAAGGAACAGGATGAGAGAAATAAAGGTCGGAGCAAATGTAGATTACAGCAAAACAACTCCGGTCGAAGTCAATCAGAAACTGCAGGAAAGGTTCGGAGACATAAATAAAGAGCACCCCGGAATGTCTGTTAGCTTTCTTGGTGAATTTGAAGAACAGCAGCAGGCAAACCGTGACATAATAATGGCTTTTCTTGTTGCGTTCATACTGATCTATATAATTCTCGGCATACAGTTCAATAGTGTTTTCCAGCCGTTTATTGTAATGATAACTCTACCGCTTGCATTCATTGGTGTTGCAATTGGTTTGTGGGTTTCCGGCCTGGATCTTTCAATGATGGCGATGATATCTCTTGTCGCATTAGCCGGAATTGTTGTCAATGATTCAATAATACTGGTCGATTTCATCAATAACTTAAGCAGTGTCAAAGATGAGAGGACAAGAAGGGATATACTTGTCGAAGCGGGAACAAAAAGGTTGAGGCCGATACTTCTTACAACTGTCACAACAGTCGGCGGACTTGTCCCGATGGCGATCTTTGCGACAGGATCAAACAAAATGTGGCAGCCCATGGCGATCACCATAATCTGGGGCATATCTTTTGCCACGATACTCACACTCTTTGTCATTCCCGTTATCTATGCAGTAATAGACGACATCAAGAAATCTGTTTATAAATTGTTTGGGAAAAAGGCCTGAAAACAGTTCAGATGCTCGTTTTTGCAGAAACCGCCTGATTCTTTTCTTGACTAATTCATCCACATTATTTACCGTGCATTAGCTTTATGATTTTTCTAATTCGGGGATATTTATGAGCAAGAATGAGC
>CAZVWR010000069.1:0-15394 GCA_964630905.1 uncultured Spirochaetales bacterium | reverse complement strand
GGAGGTTGTGATTATGGCAAAAAACTGGATTGCAATGGCTGATCCTGAAATCGTTAATGAAATATGTCAAGCAGTAAAGCAGATGAGAATAAATAAAAATATTTCTCAGCAGCAAATTGCGGATATTGCCGGACTTGACAGAACAACAATAAGCAGAATGGAATCGGGTCGGGCTGTAAATCTGCTTACTTTGGTTACTGTTCTACGGGCACTTGATAAACTTGATATTCTTAATGTTTTCAAAGCGGAGCAGGTCATAAGCCCCATCAAACTTATGAAAGAGGAGGAGAAAAAGAAAAAAAGGGTGGGAAAACCAAAAAAAGGTGTTCAAAATAAAGCAAAGGAGGACTCTGAATGGTAGATATTGCAAAAGTAAACATCTGGGGGAATTTTGCCGGAGCTGTTGTCTGGAATGAAAGTTCAGGTAGTGCATCATTTGAATTTGACAGAGATTTTTTAAGAAAAGGGCTTGATCTTTCTCCACTTAAAATGCCGATTGCAGAAGCTGAAAACGGAACAGTTTTTTCTTTTCCTTTTTTAAATCCTGAAACATTCAAAGGTCTTCCCGGGCTTCTTGCAGATTCTCTTCCTGACAGATTTGGGAACAAGGTAATTGATGCCTGGCTTGCGGCAAATGGGAGAACTTCTGAAAGCATGAACCCCATCGAGCGGCTTTGCTATATTGGTAAAAGAGGAATGGGAGCACTTGAATTTGAGCCGGCTGTCATGACAGAAAAGTCCAATCCTGTTGAAGTAGAAGACCTTGTAAAACTTGCTCAGGAAATTTTGAGCAGCAGAAAAGATTTTGAAGCAGACTTGAGTGATAAAGGAGTTCATGAAATTTTCAGAGTGGGAACATCCGCCGGTGGTGCAAGGGCAAAAGCAGTCATTGCCTATAACCCAGCAACTGGAGCAGTGAGGTCTGGACAAATTGACGGACTTGGAGGTTTTGAATACTGGATCATTAAATTTGACGGTGTAAATGATTCTTTGCTTTTAGAAACAAAAGGTTACGGAAATATTGAATATGCATACTATCTTATGGCGCTTGATTGCGGGATTGAAATGTCTGAGTGCAAAATCCTGCATGAAAACGGCAGATCACACTTCATGACAAAAAGATTTGACAGAACGGGGTTGGATAAAATTCACATGCAGACTTTATGTGCTATTGCCCATTTTGATTATAATGACCCGGGGGCTTATGCTTATGAGCAGGTTTTTCAAGTCATGAGAGAACTTCGCCTTCCCTATGCTGATGCCGAGCAGATGTTCAGGCGGATGGTTTTTAATGTTATTGCTGAAAATAGAGATGATCACACAAAAAACATCTCATTTTTAATGGATAAAACCGGCAAATGGCGACTGTCTCCAGCTTATGATATGACTTATGCTTTTGATCCCGCAAATAAATGGATTGGAGCGCACCAGCTCTCAGTCAACGGCAAAAGAACAGAGATTAAAAAAGAGGATATGATTGAAGTTGCCGCAAAAATGAACATAAAAAAACCACTTGAAATAATTGAACAAGTTGAAGATTCAATCGGCAGATGGAATGAGTTTGCCAAAACTGCGGAAGTGAAAAAAGATTTTAATCCCCGGTACTTGTAAAAACTTCAGAAGAAAAGGTGTTCGGTTCGATTCCTGTGACGATCTTATAATTGTTTCCGCCGTTTTCGACATTAACGGTTACTGCGGCATTTGCGACAAAGAGTTTCGGACTTGTTCCTGATGTCCACGCTTTTGCATTTGCCCAGACCAGACCTGTGCCAAGTCGTGGACCAAGTGTATCAAGAACAGATTGAGCAGGAGAGGTAAGATAAATACCTGAAGTTCCGACAATTGCGTTTCTGCTTTTTCCGTCATTTGGAAAAAGCCAGTCGATCCACTCAGCCGAGGTTGACGATGCAAGTCCGTGGTGATTAAGATGGACAGTATCGGCACCGGTCTGTGTTATAAGTCTGTCTCCGTTTGGTAAAAGCAGTTTTTCACTGTTTGCCGCGACAAAGCCTTCAATTTTTATATCTCTGCCCTGAGTGTCTCCGGCAAATGAATATCTGAATTTTCCCCATTTTAGAACTCCGCCGAGACTTCTTGCATTTTCTTCATCGGTATTGCCCCATCCGATAGTGATACCTTTTTTTTCAGCAGAAGTGCTTCCGCCGTTTGAAGAAATCCATCCGTTTGCATGAGTAAAAAATATCTTTGCGCCGTTCCCAAGATCAATAAATGAAACAAAGCCTAAACCGTCATCATCAGTTGTTGAAAGGTCTCCTTTTAAAAGACCATCACAGTTTTCAGCAGGCCACGGTCCGCCGCTTCCGCCTCCGCATGACATCTGAGTTCCTGAACATAAATTAACGACATAGGAAGAAAGTTCACCGCTGATAAGTGTGCAGAATTCATTGAAATCTTCGACACCAGGCATATCTGAACCGATATCGAGCATCCCCCTTGAAATTATCCCTTTATTGATCTTTATCTCTTCTTTTGAATCATTTGAATCATTGCCGAAAAGATTGTCAAAACCGCCGATATGATCGTTGTGATAATGGGTTATTATGACCCAGTCGATCTCTTTTTTTCCTGTTCTCCTAAAGATTGCTTCAGCAATTTGTGTTGTCATGCTGTCATTTGCAGTATCGATCAGAACAGAAGTTCCGTCAGGACCTATGATCAGAATTGCTTCCCCCATACTTTTGCCGGGAAAATATATTTGTTCGATAAGAATCTTTTTTCCAGACATATCCTCATCAGGGGTTTCCTCAACAGCATCATTATCAACAGTTTCAATTTCGTCAAAATCCGGAACTGTGTCAGATTCATTAATAATATCAGGATCATGAGTCTCTATGTCAACAACAACTTCTTTGTCATGATCATTGTCGGTCATAACAGGATCGTCAGTTTCTTCTTTGTCGGGTTGACCAGTTGATTCATCATTTTGAATAGTGTCATCAGAAACAGAGCAAGCCGAAACGAAAATGAGGCAAAGCAGAATAAATTGCAGTTTTTTCATTTTTCCTCCTGATATTTCAACACACACTTTTCTTTTATACAGCAGAGAGGCTGTTTGTGCTAATTTTTTTTTGCGATATTGTCTTTTGTGATGCGATATGTTCTGATATCGTTTGTCTGCTCAGGATTAAATTCTTTTTTCTTTTTGTCGGCTTTTTTCACAATTTCAGAGACCTTGCTTTTCAGGTCAGGATCTTTTCTTACAGCTTCCATTGCATGCTGTATTGCCATTTCCGGCATCTCTTTTTCAAGTGCGATTTCAGCCAGTTTTAAATGTGTCAGGGGGGAGTCTTCGGTCAGTTCAAGAATGTTGTCGATGACATTTTCCAGTTTTGACTCGTCAAGAAGAAGCATGTCATTCTTCTCCAGAGCACTGAAAAGGGATGTTGTTTTCTCTTCTTTGAGCTTTTCAGAAATTTCATTCTTGAAATCGAGATATTCTTTATTATCAGGATCAAGGTGAAGAGCGATAAGTATCTCGTTGTATGCCTGCTGAACATTTTTTGCATGAAGAAGTTTCATGGCGGCCAGAAATCTTTCGGTCGCTCTGTCTACGCTTGTTTTTATTTTTTCTTCTTTCTTTTTATCCACAGAAGCATTTTTTATATGAGATGTCGTCATTAAAAAAGCATCGTATTTTTTTCTTACATCAGGATCCTCGATCTGACAGGCAGTTCTTATCGCCTCTCTGGCTTTTGCAAGTTTTTGAAAATATTTCCCTAGGTCGATCCCTTCAAAATTCTTTCCTGCAAAAAGCTGTCTGTAACAGTTACATCTTTTAACGATCTTTTCGTGAGAGGCATTTAATGATTCATGAATATTCAAAACCCTGTAATAATTGATGTTTTTTCCGTAATAATAAAGGAATAAGATCTCTTTTTTAAGATTTTCCGGCAGTTGAGGTGCCTCTGAAAGTTCAGAATTATCAAATTTAATTGTTCCATAATCACGGAAATCTCTCCCTTCATTAACCTCAATTTTATTTGACACATTATTATCTGATTCAACAGCTCCTCTGGAAATAAATGCACTTATGATCGATTCAAACTCGTTTCTTTGCATTATGCCGGAAACGACCTTAAATAGAGTTTCAATCTCTATCCATTCGGAAGAAATTTTTGTAGAAAGAAAAGCCTCATTCGAAGACCTTACGCCGAAAAGATCACCGCACTTAACTCGAACTCTTCCAAATACATTCATATAAGTTCTCCGATGTTTAAACACTTTTCACTGATGTGGAATTTATATTACACACACATATTTGTCAAATTTTACACGAAACATTTACTTTTTTGTTTAAACATCTTTTTTTTGATTATGAAAAAAGTCAGAATATAATCAACTTGATCGTTTCTTTAACAACAGGAGTCGGATATGAAAAATTGTAACTGCGGCAGTGGAAAGAGTTTTGCAGAGTGTTGTGAACCGGTATTGAAGGGAAAGAGGAAGCCGGTGATAGCTGAAGAGCTGATGAGAGCGAGATATTCAGCATTTGTCGAAAAAGACATCGATTTTGTCATGGAAACGGTTGCGCCTGGCTCAAGGGACAGCATGCCAAGAGAGAATGTGAAAAAATGGGCGGAAAGGAACGATTGGAAAAAACTTGAGATCATTAAGACCGTAAAAGGCGGCAAAAGTGATGACGAGGGTTATGTAGAATTCAAAGCTCATTCGGTCGTTGAAGATGTTTCACAGGTTCATCATGAGAATGCAAGGTTCATCAAAATCAAAGGGTCATGGTATTTTGAAGACGGTGAGCAGATGCTTCCTGAAACCGTTAAGAGGGATGCCCCGAAAACAGGAAGGAACGATCCGTGTCCATGCGGAAGCGGCAAAAAATTCAAGAAATGTTGCGGAAACAGTTGATACTAAAGATGTTTTGATATGAATCCGGCAATAACTTCTTTCGGAACTGCACCTACCTGCTGATCAACCTCTTTCCCATCTTTGATGAATTTTATTGTGGGGATTCCCCTGATCATAAATTTTCTTGCAATTTCAGGGCTCTCATCGGTATTGACTTTTACAAACTTAATCTTTTCATTTGCTGTGTATTCTGACGCAAGTTCTTCAAACACCGGTCCGAGCATTCTGCATGGACCACACCACGGAGCCCAGAAATCAATGACTACAAGTCCTTGAAAACTTTCAACTTCTGAAGCGAAATTTGCTGCATTTACTGATAACATGTTAATTCTCCTCTAAATTAAAAAGTTATTTTCTTAACACCATTCTTGTTAAAATTCATGACCTCTCTTTCAAGGTCAGGGTAATCGACTTTATCTTCACGACCTTCACTGCTTACCTGAATTTTATAGAAAAAGACTGTTATGGGTTCCTTTTGACCTTCTATGTGAAAGAAGAATATTCTGTCATCTGTAAGTTCGACAGGGTTTTTATCTTTTGAAGGTGTCTTAAGTACGGCGTGATAAAGAGCTTTCATTGAACAGAATTTCCTGACAGGAACGAACCTTCCGTCTTCAAAACATGATACATCGTCATGGCTTTTAAAGACTATCTCCTTGATATCACTGATCTGGATCATCAGTTCGTTTGTCCCCTGAGCTGCACCGATAGATGATGTTTCTGAAAGATTTTTTCCATCAAGCGTCCCTGCTTCGATCTTTGTGATCTTTCCACCGACAGCTTTACCTGCTTTCATGACAAATGATGCTTTCTGGGCAGAAAGGGCAGCGGTTAACATCAGAATCGACAGAATAAGTATTGATCTTTTCATGAATTCCTCCGGAAAAGTTGTTTCAACAAACCGGCATCTATTATATTGCCGACATTTAAAATGGCAAGGGTTGTTGTGAAAATAAACAGGATGATATACATTATGAATAAAAAAGTGACCTCCCTTTAAACATTTATTTGATATTATTTATATTTTTTGTATAATTTTCTGGCTTTGTAATGTTTTTACTAATAATATTAGGGAGTAACCAAATGATCACAGTTGATTTGATCGGAACTGAAATGAAAAAGAATGTTTCTGAATTCCAGGCGTTGGCTGTTACAATTATGAATGGTCCGGCTTCTGTTGATGCCGATATAAAGGTGGCATACGAAGCTTCTGTTCAGCAGCCTACAGTTGTTCTGACCGATACAGATGTTCCTAAAATGGAAGAGAAAGGGATTGAAGAAGCAAAGATCATGGTTAATCTTACAGGCGAAGACGCTTCAACCGCAAGCTGGGCGGTAAGAGTTGTTCCGTCAATAGAGGAGGCTCTTAATGATGCAGGCAGTGCAGATGAAAGGGAGGATCTCCTTAATATAGTGAGGCAGGCATCCTTTGATCTTGTACAGAGAGAAATGATGAATTGTTCAGTGTATCTTACTGAAAATACTGAGTTTAACTGCAGAATAGATCTTTCAGTCCCGGCACAGTTCTCAAAAATAGCTTATGACACTCTTATTCATTATTTCCCGATAGATGATAAAAGCTCAAAAGTATATGCAAAAAGCCGTAAGACCGGAATGCCGGCTATACGGATCGTCTGTTCCCCTGACTGGGTCAACGAAGAGTGGATGTACTGGAAATCAAGATGCGCAGAGGGTGGAGATGAAGAGCCGCCAAGAATAATGATGATATATGATATCGAAACTAACACCGCATTCCTTCTGGGAGCAAAGAGTTTTTCGGAAGTAAGGAAGGCTGTTAAGGTGTTTGGATGGAATACCGCGGTTTCAACATGTGATGCACTTCCGGTAAACGGTGCTGCAAAAACAGTTTCCATTTCAAAGAACGGCAAGAAGACGGAAACAACTTTCTTAACTGTTTCGAGCAGTTGCGGAGACAGAGCGTTTTTTGGTATGAATGTTCACAGTTCAGATTTTAAAGCAAAGACCGAAGAAGTTCTCATAAGCGGTGATTCCGGCATGGTCATGCTGACTAACATTCAGGGAAGGAAAAAAGCACTTGTCAATTTCGGAAGGAATTATTTCGGCTCAATAGACAGCACGATTGCAAGAAATACTGCAAAAACGGATGTGATATCCGGAGAAAATGTTGCTGTTACAAAGAGTGAAAAAGGGGAGAGGGGGATTGTTCTTAATCAGATGCTGTCTCCCAACGGGAAGGTGCACACCCTTTTCAAACAGGCTGAAAAAGATCTTAATGCACCTGAATATCTTGTTTTCGTAGTAAGGGATGAACTTCTTCCTCCGGTCGTTATGATAAAGGACAACGATCTTATTTCAGCTTCATGGTTCGCTTATACGACAGAGTGTGACTGCTGCAGTGACATGAGCATTGTTCCGGGGGGAAACCCGAACGCTGTATGGGATCTTTCAAAAGAGCTTGATGTTTTTGACAAGGCGCTTAAAAAGACAAAGTTCAAACTTATTGTCCTCAACAGCCTCTATTTCTTTGGTCAGTCAGGCGAACCTGTTGAAATAAATGATGAAATCCTTCTTTCTGTTTATACAAAGATCGCTAAGAACGAAATGAAGTGGAGAGAATGGAAAATGATGCCGGGCTTCTTTATTCCTGAAAAGAATATTTTCAAAAATGTGCAAAAGGATTTTGACACGGTTTTTGATCCGCAGAAAATTACAGACATGGACCTCTATACAGACATGATGAGAGATTCAATTGAAATGAAAGTTGATTATCTCAGGGGAGTTTGCGCCCCCTCAGGTTTTATTGCCGCATTTTATAAGATATTGTCAAAACTTGTGTAGTAGAAAATGAAAAGTTCCAGAAAAAACACAAGAAAACAGCAGATACTTGTCGCAGCAAGCAGAGTTTTTTCAAAAAAAGGGTATCATGCGACAAGTATTTCCGATATTTGTGATAAGTCAGGTGTTGCAAGAGGGACGATATATCTTTATTTTGAGAACAAAAGAGACATTTTTGAAACTCTGATAAAAGATTTTTCTTCGTCAATGCTTGAAAACATAAGGATGTTCAGTCTGGACGAACCTCTTTGTGACCAGTTTGACAGGAATATCAGGCATTTTGCAGAAATTATTGTGCAAAACCGGGATCTTACTAAGATAATCGCAAGTGAAGCGGTCGGACTTGACAGCGAATTTGACCATCACCTTATACTTTTCTACACAAAGCTTGCCGAATATGTCGAAGGTGCTCTTGTAATGATGCAGAAATGCAGGGAGATATCTGAGAAGATGAATGCCAGGCTGCTTGCATATTCAATAATCGGCACAATGAAGGAGGTCTCATACCAGTGGTCACTTGACGGTGGGAATATTCTTGAAATAGATCCGCTTATACAATATCTGAGAAATTTCAAATTGAAGGACTTTATTCAATTCAAATAGGTGAAAATATGAAAAAAAATGTGGAAGATGCTTTGAAAACGATCCTTTCCAATGAACAGGTCGCCGCATTGAAAGAAGAGATAGCATCAGGGATAAAGAAAATGAACGCGGCTGTTGAGGGTAATGAGAAAATGAAAGCTAAAAAGGAACTTCTGCTCTCATCACTGTCAAAAGTTGATAAGTTGATAGAAACATCGGACAGATCACCGGTTCTTTTTAAAGCTTTTTATTCCGCAGCCAAATCAAATATTAAGAAATTCGTCCAGCCCATAATTGAAAAGATGATCGAAGAAGAGGAGCTTGCAGGTTTGGATGATATTCCTGATGTTCAGGAAAAACAGGAAGAACAGGAAGTAAAACAAGAGCCCGGGAAGAAAATGGAAGAAAAACCTGCTCAAAAAAATGTCCATAAACCGTTTAAAAAAAACAGGACACAGCATCACAATAAACCGGCACAAGCTCAGAATAAACCGAAAGGTCCAGTAAAACCGAAAGGAAAATAATGATGTTCCGTTTCGTGATATCAATAATATTTTTCAGTTCTCTATTCTTATCTGCCGTCGAGTTGGATTTTAAACCTGTCAGGCAGGATGATGTTTCCATACTTCTTTATGATATTGAGAAAAGCGAGGATGTTTTTGCGGTCAATGCCGACAAACCTTTTTATTATGCATCCAACCTCAAGCTTCTGACCACTGCCGCGGCTCTCAATTATCTCGGAGGCGGATTCAGGTTCATGACACTTTTTTCCTTTGATCCTGAAAACGGAGTTCTCTATATCAAAGCGGCCGGAGATCCTGAAATGGTCATTGAAAAGCTCTGGGTGATGGCAAGCGACTTTAAAAGAAGAGGAATAAAAGATATAAAAAAAGTTGTGGTTGATGATTTCATTTATGGACCCAAGGGGTTTCAGGTGGCAGAATCCGGTGATACAGGAGACAATGCGTATCTTGCATACATATCTCCTCTGGGACTTAACTATAACGCCTTGGAAATATTTGTGAAAGCAGTCGATGTTGATAAGCCTGTAGAAGTCACTCTTACTACTCCGGGTCCCCATTTTGTAATAAATAATTCTGCTGTGGGTGTGAAGGGGGGAGAGCACGGATTGATAGTCGGTGCAACTGCAAAAGATGGTAAGACCGAGATCCTTGTGAAGGGGAAACTTGGTGTTGGGCGGAAAAAACCCGAAATAATTTACAAGAGAGTAGGGAATCCACTGAACCACTTCGTTGAAACCCTGCTTCATTTGATGGCTGAAAAAGACAACATTCCGATTTTAAGAGAAAGAATTCCGTCAACTGTTTTTGTCAATGAAGGATCTATCAACTACACACATAAAAGCAGACCTTTGCGCGATATTATCAGGGACATGAACCTCTATTCCTCAAATTATCTGGCTGACAGCATCCAGTTCTTCATGGGAGCTGTTTTAAAGGGAGACTCTCTGAAAGGTGTTGATATTCTTAAAGAATATGCAAAAACTTATCTTGATGAAGAGGTTGATATTGTTAATGGAAGCGGGCTTGGCAATGATAAGAACAGACTCAGTGCAAGGTTTTACATCAAGCTCCTTAAAAAGGTTTATGAAGACTACTACGGCAGTTTTGATTTTTTTGCATCACTTCCTGTAACGGGTGAGGACGGCACGCTTAAAAAAGCATCAACCGGAAGTGACAGCACAGGAATGATAAGGGCAAAGACCGGCTCTTTGACGGGTGTTGCAGCTCTTTCGGGCATTATGAAGGGGAAAAGCGGGAAACTATATTTTTTCGCTTTTGCAGTGAACAACTATCCGTCAAAAACATTCAAACCGATGTGGGATTTCCGTGACAGAATAATTTCAGAACTCTGGGAAAAATATTAATGAAGATCAACTCAGTCAGGCACATAACTCTTTCAGGAAGATCGCTTTATGTTGACAGTTCAAGCGGATCACGCAAAAAAGGTGAGGTCACTGTGTTTACAAGAGTGATCGAGCTGGATTCATATATTCAGGCCGATACCAGGATAGTTCCTGAAAACATCGCAAAGCTTATGGGGCTTAGGAAATATATTCCCATTTCTGATAAAATATCAGTAAGAGCAGGCAGTTTTGATATTAAGATAGAGAATGTTTCAGATGACGGACTCAGATTCAATATTGTTGTCAATGATACACTTTTTTTTCTCTCTTTCATCCCTGAGATGATAAAGCCGATGAACAGGGATTCAATCCTTCTTATACCTGCCGACACTTTTTATTTTAATCTGGAAGATCTTGAAAAGATTAAGAATTTCATTGATCTCTCAAAAGCGAAAAAGATCTTCGTAACAGGAGATATGTCTGAAAAACTGGCCGCAATGTTCAAGCCGGGGAAGATCACGATCGCAAACGAAGCTGTTCAGCAGGATATATTCAGGTAGTTATTCTGGGGTCATGGCATAAGTTGCAAAGCTTGCCAGCCAGTGCTCTCCGCCGTATCCGGTCTTATCCATTCCGTTAAGTCCTTCGTGAAGATGTATCGCCGCAATTGACCGGAAAAGTTCCTTGCGGTAGTCGCTTTCATCAAGTGCATTTGATATTCCGATATATGACCAGGCCCTTTGAAAGTTAAGTCCGACAAGATGTCCTATCACATAATCTGTATGATCTGTTATTTCAGGCGGATCCATAATGAAAGAAAACTCTTCACTTCCAGGCGCAGGAAGAAATTCATTAAACCAGTTAAAGAAAGCGTTTCTTTCAAGTATTTGAGACATGAGATGGGTCTGGGCAAGGCATGGAGATATAAAATCAACCCCGCTCGGTTCATAGCCGGTAGGACAGTTTTTATCCTTAAGAAAAAAATCAACAGCCCGTTTTTTTATCAGTTCTTCAAATTCTCTGTCATTTGCAATTTCAGCATATTTGAGCATGTGGTCCATCGAAAAAGCGGTGTTTGCATGAGTTCCCGGCCTGACAGGTTTGGGAAGTTTGTTAAAATATTCGATGCTTCTGTCACGGATGACTTTTACAAGAGGAGCAAGTGTCTGTGCCCATTTTCTCCCGTTTTCATCATTTAAAAGGATAAATTCGCTCTGAAGCCGTAGAAGCCATGCCCAGCCGTAAGTTCTTTCAAAGGTCTCATTGTATTTGCTGTTTAAAAAAGCAAGCTCGGTTCCAACCTTTTCTTCTGTGAATTGTTCATTCATCAATGAAATTATCTGATCTTTCTGTTTCAGATCGGGGAAAAGACGGATCAATCTGATAAGCGTCCAGTGCATGTGAACTGCACTGTGCCAGTCAAAACATCCTGAAAATATTGGTGTTTTAATGGTATGAGAAACTTCTGACGATGCACTTTCGTGAACATGTCCGGGTTTGTTGGGATATTCTTTTTTTATGCAGGAAAGGGGAAGAAGTGCGAGCTTTGACCCCATTTCAGGTGTCAATAACGGGATGTCCCTTATTTCTATCTGTTCAAAAGCCCTGTTTTCCTGAGCTTCCGGATCATCTTCATCAAAAAGAGTTGTTATTAAAAGCAGAGATATTGAGAATATAGCTATCAAAATTATTGGAAAATAATATTTCATTGTGTTCTCCGAAAAAATTAGAACTTGGCTCCGGCATCTTTTAAAAGTATTGTGAGCGCTTCTTTGTTTTTTTCATTCATTGTTTTTACGGTTTTCATTCCGTTTTTGGTGACAGCATTGACATCGGCACCTTTTTTTATCAGTTCCCGTACTATGTCAGTATCACCAACACGGAGAGCTCTCATCAGCGGTGTTATTCCGTTATTGTCGGCTTTGTTGATATCGGCACCTTTCTGTAAAAGAAGCCAGATAGCCCCGCTGTTATTTCTTTCGATTGCGAGCATCAGAGGGGTAAGTCCCTGATATCCCGGTTTATTTATATCAATATTCTGTTTGAGTATAAGAGAGATAGTATCAACGCTCGCTTTTTCGACCGCTTTCATCAGAACTGTCACCCCTTTTACTGAAATATCGAGCTTTGCTCCTTTATCAATGAACAGTTGAGCGATAAGGTCATTCCCTTTTTCAAGGGCATAGAAAATTGCAGGGATCTTGAGTTCTTTTATACTTACAGTTGTGTCTGGTCCCATTCCCGATTCCATGAACAGTTTAACAACACCGGCATCTTTGCTGTCGATCGCTTTCATGAAGCCCTCTTCGGTAAAATCGTGTCCCAGAGCAGCAAGTTTTTCCCTTGCTTTGTATGTTCCTGGATCAAGCCGCTCCTTACTGCATGAAACTAAAGACATTCCCGTCATGAATACGATCAGGATAATTGCAACATATTGATCTTTCAAATGAAATCCCATGATAAAACCCCTCATAAAAACAGTTACGCAATTATTATACACTTAACTGCTTTATATTCAAATGTTTCTTTGAAATCGGGTTTAATTTGTGTAAACTCTTTTCAGTAAATTTTCTGAGGTCGGATATGAGCGGCTCAAACAAAATCCTTTTTGTACTGTTTGGAATTCCTTTAATTATTTTAACCGCTTTTACAGGTGCGTCATTCTATTTGGAGTACAAGCCGGAATCTGTTGAATATGCTTTGAAAATCCGTGATGGCGGAACAGCTTTTGAAGGCGGGAAGATAAAAATATTAACATGGAATATCGGTTATGCAGGTCTTGGGAAATCTTCCGACTTTTTTCTTGACGGGGGGAATAGTTCAAAGCCGGAAAACATTGAAACTGTAAGAAAAAATCTTGATGAAATTAAGAAAAAAATAAAAGAGATCGATGCCGACATCATATTTCTGCAGGAAGTTGATGTCGAATCTCAAAGAACTTTTAATATTTTGCAGGCATTTGAAATTGCTAAGGAAAATAAAGAATATGGAAGCTGGTTTGCGACAAATTTCAGGACATTTTTTGTTCCGGTTCCATGGTATTCACCAATGGGAAAAATCTGGTCAGGCATAATGACTCTTTCAAGATACATTTTTAAAAATGAGATGGAAAGGTATGCTCTTCCAGAAAGCACAAAACTGCCGGAAAGGTTGTTTGACCTCAAAAGATGTATGCTCGTTTCAAGGATGCCTATAGATGAAAACAGCAGAGAACTCGTTCTTGTCAATCTTCATTTAAGTGCATTCGATGATGGGAATCTCAAAGGAAAACAGCTTGAATTTGTTCTTAATTTTATGATTGATGAATATAAAAAAGGGAATTTTGTAATTGCCGGAGGTGACTGGAATCACTCAATGCCCGGGATCGAAAAAGAGCATTTCGGTTCGTTCACCACACAAGACGAAAATCTTAAATGGCTCGGTCACATTGATGAAAATATGACTCCGCAAGGGTGGAGCTGGGTTTTTGACAAAAACAATCCATCAGTCCGTTCAAATGAAAAAGGATATGTTAAGGGAGAAAACTTTACGACAGTCATTGACGGATTTCTTCTCAGCCCCGGTGTTGTTGTCAGAGAAATAAAAACGGTCGTTTCAGAGTTTGAAAACTCAGACCATGAACCGGTAATTGTTGAGATAAGTATCGAAAGTAATTAGTTTCTTGCGCTGATCTGCTTCATTTTTGATTTGAAAAGGTTCATTGCTTCCGGATCTATTGTGACTGAATTTGTAGAACAGATGAGCTCACGCTCAGTTTCAAGCGATTTATTAATGCTTTCAAGAAGTTCCAGCAGTTCATCATTAACTCTGACTGAAGGATATGTCACAAAAAGAAAATCGCAGATCTCAATAAGTTTGCAAAGCTCAAGTTCTGTTTTGGTGTCGAGCATATATCTTGTCACTTTGAGAAAATACGGCTTCAAAGCATTTGCAAGGACAAGATTTTCATAAAGCATTTTCTTTTCAGATCCGTTCTTTATCCCTTCAATTATCCTGCCGCACATTTCGGTTGCGATCGCGAGGTCTCTTGCTGTCGTTCTCTCAGGTGAAAGTTTACCGGTTTCTATGAATATTGATGCAATGTGATCAAGACATTCAGACACCGGTATCTGTGAAGCGGGCGATTTTATTTTTTCAAGGAGCGAAATTATATTTTCTCTGATATATGAAACAGTTATTACTTCACGGAGTTCAATGACAAGCTCTTTGGTTGAATAGTCTTCAGCATTTTTAAATTGGTGCTCGTTTGCAATGAATTCTTCCATAATGCTTATCATTCTGTTTCTGAGATAAACTCTGTCGTCGGTTATGGCATGAGGCAGGATGTTTTGAAGCCAGATGAGAAAATTGATAATATTTTTGATGCCGGGGGTGAAACTTTCCGAAATATATCTTGACATGAGGACAGGATAATTGCCTCTTGCAAGGGTTCCGTGATCACAGCAGTTCTCGTGAAGAGGGTAGAGAACGGTCATTTTTTCAATTGAATCAATGAAAAGATAGCTCGGAATGAAGTGGGGCAGCCCTTTATCAATAAGGTTTACCGAGTGACAGATGATGTGATGAAAACTTTTCATATCCTGCTTAAGGTATAGGAACTCGTTTTCAGGCATTTTTCTAAGAATTCTCTCAACCTTGGAATTATAGCAGTCAAAAAGGGGTTTTATGACAGTTTTAAGGTCTTTTTCCGCCTCGATCTTAGGTTTTTTAAGAACAGCTTTTGTCAGGTGTATCACATAATCAATTATCACCCAGAATTCAGGCGGAATTGAAAGAAGATTTGACACCTCGGATTTCTGGAGGTGAATGTAATCCTTCAATTCGTTACGGTCGATGGAATGGAAATCCTGAATCTTTTTGAGCTGTTGATAATATTTGTTCAAAACAGTTTCCCCTGAAAAGTGTTTTCAATTCCAAATTTTTCAAGAGCCTTTTTTGTAACGACCCTCCCTTTCGGTGTTCTTGCAATGAAACCCGATTTGATGAGATAAGGTTCATAAACCTCCTCAAGAGTTCTCTTTTCCTCGCTTACTGATGCGGCGATAGATTCAACTCCGACGGGTCCGCAGTTGAAAGATTCGATTATAGTAAGAAGGATCGTTCTATCCATCTGGTCAAGTCCGTCTTCGTCTATTTCCATCTGGTCAAGAGCGTATCTTGTGATGTCAAGTCCTATTGTTCCGTCACCTTTGATCTCGGCGAAATCCCTTATTCTTTTAAGTATCCTGTTTGCTATTCTCGGTG
>CAZVWR010000068.1:0-15452 GCA_964630905.1 uncultured Spirochaetales bacterium | reverse complement strand
GCACTTGAAAAACTGGAATATAAACAGAGCCGTGTTTTCGGCACGATTAAAAAGTTTTATTCAGTTGATACTGGTTTTTCCGCTCTTTACGGCGGTTATATTAAGATATATTCAAGACTTCTTGAAAATGTTGTGTTTTTGAAGCTCAAAAGAGAGTCGGATCAGATTAATTTCGGTCAGAACGAATCCGGCAAAGAGATAGATTTTGTGGTGACAGAAAGAGACCGCTCGGTCACGAACTATCAAGTCGCAGTGACTTTAAATGAAAGTAATAAAGATAGAGAGTTAAGCTCTTTTGTTTCAATTGACAGGTATATTTCAAACGGAAGGCATCTGTTTCTTTCAACAGACACTGATGAAAAAACAATTGAATATTCCGGCATAGAGATCGAAAGGCGTAATATTGTGAGATGGCTTTTGGGAGTATCATAAAATGGCAGATACAATTCTTTTTAAAAAGGGTGCTAATTGGAAGGAAAAGTTAGAAGCATTGGTAAATTCTGAATCTAAATAACCGGTGCTCCTAAAATTACACCCCATTCGGTGACGGTAAATCCGTTCCTTTCAAATGGTTCGGGTGCTTTTGGAATATCGATTTTGTGAAAAGGTGAGTCGCTTCCGGAAATATAGAATCTGAATCTGAGGATGCTTTCTGGAGCTGGTAATATGTTTAAAACATTAAGTATTTCGATGTCGGTGGCAATTTGCGGATAAATGATGTAATAAGGAAAATCAACGAGTCTCGGAACCCACCATTCAATAAAATCGGTAATTTCATTATCCTCAAATCCGTAAGATTCAAGAGTTGTTACAAAAAACTCTTCAAGATTTTCTGTTTCAACGACCCATCCGTTTGTTTTCTGCCAGAGATCGGGCTGAACCGATTCATAAAAAAGAAATGTATATTCATCATCAATAATTCCGTCAGGAGTGACTGTCACATTCCAGCCGTTATAGTACTCAGGTTCTGAAACTGTTACATGCCCACCCTTTGGAAAGTTTATAACTACTGAAACTTGCTGAGTTTCTTCTGGGTAAAGATAAATATTCGGCTTGCGGTCGTCAGATACTTCACATTCACCGTCTGAGCAATATTCATCACAGTTTTCAAAAAAGGTCCATGTTCCGTCTTCACAAATCTCAACAGCATCTGTTTCTGTGTTTGTTGCACATCTTTTTTCATCTTCTGTACAGATTGCATCATCATCGGGAGAAGTATCGCCGGTATTTCCAGTGTTACCGGTGTTGCCGGTGTCGCCTGTGTTGCCGGTATCTCCCGAATCGCTCACACATATTCCATTAATACAAAAAAAATTTTCTGGGCAGTCAAGTAGCGTGGTGCATTCAGAATCATCGGCGGTATTTCCGTCATCACCAGTGTCTCCAGTGTTGCCCGTATCTCCAGTGTCACCAGTATCGCCAGTATTGCCAGTGTTGCCAGTGTTTCCCGAATCACCTGTATCTGTATCACCGCAACTTGTCGAAAAGATGGAAATTGATAGCACTAATACAAAAAATAATGTCTTTTTCATTGGTTACCTCAATTGTAAAATTGGTAAATCGCTAAAATGCTATGCTTTAGTATCTTAAATGTAAAGAATTTCTGAATTTATCGGCACAAAATAAGGACAAGTTAAGAATAAATCTAACCCATTATTTTGACTATAACTTTTCTTGTTCTGGGACCGTCAAATTCGACAAAATATATTCCCTGCCAGGTTCCAAGGAGAAGGTTCCCGTTTTCAATGATTATTGTCTGGGAACATCCGAAAAGTGATGATTTGATGTGGCTGTCGGAGTTGCCTTCGCCATGTCTGAACCAGCTTTTATCCGGCACAAGTTCATCCATGAATTTTGTCATATCGTGCTGAACATCTCTATCTGCATTTTCATTTATTGTCACTGCCGCAGTGGTATGAGGAATGTGGATAACAGCAATTCCTTCTTTTATCCAGGAAATTCTAACGATCTCTGCCACTTTCCTTGTAATGTCGATCATCTCAGTACGAAAATTCGTTGAAACCTCAAACTTGTGGATCATTGCGACCTCCTGAAAAAAGTGGTTTTACAAAGTTTCGTAAAGTTTCTTGCCAAAATAATCGACAATGAATAGAGGAATTCCGCTCAAAACGGCGATTCTTTGATGCGGGATGAATTTTTCAAGCTGGTTCTCAAAGATAATTTTCTGATTAATTTTAATAAATTCAGCGTATTCAGGCTTTTTATGAGAATCATTCACGATGCAGTTGGCTTTTTTTACGGTTTGAACAGTAATGTATTTCCAATCATAAATGTCAGTTTTTCTCAAATCACCGAAAGAAGAAATTTCGCTTACAAGATTTTTATATTGCATGACTGAAAGTGGAACAGAACAGGTTGCAAGACAGGAAGAACCGTTTTTATTAAAGTGTTTTATTGATTCAACCATCGGATAACTTATAAAAAGTTTACCGTTTTCTGTTTCTTCGTTGAAAAGTTTGAGCATTCTTTCAATTTTTTCATCAGTTGCACCAGTTGCCTGATTGTCATAGTCAAAAAACAAATATATTTGCGAAATGTCATCCCTGTTTATTCCGGAAAGATTCAGTTTGTTCTCATCACTTCTTTCTCGTAAAAGTTCAACAATATCAAGGTACGTATCGTCTTCAATCATTTTGTAAAGCTGATAAATTTCTGCATTGTATGATGCATGAATAACGGCACTTTGATTATTCTGGAAAAAGTACTTATGGATGGATTCAAAAATTTTCGGCTCTCTTTTCTCGCCTTCAAAAACGAGAAGTATCGTATTAGCCATCGAAAGCTCCGGCACGGTACATTTTTTCGATGTTGTGTGCCAACCTGAGCTCTTTATCTGTGAAATCGTATAAAGGTTTTATGTTTTCTTTGCTCATAATGAAATAACAGTCAGGTCTGAGAAGATCGTTTGACATTATTGTTGTATTGTGAGTTGTCAGAACCACCTGATAGTTCCCCTTTTTCATTTCTTCAACAATCAGTTTTGCCAAATTATGGTGATAATAAGCATCAAATTCGTCAATAAAAACAAAAGAAACTTCATTTTCAATCTTCATTCTCTGAAGCCAGTAATACAACAAGGAAAGAGAAAGGGTTCCAGTGGATGCAATCGAGAAAAATTCGATGGTTTTTTTATCGAAATCGAAAGCAATATTTTTTTGACCATTTATTTCAATCTCTTTAAGTTTGCACTTTATTTCAGCTTTGTTGAGAAAAGTTTCAAAATCTTTAAGTTTGCCTTTTTCAATAATATCTTTTGATATGCTGTTAATTCCTGTTTCATAACCGATATAACAATTGTTGCCTACTGATCGGAAATAGAGCATTTTCTCAACGAATTTAATGAATTTTTTAAAAGATGTATTTTCATTATTATCTTCAAGAACGGTGCTGCTTGATATGTATTTTATTACAGAAACTTTGTTCTGTCCTAAATCACGGTTAAGTGTTTCAGCACCTTTTAAATCAATAAAAGCGGGTTCTGTTTTTGTTCGGTCATAAAAAACAACAATCTTGTCGTTTATTTTCAATTCTTCAAAAGCCGGTTCTTCAAACGACTTTTTTCCGTAACGATAAGTGATAATGTCCTTATCAAATTTAAAACTGTATAAAAATTCAACGACATCATTGTCATTTTCAGCATTTATATAATTATTATAAAATTCAAGGTTCCTGTTTTTATCAGTGAGGTGAGACACAATGTCAAAAATAGCAAAACCGAGATTTGATTTGCCGATCCCGTTCGGCCCGTAAATTATTGCTTTGTTGGCAACGCCGTCTTTCACACATTCCGGATTGAAGTTGTAATTCTTAGTTTTTGTAAAATCGAGAACAAAATTGTCCTTGAAATTCTTGAAATTCTTAACCTCAAATCTTGTTAACATTTTGATTTTCCTCTTAATTATAAAAAAGCAATTAATCTTGTATATCATAAAACTAGGCGTTTTGCAAGTTTGCCGTAAAAAAATTACGGCAGATCCGTTTGGGCCATTTCCTTGAAACATTTTTTCCTTGAAATATGATAAGGTTGTTTTTTTAAGAAGGGGAATACATGAACAGATATTTTAAAGGTATGCTTCTTGGAGCCGGTGCAGGCATAATCGATGTCATTCCGATGATATTTCAGAAATTGCCGGTCGATGCTGACATTTCTGCGTTTTCAATGTGGGTGATAGTCGGATTCCTTCTGACCGTGACCGAGCTTAAAATGGCAGGATATCTTAAAGGATTGACAGTTTCTTTTGCAGTTTTGACCCCCGCCGCGATCATCATCGGCTGGAAGGAACCGTTCAGCCTCATCCCCATATTCATCATGACATCAATACTCGGATCGCTCCTTGGCATCTCAGTCGAAAAGTTCTGCAGAAAGTGAAATAATCCATTTCCTTGAAACATTTTTTCCAATGAGTTATATTCGGAAGAATTTTCTGGAGAGGTCGGAATGAAAATCAAATTCGACATGATTGGTCTTTTTGTGAATGACCTGAAAAAGATGGTGGATTTTTATAAAAATGTGGTCGGAATTGAAATTGAATGGGATGGATCAGGACCTTATGCCGAGTTTAAGCACGAAGGAATAAGATTCGCAATGTATGAAAGAGCAAAACTCCCTGAATTACTTGGACAAACTCCCGAATATCCAGAAAAACTCAACGGAACATTTGAACTTGCCATCAATGTCGGAAACCCCGAAAATGTTGACATCTTTTTCTCAAAAATGGTCAAAAACGGAGCAACACCAATCTATTCTCCCCGCAACGAACCATGGAAAATGCGCTCCTCCATGATCGCCGACCCCGAAGGAAATTTAATTGAAATCGGATCTGAATTCTGGGAGTGAAATATTATTTTTTTGACTCATTATAATTAATCCTGTAGTATCAGGTAAGATTTTTGGTTTTAAATATATGTAATTGTGGGGTAATATAAATAATTAGAATATGAAATACACTGAAAATATTTGGGGGAAAAAAGAAAATGGAAATTGAAATAAAGAATTTTGGACCAATTGATAGCTTGAAGTTTGACTTAGAAAAAGATTTGCATCTTATCTACGGTCAAAATGCAATTGGCAAATCTTATGCTACTTATTGCATTTATTGTTTGTTGAAAAATATAAAAAATAAAACAACAAGAGGCAGGTATTATTATGAAGATGCTGGAAAAATAGAAAAGTTTATAGAAAAAAAACTGAAAGAACTTAAAACTAAAAGAAATATTGATTGTACACATGATTTTATAGAATTGATTGAAAAAGGATTGGCTGAAATTGTTTTAAAAGGATTGCAGAACTCTTTATTAAACACTTTTTCTTCTCTTAAAAACTTAAAAAACAGGTATTCGAATAAAAACTATGAAATTATAGTTTCGATCTCTGAAGCTATAAAACTAAACATATTTTCAGATGATGATGGTGATTTAAAGCTTAGTATTACTAATTTTTGTTCCAAAGTAGAAATTGTCCAAAAAGAGACCAAATCAACAAAGTTTTCCTTGTATATAGACAGCAAAAAAGTGATTGGCAAAGCCAGCGAGGAAGAGTTCTCAGAGGAATTTTTAAGACATGTTCGTTTTGAAATTAACAGAATTTTAAGAATGGCAGATTCAAATACAAAAGATATTTATTATTTGCCTGCTAGTCGATCTGGTTTATATCAGGCATTGAATGCCTTCGCACCTATAATAGCGGAGTTAACACAAAGCAGATTTTTTATTAAAAGCAAGAGTATTGAATTGCCGTCTCTCTCTGAGCCACTATCAGATTATTTTATAGATTTATCAACAGTAGATAAAAAACACATAAACTCAGAATACAAAAAAGAGATAAAAGTTTTACAGGATGAGATTTTAAAGGGTGAAGTTGATTATAATGAAAAAACCAACAGGATTACTTACAAACCGAAGGGAATAAATTTGGAGTTAAATTTATCTGAAGCGTCATCTATGGTTGCAGAATTGTCGCCTCTCGTTTTATATTTTAAGCACATTCTAAATAACAAATACTCTTCCAACGGAAGAGAGTCGATATTTTTTCGAAAGAATTTTTATGGTGAAAGAAAAAATGAACAATATGATGTTTTGTTTATTGAGGAACCGGAAGCACACATGCATCCTGAGGTTCAAGTGAAATTAATCGAAGTTTTTGCACAGTTGTCATCTTTGAAATTAAAAATATTTATAACTTCTCACAGCAACTATATGTTTAATAAGTTAAATAATTTGCTAATAAAGGGAGAAATAGATTGTAGCAAGGTAATGGTGTATCACCTCATAAAAGGGAAGAATGGTGCAACTATCAATGGAGAAATGAAAGTGACTGAAGATGGTATAAATGATGAGAATTTTCAAGATGTTTCAGCTCAGCTTTATAATGAACGCCTAAACTACTTAGAAAAACAAAATGATAAGAAAGATTAAAACGCACTCTGTTTTGTCGAATTTTGTTGAAGACACTTGTTCCGAGAATGGAATATGTGTGACATTTGATGAAGGAATTGCTCCCGATTCTTATGTGATAATAAAAGTAGATAAATATTACAACTCTCTTAAAGTAGCGAAAAGACCGGCATCAATAGACTGCTTGATTGTTAGAGAATGTGTGAGATCTGGATTCGGACTAACATTGGTAGAGTTAAAAAATATTGGGTGTTCTAGGGGTTTTGATGCTAATAATGTTAAAGAGAAGTTTGAAACCACATTGTATGACTTTATAAAGAAGAAATTTAGAGATCCACTTGATATACAGTATTCAGAAATCAAACTATTTTTTGTTTCTAAACAAGAGATTTATAAACGGGATATGGGTTTGAAAATGGAGTTTTTAATTAATACCAGATTCAAGTTTAATGGTTGTACACTCATGATTAATCCGATAATGCCAGATCCAACAATTAAAAAATGCTACTTTAAAAAAACAGGTTGTTAATTTGTTTGTCAAAAAATAGCTAAAATGCTATTTCCCCCATTTCCTTGAAACATTTTTCCTGTTGATATATATTCGGGGAGTTTTTGTTTTTTAATTTAATTTGAGGGGTGATCATGCTTAGCAATTTTGACATTTCAAGGGCGATGACGGTTAAGCTGGATACGGTTCTGCCTGAATATCCGAAGTTTAAGGATGGAATTAGAAGAGCGCCGAAAAGGGAACTGACTTTAAACGAGCGCGAGATCGAGCTGGCTCTGAGAAATGCTCTGAGATATGTGCCGGAAGAGATGCACGAAGTTCTTGCTCCTGAATTTTATGAGGAGTTGATGACTCACGGGAGAATTTACGGTTACAGGTTTCGTCCTGAGGGTCGGATTTATGGCAGACCGATTGATGAATACAAGGGAAACTGCATCGAAGGAAAGGCGTTTCAGGTGATGATTGACAACAATCTTGATTTTGCCATTGCTCTTTATCCTTATGAGCTTGTAACTTACGGGGAAACCGGTGCTGTGTGCCAGAACTGGATGCAGTTTAGATTGATCAAAAAATATCTTGAAGTGATGACTAATGAGCAGACTCTTGTTCTTCACAGCGGTCATCCGCTCGGCCTTTTCAAATCTCATTCAAGTGCTCCGAGAGTTATCACCACAAATGGTCTTATGATCGGACTTTTTGATGATATTGACAACTTCAACCGTGCAGCGGCACTTGGAGTTGCAAATTATGGTCAGATGACTGCCGGCGGCTGGATGTATATCGGTCCGCAGGGAATAGTTCACGGCACTTACAACACAATTCTAATCGCAGGAAGAATGAAACTCGGTGTTCCGTGGGATGGCGACCTTCGCGGCAAAATGTTCGTTTCAAGCGGTCTTGGCGGAATGAGCGGAGCACAGCCGAAAGCTGTTGAAATTGCAAAAGGTGTCGGCATTTTTGCAGAAGTTGATCTATCCAGAATTGAGACAAGACACTCTCAGGGCTGGGTTTCGATCGTGACCGATTCTCCGAAAGTGGCTTTTGACAAAGCTGCTGAATTTATTGCAAAAAAAGAGCCGATCAGCATTGCATATCACGGTAATATCGTTGATCTTCTTGAATATGCTGACAAAAACAACTGCCATATTGACATGCTGAGCGACCAGACAAGTTGTCATGCAGTTTATGACGGCGGATACTGCCCGGCAGGGATCACTTTTGAGGAACGGACTGAACTCCTTAAAACTGACAAGGCGAAGTTTTGCAAAATGGTTGATGACACACTTCGCAGACATTATGAAGTGATAAAAAGATTAGTAAGTAAAGGGACTTATTTCTTTGATTACGGCAACGCTTTCATGAGAGCAGTGTTTGATGCAGGAGTTAAGGAAATATCGAAAAACGGAGTTGACACATTTGAAGGATTCATCTGGCCAAGCTATGTTGAAGATATCCTTGGACCTGAGCTTTTTGATTACGGCTACGGCCCCTTCAGGTGGGTATGTCTGAGCGGAAAAGAAGAAGATCTCATAAAAACAGATGCGGCCGCCGCAGAAGTTATAAAAACCTGTCGTGAAGAACTCAGATATCAGGATAAAGATAACTATCAGTGGGTAAAAGACGCGATGAAAAACAAGCTCGTTGTCGGAACCCAGGCAAGAATTCTTTATCAGGATGCATTCGGAAGAACCAGAATCGCCAAGAAATTCAATGAGATGGTGAAAAACGGTGAAATCGGTCCGATAATGCTTGGCAGAGACCATCACGACACAGGCGGCACCGACAGCCCGTACCGCGAAACATCAAACATCAAGGATGGATCGAACATCATGGCAGACATGGCGACAAATATTTTTGCAGGAAACTGTGCAAGGGGAATGAGCCTTGTTGCGCTCCATAACGGCGGCGGAGTCGGCATCGGAAAGTCCATAAACGGCGGATTCGGAATGGTTCTTGACGGAAGTGAACGGGTTGACGCAATCCTTGAAATCGCATTTCCCTGGGATGTCATGGGCGGAGTTTCAAGAAGAGCATGGGCAAGAAATGAACACTCCATCGAAACCTGCATCGAATATAACGAAATCAACAAAAACAACGATCACATCACACTTCCCTACATCGTAAAAGATGAATTAATTAAGAAAGTCTGCAAGTTATAATTAAAAATTTGATTTTACTCAGTGCATTGAGTAAAATTACTCAGTTAATTGAGTAAAATTTTTTATGTGGAGTTTGTTATGATCAAAAGAAAGGTTTTTAACAGAATATTCAATATCTTGCGTGAATCGAGAAAGTTTATTCATGTTTTGGCTGGACCGCGACAGGTGGGCAAAACGACTGTGATAAATCAGGTTCTTAAGGAAATAAATATCCCTTCTGCATACTTTTCTGCTGACGATTCAACGCAGACCGGGAAATTGTGGATACAGATGAACTGGGAGGCGGCAAGAATAAAGGTCAAAACTGAGAAGCTTAACGATTTCATTCTTGTTTTTGATGAAATACAGAAAATTCCGGACTGGACTGAAATGATAAAAAGACTGTGGGATGAAGACTCGTTATCAAAAATGCCGATAAAAGTTGTTCTGCTCGGTTCTTCAACACTTTTAATTCAGCAGGGGCTTACCGAAAGTCTTGCGGGTCGTTTTGAGATAACCCGTCTTACTCACTGGTCGTATCCTGAAATGGAACAAGCGTTTTCGTTTTCAGTTGAGCAGTATATTTATTTTGGCGGTTATCCGGGAGCTGCAACGCTGATAAATGATGAAGAAAGATGGAAAAACTATGTAAGAGATTCAATAGTTGAAACAACCATTTCAAAAGATATTCTGCTGATGAAAAGGATTGATAAACCGGCACTTTTAAGACAGCTTTTTTATCTTGGCGCAAGTTACAGCGGGCAAATACTATCATTAAACAAAATGATGGGACAGCTTCAAGATGCAGGAAACACGACAACTCTTTCCCATTACACAGACCTTCTTGACAAGGCTGGAATGCTGAAAGGATTGCAGAAATATGCTTCTCAACAATTCAGACAACGGAATTCCAGTCCTAAATTCATCGTTTATGACACAGCTTTTCTGACTGTTCAGCTTGGAATTAGTTTTGAAAAAGCAGTTTCAGACAGATCATTATGGGGTCGTATTGCTGAATCGGCAGTCGGAGCACATCTGATAAACCAGTGTGTCGGAAAGGACATCGAGCTTTTTTACTGGAGAGAAAGCCAAAATGAAGTTGATTTTGTTTTGAAAAAAGGCGAAAACATTGTAGCAATCGAAGTAAAAACCGGATTTAAAAGTGAAAGTTTAAAAGGGATGAACACCTTTATTCAGAATTTTCCAAAATCTAAGCCACTTCTTATTGGAACAGGCGGAATTCCCGTTGCTGATTTCTTCAAAATTGAAATTGAAGAGCTGTTTTGATATTCAGATCAATCCTTATATTCTGCAACTTTTCTGCATGAATTCTGATAAATAAGTTCAAACAGAAAATAGTTGTCAGGATTTGTGGTGACCCCGAACAAATGTCCGTCCCGCATGATCTTTTCAGTTGCCAAAATAAATTCTTCAGGGTTAAGGAACTTTTCGTAATAAGTTATGAAAACACCGATCTCATTGCGGTTTTTAAGCGTATTCTCAATATAACCGTCATAGTCGCCATTCAGATATTTTGCGATCTTTTCATTTTTAATTTCAAAACCGCTGTAATCAGCTGAATTTGTTTTCTGATTGATCGTGCCGTAAAGATCAACGCAAGGTCCGACCAGCAGCTTTGTATTTTTAAACCTTTCCTTTAAAAAGTCTATCCTTTCAGCCCAGAGCTCTTCAGATATCTCATTGAACTGAGGACAGTATCCAAGCATGTCAATATTACTTATATCTTCGTTTTTAAGGTTTTTGAGGAATTCAAATGACCACGAACCGAAAAACCTTTCAAATTTATAGCCGAGTTTTTCTGTATTTTTCTCATTCGTGATCCAGTCAAGATCAGGTTTGTCACCGACAAGACCGAACATTTTCGGTTTTATCTTTTTTATGTGCTTCATCGTTTCATCAGAGGGAATGCCGGCTATGCTGATACCGTCGGGAAAAATGCAGGTTTTACCATTCAGCTTGTTTGTCACCAGATTCGAGACCATCATTCCGGCAAGTAATTCAGGATTGTTTTTCTCTGTAACAAAAAAAGTTTCAGCATTTGCTAAAAATATGTTTCCAACCGGCTCAACAATCCTGAAATCTTCGTAACATTCAGTAAAATACCTCTGAAAAGGTTGTGACTGATGCTCTTTTTCAATTAAAGCTTTTCCAAGTTGTGTGTTTTCAGCAAGGACAACTGTTTTAGAAAATATTTCTGCAATTTGGCCTGCAAATTCAATGGTAATGACAACACCATTTTCAACGGGCAACAAATTCTGAACTGACGAGCCCCAGAAAATATTTTTATCCATTTTCCTAAGCATTTCCAACTGATTGGGAAAATCATTTTCAATTTGAAAAAAGGAATTTGTCTGCATCTCATTGATCATAAGCATTGAATCATGCTCAACGGAAAAAAAAGTTTTAAGTGCAGCCGCATTTCTTCCGATCACCACAAGATCTTTTTCAAATAAATAGTCCGCAGAAAGGATTTGTATGCTTAAAACAAAAAACATGAAAAGCGTTATTCTCAAATCCGGCTCCATTAAACAGATTAAACATAAAAATATTACTTTCGTTTTTATATGTGTCAACACAAAGATGTAACCGGCTGAAAGAGAGCTTTCAATTGACACAGAAACACAGCTAATATAAAAAAATTGCTTGATTTTTATCTTTTGCGTGGTATTAAATGAGCGGAAAGTTCTTTTTCTAATTTTCTCTGCATGCGGTAAAACGCAAGATTAAATACAGTGAGGTTATTAATGTGGAGTGGCAGAGCTAAGGATATTTTTAACAAATTGGAACCCCTCGCAAACAGTATGGGGCTTCGTATTGTTGAACTTGATCTTCCAATGGGGCAGAATGGTGTTTTCAGAATTTATCTGGACACCCTTTCGACCGAGAAAAAAATTACCGTAGATGAATGCGGCCGGTTCAGTCCCATCGTCAGCGACTATCTTGATACCGAAGATCTCTTCCCTTTCAGATATTATCTTGAAGTCAGCTCCCCGGGGCTTGACAGACCTTACCGGAGATGGGAAGATCTGCACAATGCGATTGGAAAGACTCTCAAGATAAAACTCTCTGAAACTGTTGACGGCAGGAAAAGGATCACAGGTGTCCTTGAGTCAGTCTCTGACGAAAAAGGGGAGTTTGTGGTCGATTCAGAAGGGACAAAGATCACTATTGCAAAAGGATTCGTAAAAAAAATAAATGAGATTTGGAAAGGAGAAAAATGATGGATTTCAATCTTAAAGAGTTGGTTGACCAGCTGGTCAAGATGAAAGGGATCAAACGGGAATTAATTGTCGACATTCTTAAAGAGGCCCTTTATCAGGCGGTGAAGAAGAAACTCGGTTCAGATGCCGACATTGATATCATGTTCGATGATGCGACAGGAGAGCTCCAGGCGTTCTATTTCAGAGAAGTTGTCGAGGGTGAAGGTGATCCTCAGCTTGACATTGATATTGAAGAGGCGCGCAAGCTTGATCCTGAAGTGCAGATCGGAGATACGCTCGGAGTCAAAATGGAAGCCGATGAACTTGGCAGGATCGCTGCACAGGTTGCCAAGCAGGTCATAGTTCAGAAGATAAAAAATCTTGAAGGCGACATAATTTTTAACGAGTTCAAGGACAGACAGAACGAAATTATCACAGGAACGGTCAGAAGATTTGAAAAAGGCGGCATAATAGTTGATATCGGTAAAACTGAGGCATATCTTCCTTACAGCCAGCACATCCCTTCCGACAGATTCAGAATTAATGACAGAATAAAGGCGTTCATAACGGAAATTGTTAAAACTCCTCAAGGCTGCAACATACTTTTAAGCCGTATAAACACGATGTTCCTTATAAAATTGTTTGAACTTGAAGTTCCTGAAATTGCTGAAGGAATAGTCAAGATCGAAGGTGTTGCAAGAGATCCTGGACACCGCTCCAAGATAAGCGTCAGATCAATAGACAACGATGTGGATCCGGTCGGAGCATGTGTCGGAATGAAAGGATCAAGAATTCAGAATGTCGTGCATGAGCTGAGCGGCGAAAAGATAGATATCATTCCGTGGGATGAAGATTCTGTCAGATACATCTGCAACACTCTTTCTCCTGTTGAGGTTTCACAGATAATAATTGATGAAGACGAACACAGTATGGATGTAATTGTTCCTGACGACCAGCTCTCAGTTGCGATAGGAAGAGGCGGAGAAAATGTCCGTCTTGCAAGTCAGCTTACCGGATGGAGCATAGATATTCAGAGCGAAAGTCAGATGGCAATGATGCTTGAGGAAGCTAAAAGAAGGCTTCTTTTCATTGACGGGATTGATGAAAGCATTGCTGATTCGCTTATCAAACTGGGATATACAACTCTTGAGGATCTCACATCAGTCGCTCCTGAAGTGTTGTCGGAACTTCCTGATATCACAACGGAAAAAGCTGGGTCAATAATCAATCAGGCCAAGAAGATGCTTGAAAAGGGAATGGGTGTTATTGATATTGATGAAGATCTTGAGGAAAAACTTAATGTACCTACAACAACCCTGAAGTGTGTTAATGAAGAACTTGCTGAATATATCGGTGAGAAGGGATATCATACCCTCGCAGACATTCAGAGTGAGCCTGATACTGAGACATTTGCCAAAAATGCAGAGCTGAGTTTGAGAAGGGCAAGACAGATCAGATACAGCCTGCAGATTCACATTGATGATCTCAATGGAAAGAAGAGAGGCAAGGACGGCAGGATCAATGCCGATTCATTCTTTGATTTCAGCCGTATTGAAGAAAACGGGGAAGATGAAAAGAACTGACAGAGAGAGAACATGTTTTGCCTGTAACGGGACCGACAGTAAGGAAAATCTTATGAGATGGGTTGCTGTTGCAGGGAAGATACTGCCTGACTGGCTTCAGAAGATGGAAGGGAGATCTGTTTATACACACTACAGCCGGGAGTGTATTTCAACTTTTCTAAATAGCAGAAAACTTCCTGAAAAGTTCTTCACAGGTACTCCGGTTTTTGAGATCGGTCAGGAAAAAATATTCAGTTTTTTAAAAGAGAGGTCAATCGATTCGATCAGGCACTTTCTTTCAATATGCAAAAAAAGCGGAGTGGTTTTCAAAGGGCAGAATCTCATTATGGACAAGACGAAGAAAGGGCAGAGATTTAAATACATCATCTGTGCGAATGATGTTTCAGAAAACACTGTAACGGATGTTGAAAGAGTTACAGGTATGCATTGTTTTAAGACGGGTCTTGACAAATCTGCTGTCGGGGCGATGTTTGATGGACGGCCTGCCGGTGTTTTTGCCCTTGTTGAATCAGCTCAGAGTGAAAAACTGTTTTTTTATATGAACTTGTTGGAAAAATTCATTTCAGGAGATAAGTATGCGCATTAGTCTGCTATCTAAAGAGATAGGTGTAGGAAGCAAGGAGATCATTGAGTTCCTTAAGTCAAAAGGTCTTGATTATTCAAGCCATTTTAATGTTCTTAATCCGGACGAAGAGCGTTTGGTAAGGGAGAAGTTTTCTTCAGGATCCGCTATGTCCGAAAACGAAGATGATGCGAAAAAATCTGTCACGACCATAAGAAGATCGGGTGCGCAGAGAACTAGGAGTTTTATTCCTCATTCGCAACGTGAATCTGCTGAAGAAGGGGCTCTTTTTAAAAGCCTTGATGAGAATGCCAAAACAGAGGAACAGGTTCCCTCTTCAGAAAACAGTGCAATTGAGGGGAAGGACCTTTCTACAGATAACAGCTCTAAAACAGATGAATCCGGCACAAATGATAAAAAGTCTGAAGAGCATGCCCATGAACATGAACATGACAGAAGATTGAGGGTCGAAGAAGAGGCGAGAAGGCTTCTTGCCGGAGATTCAGGATCTGATGATGTGCTTGAAAAAAGCGAAAAAGATGAAAAAGATGCCGGAAAAAAAGATGATAAGAAGAAAATAGAAGTTCTTGATGAGATCATTGATGATGATGATCTGGATCTCAAGAGCAAGCACAAGAAAAGAAAGGTTGTCATTCCCGACAACGAGACACCTGCCGTTGTGAATGTTCCTGCCCAGAGACACAACAAAGTAAGGAAGAATATCAAAAATGTTGAGCCGGCAAATGTTTCGCTAAAGGTTAAAGGAAAAATAAAGGGTCCGGACATTGCACAGTTCATCGAAGATCCTTACGCGATTCAACAGGAAGCACGCAAAAGGAAAAGGGACAGAAAAAAAATGAGACCTGCTGTTGTTGTTCCGCCGAATCCCACAAAAGCGATTAAAAAGATATTGAAACTCGAAGATACAGTACAGGTTTCCGAGCTTGCAAGGAGAATGGGTGTGAAGGCATCACAGCTTATTTCAAAGCTTATGGTCATGGGTGAAGTTACCGGTATAAATGATAG
>CAZVWR010000067.1:0-15490 GCA_964630905.1 uncultured Spirochaetales bacterium | reverse complement strand
CGATGATACTGCGGTCAGTGGCCGTGGAAAAGTAGGTCGTCGCCTCATTTTTTTTCGCCTGAAAACTCTATTTGTTTTAAATGTTTTTCTTTACTTGATTCTGTTAAATTATAAAATTACGATAGTTTTTTTTGAGGATAAAACAATGATTCAATACACTGTTCCGAAAGCGATTCTATTTGATCTTGACGGAACTCTTATCAATACAATGGAAGGGTTTGCAGATCTTGCTGCTGAACTAATTGAAAGGGATTATAACCTGCCCTTTAAAGAAGGCCGCAGAAATTACATTACAACGAGTGGAATTCCTTTTAAGCACCAGCTTGAAGTTATGTTTCCGGGTGATACCAGAAATTTTCGAGTGCAGAAGGAATTCGAGACCCGCAAACAGGATGTTTTTTTCAACACACCTCTTGACGATGATACAGTTCTCGCATTAAACGGTTTGCAGGAACTGGGGATAAAAGTTATAGTCTCATCAAATAATTACCATGAGTTTGTGTTGAAATATTTTAATAAATACAATAAGTTCAGTTTTGATATGATACTTGGATACAAAGACGGTTTTGCAAAAGGAAAAGCGCACATTCTTCATGTGATAAATGAATTCAGGATCACTGAAAAGGAAATGATATTCGTTGGAGATTCTCTTCATGACGGTGATGTTGCACAGGAGTTGGGAATTCCTTTTATAGGTCGTATCGCTATCAGAACAAGAGAAGAATTCCTTGAAAGATTTCCTGATATTTGCTGTGTTGACAAACTGACACAGATACTTGATCTGCTTACCTAATGTCATCGGGTTTTTTTTCTTTACATAGAAAATGAAATTTATATTATTCTAAGCTTATTTTGGGAGTGTGGATTTGAGTATAGTTTTTGTTTCAACATTTCCTCCGGCACAATGCGGTATAGCTACTTACACAAAATTTCTTTGTGATTCAGTTTCTAAAATTCAAACAAAGGAAGTATATGTGATATCGGAAGGCGGATCATCAGATATTTCAGGAAGTTATACTGTCATAAATTCTTATAAGAGAGATGAGAAATATGATGAACAGATAATAAATGCATTAAAATCTTTGAAGTCCCCGGAGATAGTTCATTTTCAGCATGCACCCGATCTTTTCCCTGACAGGGGAAGATTCCTTTCTATGGTGAAAAGAATAAAAGAATCAGGCAGTTCTGTCGTTGTTACTCTTCATACGGTTTACAACAATGAAAAGGACAGTCTTTTTTATAAGGAACTGATCAAATATTCAAATATCATAGTTCACAATATTGACAGTAAAAACAGTATAGATAAAGGGAACGGAAAAATAAATGTCATACCGCATGGAACAGAGAATGTGTCTGTCAATGAAACAAAAGAGGCGTTGAAAAAAAAGACCGGTTTAAGTGAAAATGATTTTGTTTTTCTTTTTATCGGCTTCATACATTTTTTTAAGAATCTTCACAGAATCACATATGCTTTCAGAAGAATTTCAAATAAGCATGACAACCTGAAACTCATCGTTGCAGGTAAACCCGGCGGAGGCAGATGGTATAATTATCTGTATCTGTTATTGTGTAGAATACTGTCCGGATTCAGCCGGAATATAGTTTGGGACATAAGGTTTCTCGATGAAATGACAATACACAGATATCTTAAACTGTCGGACCTTGTTCTTATTTTATACAACCAGAAATACTGTTCCGCAAGTGGCATACTTCATCTCACGATAGGTTCAGCCGCACCTTTTATTGTTTCCGACAGCCCTAAATTCAGTGAAATAAAGGAACAGATGTCAGGACTGCCCGTTTTTGTACCGGCTTCATCATTTAAAGAGATTGAAAGATCCATGACCGAATTTGTCCGGAACAGAGATCTTTCGGCAAAAGTTACTGATGCAGTTAAAGATTACGGAGAAAGAACTTCGTGGGATAATGTTGCAAAGAACCATTTGGACTATTATAAAAGTTTAATTTCTGAAGGGATATCATCTTAAAAGAAGGAGAGATCATGCAGGTAGTGATACTGGCGGCAGGGCTTGGTTCAAGACTTGGGAAGGGGATGCCGAAAGCCCTTGTTGAAGTGGCCGGAAAAACCATGCTCGAATATCAGATAGAGTGGACACGCAATTTTTCTCCTGACCGGACAATAGTTATCTCTGGATATCATCATGAAGAGATGAAATCTTTCTGTGAAAAGAAGTTCCCGTTTGTTGAAGTAATTGAGAACAAAAGATATTCCGAGCAGAACCTTTATTCTCTTCTGTCTGCTGAGCAGTTTCTGAACGAAGATACTCTGATAATGAATGTCGACCATATTTATCCTGAATCCTTTGCGGTAAGAGTTTTCCCGTTGCTGAATGAAGTGAGCCAGTTTGCAATTTTTGCTGATACTGAAAGAAAACTGACAGATGACGATATGAAAGTTTTTATAAACTCAGACGGATATGTTGAAAAGATATCAAAGAAGCTGACAGAATGGAATGCAGGATATATCGGAATGACCTTTATTAAAAAGGATTTCTGGAAAGAGTATCTGAGTGCAGCTTCAACTGTTGGAAAGATCCAAAAAGAGAAAGCAGTTGTTGAAATGGTGATACAGGAGCTTGTGGACAGGAAAACTTTCCCTGAAATAATTAATTCAGATAAAATGACATGGTATGAGATAGATACTCCTGAAGAGTTGAAATATGCTGAGAATTATCTTCCTTCCTGTATAAAGGTCACTCTTTTTAAGCAGAAAACGGATACACCTGATTTTGCGGGTGTAAATGTTCCTGAAAGGTGGCAAAGAGCGATAGATAAGCTCGATATTTCTTTTAAGCGAAGGATTGAAGAGGTCAATTCTGAAGATATTCAGGAATGTTTTAAAGTGCCGTCCCGGAAAACAGTGCTTATTTTTACGGATTGGATAGTTGACGATGTAACGGTTGAATCTGCACTGGAGTCTGTATATTCTGAAGTTTCGGATGACGAGTTTGTTTCTTTTACCGGCAAGAACGGGGTGGCTCCGTTATTTATTATAGGTCGTGCTGCTCAACAGAAATTGTCTGTATGGGAAGGATGGAAAGACGAAAATGTTTCTGCCGCTAAACTTGTTAATTTTGCAAAAACGCTCGATAAAGTAAAAGCAATAGAAAAAACACTTGAAAAGGGATACTGGGGAAATATAGGAAACGGTGAGCAGGTGTCAAAAGTTGAGTGGGAATATTTGAAATTCCTCCAGTTCAGACCGGGAGGAGTTGTCGCAAAATATTTAAACAGACCGGTTTCAATAAGAATAACCAGGAATATCCTGAAATATAAGTTCATGACCCCGAATTTTGTAACGGTTGCAGATTTTTTCATCGGACTTTTGGGTCTTGCATGTTTTCTTATTCCCGGTTATCTCGGAGCAGTGCTCGGCGGAGTGATAATTCATTTTAACTCTATAGTTGACGGAGTTGACGGAGAGATCGCAAGAATGAGACATCAGGGATCTTCTCTGGGTGCGTGGCTTGATTCGATATGTGACGAAACGCTGGGAGCGCTTTTATATCTTGCAGTTGGCTATCATCTTTATATTTCAGGAGGGTCATTCCTTTTTCTGGCAGCCGGAATAATAACAGCAGTCGCTTCTTATACATATGCACTGGTACACTGGCATTGCAAATATAAACACGGACTCGGATTCTATTACTGGTGGGAGTGTTATAAACCCAGAAAAGAGGTGCAAAGATCAACATCTTTAGTAAGTTATCTTAAAAAACTTCTCTGGAGAGATTCAATTCTGCTGATAGTAATGATTGCGGCCGTTTTTAATTTTCTTGATGTCTTTCTTGTTATTGCAATGTTTCCCGCCCTTGTTAATTTTATACTTATCGCTATTCACATATTTATAAAAAAGGCAAGATGGTAAAGAAAAATCTGTCCGGCAAAATTGTAAAGATCCTGATTTTCATTTTTTCGTTGACCGTACTCTTTTTCCTTCTTAGACACATCGGTTTTGATAAAGTTGGTGAATCGTTTGTTAAAGTCGGCATTCCCGGTGCCATTGTGTTGATCATTCTCGGTTTTCTTGAGAACGGTTCTGATGCATGGGCACTTTCTTTTGCGATTCCGGGAAAAATATCTTTCATTAAAGTCTTTTCCTCAAACTGTATCGGTGCGCTGACAAACCTTATAATTCCGTGGGAAGCAGGGGAAGTTGTGAAGGTTGGTCTTATAAAAAAGGAAACAGGGGCGTCTTCAGCCATAAAAGGTATCGTACTTTGGAATTATATTTTCAAGCTGTCAAAGGCATACGCTCTCATAGCCATTCTTGCCATATCTTTCATCGCAGGACACGATTACAGGACGGATCATTTTACCATTGTCTTTGCAGCTGCCCTGATCGGGTTTCTTCCTTATTTTGGAATGATGATCCTGATAAGATCGAACATTTCTGTTAAGTTGGCTAAATTACTTAAGTTGCTGGGTAGAAAAAATAGTGATGAGCTGTTGAAGAAAGCTGCGGAGATGGACAGCAGTTTAAAAAAGTTCCGCAAGGAAAGGCCGAAGGATTACAGGGCACTTTTCTTTATTCAGTTCTTTGCCAGATTTGTTTCATGGGGAACATTTCTTGCATGTGCATATCTTGCGGGATTTGACTACTCTTTTTCAATTCTGTCTCTGGCATATTGTGCAATAGCTTTAAGCGGTTACATTGTTTCTTTCATTCCTGCTAAGATCGGTGTCGGTGAAGGGGCGGGTTTTCTTATATTCTCATTCCTGGGACTTGACGGAGGAGCGGGACTGCTGATCACTTTCATTCTGCGGATAAAAGCGATAATAGCGATGAGCATCGCTTCTTCTTTAAGTGTCGTAAAATAGCGATATTACTTATTTTTCTGAAACCGTTCCTGAATAAATACGATGATCACAGGGAAGAAAACGAGATTTACAAGAGTAACTGTAATTATGCCGATACTTGCCATTATTCCGATGGATTGAAGACCCTTGTGAGCAGCAAAAGCGACACTTCCAAATCCCACGAGTGTTGTGAGCGACGAGAAAAAGACTGCTCCGCCAGTATTTTTCAGGTTTTCGACCATTGATCCTTCTGAAGATGTGTGGTGACGGTGAAATATGTGAATTGCAGAATCGATGCCTGTGCCGATCACGGTAGGTATTACTATCATGTTGAAAATATTGAATTTAATTCCTGAAATGACTGCAACAAATATCATCCAGAGAATGCCTGCGGATAATGGCAGAAAGACAATGAAGGCATTTCTGAAAGAGCGGTAGAGGATCACAAGGACTGCGAAAACAGCAATAAAAGCAAACAGGGTTGCAAGGGGAACATGTCTGTCTATTACAGTTTTTATTTCACCTAAAAGCATGTATGATCCGAGTATTTTGTAATCTTTGACTTTTCCGTGTACGGTCCCGTATTCGTTTCTGATGGTTAGAACATCTTCCACATTTGACTTGTTGCCTCCCAGAGCAATTATTACAAACTTGTCAAATGAGCCGTCTTTAAGTGACATTTTATCTTTTATCCACCCGGGAAGCATGTTCTTGTCCATTTCCGAATCTACTTCAAGGTACGGCTTAAACTCGCTGTTATATCTTTCTATTGTTTTTTCATCAAAGAGATTGATCTTTCTTTCGATCATCTGTTTTATGTTCCTGATAATCTTAAGCTTTTCAGCCTGATCGGGAGGAAGAAAAGTATATGCAGACAGAACATCTTTAAGAGCCACAGTCCGCTTGTCATGATCATTCATCATTTCTGAAAGGGTTCGTGTCGCATCTTCAGTTTCTTCTGCTGAATCAGTAAGAATGAACGAGGGAAGCCCCGTCGAGATAACATCAGCTTTGTTTTTCTTAACAGCATCCAGATATTGCATAGTTATTGATGACCTGTCATATTTGCCGGGGAAAGTCAGCTTATCGAAATTGTATTCCATGTCGCCGAATTTTATTGAAAAAATGGAGCAGATCGTAACTATTCCCATAACGGTTACCACCGTAGCTGGTCTTTTTGATATTTTCGAATATACCGCCGCCAGAAATTCAGTTTTATATGCCTTTATTTTAAGAGGCTTAACCCTGTCAAAAGCAAAAATTACTGCCGGGAAGAATATAAGTATCGAAATGAATGATGTTGTAACGCCTATTGCCGCGGCAAGACCGAAATCGGAAAAACCTTTAAAATCAATGAGTATTAAAGAAAAGAATGCGGCAACGGTAGTTAAAGCTCCTGAAAATATCGCAGGCAGTATTCCGGTGGAGGAATTTTCAAGTGCAGTTCTGCAATTTCCGGCTGTTTCGCTTTCTTCGCTGAATCTCCCGAGAAGATGTATGCTGAAATCAATTCCGAGTCCGTAAAGGATAGTAAATGTAAAGGCCGAAATGATGTTAAATCCGCCTGTAAAGAACTGCATCGCGGCTATTGCGGACATAACCCCTGCGGAAAGGGGCATAAAAACGATAAAAAGTGCAATCAATGACCTGAAATAGAAGATGATCGTCAGACACAGAAGGAAAATACAGATCGCCAAAGTTGAGAACACATCATTGTATATGGCATCCATTTCTTTCAACTTATTTCTGAAATGTCCCCCCGCTTCCACCGTAACGCCCAGTTCTTCGGGCCTCGTCTCAAGGATTGCCTTGTCAAGCAGGTCAACGATTGTTTTTGTGTCACTCACATTTGTTTCTGAGCCACCGGGGCGAACCTTCATTGCCACAAAAGTACCGTTTTCCGCTTCATAGAAACGGCTTATATTGTATTTGTCCCTGTAGATACGGGCTTTTTTCTCAATTTCATCAAGTCTTTCTGCCAATGAGAGCGTTCCAGCCGATTTTTCAGAGGTATCGTTATTGTCTGTAAGCGACATCGATTCCGCAACTTTGTCTGCGATCGCGTTTCTTACTTCATTTCTTATTTTTTCAAGTTCCTCAACAGATGCAAAAAGGAGAGCATGTTTTTCAATGTAGTCGATATCCCTGTCAAATTCGATGAATCTTACGGCTGGATCGTCAATTATTTTATTCTTTATTCTCAGAAGCGCTTCAATATTCTTTTCCCTGTCAGGAGAGTTTGCAACAACAAGCACTGTAGAATAAGTGCCGACCCTTTCTTCCATGTCCTGAAGCTCCAACACTGTCGGGTTATTCCCTTTAAAGAGAGCTTTGAGATCGGTATCAATTTTGAGATTGTTTTTTAAGTAAATCAGTTCAAAGGCAATAAGGCCGGTCATAAAGATCAGCATGAAAAGAATGTTTTTTTGCGAGAACTTTATAAATTCAAGATAAAGCTTTTTCAATATAGTGCCCCCGGTGTTTCAAAACTTCAGACTTTTAGATATTAACAAATCAGTTTTATCAGTAAAGTTAATTCGTATGGCCAAGGTTGCATTATTTTTTAAATGTGTCTATAATTACTGCGAACTTTTTGCATTGGAGGCAAATTATGAAAAGATTTCTGGCAGTTATCATGCTGTTTTTTGTTGTGGCACCTGTTTTTGCAACTGATGCCGCACCTGCAGAGGAAAAAATTGAAGCACCAAAGTACCATTCGATCTTTTTCAAACCGAAACTTTCAGTAAGTTTTGTTGACAACAGAAATGTTCCGGGCAAAACGGACGGCATATATTTCAGGACTGATCTTGATGTAGTTTTGAATTACAAGTATGCGAAAGATATGCATGAATTTCTTATTGATCTGGGAATAAAAGAGGCAATAAGCTACACCCCTCTTTTTGAAGGTTTTGTAATTGCGGCCGATGTGGCAAAGCTTGAAATGCGTTACAATCTTCTTTTCAACAAATGGTCAGGTTACTATCTTAAAGCCGGTCTTGAGACCCATTTTTTCCCCGGATACGACTACAGTACGGATGCTGTGGAATACAGTGTCAACGGTGTGAGAAAAGGTCAGAAAAAGAAATACGAACTCACAACTTCAGGTCTTCCGCTGTTCCTGTATCAGGGTACCGGTCTTTTTTTAAGGCCTATCGATACTGAGGAAAGCAAGATGGAGTTCAATCTCGGTCTTGCGGCAAGAGAGGTTTTTGTAGGGGATTCGCTCATCGTAAATGATGATGCCGCGACTCCTGAAAAAGAGCTCACTTCAATGACTGATATTTATGAAGTCGGCGGTGAGGCAGGGTTCACTTATAAAGGAACAGCACAGGAAAAAAAGGTGGGTTACGACATAATGGCTAAAGCGATCATGCCTTTTTACAGCAAGGAGAGAGAAAATCTCAAAATGAGCTGGGGTGATGTGTTCCAGTTTGAAGGACATATCAAGCTTGAATTCAACATCAATAAATATGCTTCATTCAACTATGAGTTCACAATCAAGAGAGATTTTGCAATAGTGAGAGAGTGGCAGATGACAAACGGACTTTATCTGTCGCTGTTCTACGAGATCGATAAGAAAATGTAATTATATAATCCGGAGGATCCTATGAATTCAGAAATTAAAAAACTTGGTAGTGCCCTTATTGACTTTCTTGACAGCTCTCCCACAGCGTTCCATGCAGCGGAAAACATCGAAAAAAGGTTGAAAAAAGAAGGTTTTACTGAACTTGATGAATCTGATCCCTGGAAGATATCAGAGGGTGGAAAACACTTTGTTAAAAGGAACAGTTCATCAGTTATTGCTTTTATTGCAGGCAGAGGAAAACCGGTGAAAACAGGCTTCAGAATAGCCGGTGCACACACCGACAGTCCCCTTTTGAAAATAAAGGACAACGGAGAGAATAAGTCGGCATCCTGCATCAGAGTTACAACCGAAATTTACGGCGGCCCGCTTGTCTACACATGGCTTGACAGAGATCTCGGTATAGCAGGAAGAGTCATGGTCAAGTCAAAAGGTGGACTGAAAAGCAGACTTGTCAACATCAACAGGCCGGTTGCAATAATTCCGAGTCTGGCAATACACATGAACCGTGAAGCGAACAAGGGTTTTGAGTTCAATCCACAGAATCATCTTCAGATAGTTCTTACCGCAGACGGTTCAGCAAAAAATGTTCTCAAAGGTCTTATAGTATCTGAGCTTAAGGAAAAAGAGGAGAATATCGCAGGGATGGACATGTTTGTCTATGATCTTCAGAAAGGAGTTTTTACCGGAAATGATTCTGAGTTCATAACCTGCGGAAGACTTGATAATCTTCAGATGTGTCATGCGATCCTTGAATCATTCCTTTCGGTGAAAACCCCTGAAGCAACAACAGTTGCCGCTTTCTATGACAACGAGGAGATCGGCTCAAGAACACTGATGGGAGCGGACTCAACATTTACAAGAACAATTCTTGAAAGGATCACAGCTCTCACTTCTTCAGGTAAAGATGACATTTTCAGAGCACTTTCCCAAAGTTTCCTTGTCAGTGCTGACGGAGCACATGCCCATCACCCCAATTTTCCTGAAAAACATGATCCTGCCTATGCTCCATTGATGAATAAAGGGCCTGTTATAAAATTCAGTTCTTCCTTCAGATATGCAACAACGGCGGAAAGCAGTTCAGAATTTGAACAGATATGTGAACAGGCAGGCGTTCCCTGTCAGAAGATTGCAAACAGGTCTGATGTCCCGTCAGGAAGCACGATCGGACCGATGAGTTCCGCCGCTCTTGGAATTAAAGCGGTCGATGTGGGTAACGCAATGTGGGCAATGCACTCGATAAGAGAAACTGCAGGAACACTTGATCATTTCTATATGAAGAAGGCTCTTTCTCATTTTTACGGCAGGAAATAAATGAATTTTATAGTAGATATCGGAAACTCAAACACTGTTATCGGACTTTACAAAGATGACATTCTTGTGAAAAGATGGAGGATAGCAACTGACAGAAATCTCACAGTTGATGATATTTCTTCCAAGATCCACTCACTCATGATGTTTTCAAAGATAGAGATCAGCGATATAGCTTTCTGCATAATAAGTTCCGTTGTTCCGACATGGAACCACATATGGGAAAGATTTGCGATAGAATTCCTTGATGTTAAGCCCCTTTTTCTGAAACACACTACCATGTCAGGAATAAAGATAAATATCGATAACCCTAATGAGGTCGGTGCTGACAGGATCGCAAATGCTGTAGCGGCGGCAAGTTTGTACAAAGAAGGAACTTTCATAATTGATTCAGGGACAGCGATAACTCTTGATATAGTAACTCCTCAGAAGGAATATGTCGGAGGGGCGATAATGCCGGGAATCATCATATCAATGGAGGCTATGAGCCTTAAAACTGCCAAGCTGCCCCGTTTTGAGCTTGACAGGCCTGAAAAAGCGATCGGGAGATCAACATTGGCAGGACTTCAGAGCGGTGTCTTTTTCGGTTTTATAGGTATGGTGGACAGGGTTATCGAGGAGTCATTGAAAGAGGTTGATTTTAAGCCGAAGATCATATCGACAGGCGGTCTTGCCGGTGCATTGACAACGGCATCAAAATACATATCGGAATTTGACAGGGATCTTACTTTGAAAGGGCTTAACATCATTGCTTTACTGAACAGGAGGTAGAATAAATGTGGCGCAAGGCACAATTGCCTGCACAGAAGCTTGCTGTAATTGACGGGCTTCTTCCGATCACTGCGGATGAATATAAAAAAGCAGTCATATTTTTCTGCGGAGATGATGATGAGACTGTCTGGAAAAGAGCGATCGAAAAGATAAAGGATTTTTCGGTACCTGATATAAAAAAGAACATCTATCAGGAAATGCCTGAAAAATCAGTGCTTGCATTAACGAAGCTTGCTGGAGAAAGAAAGTCGGCAACCATTCTGATAGCTCTGATGGAAACTGGAAAAATGCATGTGGAATGGGTTCTGGACTATGTAATGATACAGGATGATGATCTTTGGAAAAATCTTATTACGCACAGAGATTTTGTAATGTTCACTGCTCCAAGGAAGGAAGAGTTTGTAAAGTTTTTTTCTGCATTCAGCCCTGTTCTTTATGATCTTTACATCGAACAGGTGGGATATGTGGCCGGCGATATTTCTTCTGAGCAGGGTGAGGAACCTGACGGTTCACAGGAACTGAAAGAAGATGTTTCACAGGAAGAAGATGTCGTAGAGCTCGGTGATGAAGATTTCGATTTTCCCGATTTCCTTGTTTCCGATGAAGTTTTTGAAGGTCTGAATGCTGACGATATGATGGGTCAGAGAAAAAATATGATTGAGACCATTAAGGATATGTCAATGGGGCAGAAGATAAAGCTTGCAATGATGGGAAATATTGAAGTAAGGAAGATACTTATCAAGGATCCCAGAAGACAGATAGCAATGGCGGTTCTTTCCAATGCCAGAATTACCGAAAAAGAGGTAGTTTCAATTGCAGGAGATGCAGCGATTTCGCTTGATATCATCGCCTATATTGCGGCTGTAAAGGCACTTTCAAAAAGTTATCAGGTCAAGCTTGCTCTGGTGAACAATCCAAAGACACCGCTTAAAACTTCGATGGCACTGCTTGATATAATAAGAATAAACGATCTTAAGAACATTGCCAAAAGCAGAAATATCCCGAGTGCCCTGAAAATGAAGGCACTTAAGAAGATCAGATAATGAATGATGTTGTCGTACCGGTTTCAGCTCTGGTCAGAGACCTTAAAAATGCAGTTGAAGGGGCTTTCGGTTTTGTCGCAGTCCGCGGAGAACTTACAAATTTAAGTAAAGCTTATTCAGGACACATCTATTTTACGCTCAAAGACAGTGAAGCCCAGATCAAATGTGCTCTTTTTAAAAACCAGCAGAGAATGAACCATGCGGAATTGAAGGTCGATTCAGAATATATAGTCTATGGCAAACTTTCCGTTTATGAGCAGAGGTCGGAGATAACTCTGATCGCAAACCTCATCATTCCATACGGTGAAGGGATGGCGGCGATGAAACTTAAAATGCTCAGGGAAAAATTGAGCAGAGAGGGTGTTTTTGATGTAAGTCACAAAAAACAGCTTCCGCAGTTCCCTGAAGTGATCGGTGTTGTTACAAGTGAAAGTGGTGCGGCGATACACGATATAATAAAAGTATCAAGAAAAAGGTTCCCTCCCGCTGAAATTATCCTTGCACCTTCTTCAGTTCAGGGCAAAGATGCTTACCTTGATCTTATTAAGGCACTTGCGAGGATTTCAGATATTGAAGAGATCGATGCAATAGTCATCGGAAGAGGCGGCGGATCAAAGGAGGATCTGGACTGTTTCAATTCAGAAGAGCTTGCAAGGGCTGTGATAAAATGCCGAAAGCCGGTAATAAGTGCGGTAGGACACGAAACAGACACCACCATTCTTGATCTTGCCGCAAGCTACTCTGTTCCGACCCCGACTGCCGCGGCAGAGCTTATATTTCCTGACGGTGCCGTTTTGCTGAGCATGGCTTTGAATTCAGTACAGGATATGAAAAAGACAACAGAAAGCTCGATAAATTCAAAATTGATGTATCTTGACAATATGACTCTTTCGCTCAGAAATCCTTCTGAAGTCATAAGCCGGACTCTTCACCGCACTGAGAAACTGCTTATAACCGCTTCATCGAAGCTCAAAGAACTCATATTTGATGCGGTTAAAGATCTTTCGGCACTAGAAAAGATGCTTGAAACGAACAACCCTCTTTCACCATTGGAGCGGGGTTTTGCTGTTGTAACCCAGAATGATAAAATGATAAAAAGAAAAGAATTCTTCAATGAAGCAAACTCTTTTACTGTTACATTCAAGGATGGGAAAGTGGTGTTAAATAAAGGTGGTTCTATCCGGCAGCCTTAAAATAGACAGTAAATTGTGTCCCTTTTCCTATTTCAGTTTCAACTTCAATTGTGCCGCCGTGCTGTTCGGCAATCGAATAACAAGCAGAAAGCCCCATTCCCCGTCCGAATTTTTTTGTGGTGAAAAATGGGTCAAATATTTTAGGCAGAACCTCTTTATCAATGCCGGTTCCGCTGTCCCGGATCATTATTTTGACATACCTGCCTGCTTTAAGTTTGTGCATAGAGTGTTCTTCAACATTTTCCACTGCCGCTTTTATTGAGATAGTCCCTTTTTCAAACATTGCTTCTTTGGCGTTTGTTATTATGCCGTCAAAGACCAGCCCCACCTGATTCTTGTCAATCCATGCATCAGGCAGATTATGCGGAATATCAAAACTGAGATCGATCTTAGTTTTTTTTACAAGGAGCTTTATTCTTTCTGCAAAAAACGGAAATAGCTGCTCTTCCCTGCATATCGGAGTGCCGCCTTTTGAAAAGGTCACAAGCTGTTCTGTAAGATCTCTTGCTCTATCTGAGCTGGAAAGTGATTTTTCAAGATAATCAATAATTTTGGGGTCTGTCGAAGAGTTTTTTGCAAGTTCTGCATAACCGTAAACAGCACTTAGCATATTATTAAATTCATGTGCAATTCCGCCGGCAAGTGTCCCCAGAGAATCAAGTCGCTGAGTCCGGCTTAATGACTCGATCATCTTTTTCTTTTCTGTAATATCCTGAAAATAATATACTTTACCTATCACAGAGCCGTTTTGCATCAGCGGCTGCATCTGAAACTCAAGAGCAAGAGAGTCGCCGTTTAATGTGCAGACAGTTTCCCGTTTGAAAAAAGAGTTCTTTTTCAGCAGAGATTCCGGAATGTTAAGAATTGATGAAAAACTGCTCAAAGGGGTTGAAAAGGGTATTTTTTGTAAATGGAACATATTTTTAAAAGCCGGATTATAATCAATGATCCTGTTTAGCGGGTCGGTAACGACTATCCCGTCAGGAAGATGTTCCAGGATAAAATCTCTTGCAATTGGAATAACATCAAAGATATTGAAAGGATATAAAGCAAGAACAATGAGAAAGATTGAAAAGGGTATCATAGATGGTGAAGGATCTATTCGAAGCGCAGGAATAAGGCTAAAGACCATGATAAATGTTCCAAGCCACGGGATTATTACGGCGGCTGTGACCAGAAGTATTTGTTTCTGCTGGATTTTTGGCGGAGAGAACATTCTTTTGAACATAAGCAGTGTGCCGGTCAGCATGAGAGCGTTCACATAAACAAAATTTATCCAGAACCATACTCCCGGCGTTCTTGTTATTATTGCAAACGGTCCGTTCGTATCAAGTCCGACATCATATCTCATAAGACCGTGAAAACTGTTGGTAAGATTAAAAATAACAGTAAGAACAGGAATTAGTGAAATAATAATTATGAGATTCCTGTTGACAAGATGTCTTTTTCCTGAATAAAGCAGAGACATTAAAAACCAGCCGATCGGCACAAGTTCAATTCCGATATACCCGATGTTTATCCAGAAAATTTTTGAAGAAAGCTGATTGGAACCGTATTCAAATAAATGGGACAAAGACCAGATGAACGCTCCTTTCAAAATGACTGACAGAGTTTTTACAACAGGACTTTCATTGTATTTCAGAAGATATACAAGAAGTCCGAAAGAAAAGAAAACTGAAAAGATCAGAGGTATAAACTGAATTGAAAATGTATAATCCATTTATTTTCCGTAATAATTCATCAGCCAGTCAAAATGATCTTTGAAAGTCTGCTCAAGAGGTCTTGGATTGTATCCGAGCTCCCGTTTAGCTTTTTCTGATGATGCACGGAGATCACTTTTAAGAATTTTGGCACTGTCACGCGTTATCACCGCTTCCTTGCCGGTTGTTTTATAATAGAATTCTGCGAAAAATCCTGCTGTTGACATGAGCCAGTAGGGGAGTGCTATTTTCGGTTTTTTCCTGCCGGTCACTTTTTCAAGTATTTCCATCATTTCAAAGTTCGTTGTGTGACCGCCTGTGAGAAGATATGATTCACCTTTTTTTCCTTTCTCTCCGGCAAGAATTATCGCATTGGCCACATCTCTGACATCGACCCAGTCAAATCCACCGTATCCAGGATATGCGGGAAGCTTTCCTTTGTAGAAATCGAGCATCATATTGCCCATCTGTGAAGATTTGAAGTCATATGGACCTATTATTCCGACAGGGCAGACCGTGACGATGTTCATTCCGTTCTTTACTGCTTCCTGAACAAGAAGGGCAGCTTCGGCTTTTGTCACACCATATTCAAGCATCGCTTTGTCCGGGTTAAATCCCATTTCCTCTTTTGCTATTACACCTTCTCCGGGATCTCCGAGTGCTTCGATGGAACTGACATAAACAATTTTTTTTACGTTGTTCCGCCTGCATGCTTCAAGAACATTCAAAGTCCCTTCAACATTGACAACTCTCAGTTTTTTGTACATCCCGGGCGTTATTGAGATCCATGCGGCACAGTGATATACCATTTCGGCACCCTTAAAAGCGTTTATCATTGACTGAAGATCGGTCACATCTCCCATAACTGCTTCAAAATCGAGCCCTTTAAGCGGTTTTTCAGAATGTTCCGGATTGTGTATTACAACTCTCGGTTTAATTTTGCGACGGTTTAGCTCTCTTACAAGATTGTTGCCGACATGACCTGAAGCACCGGTTACTACTATCATTCATTCCTCCTACTAATAATTGAGTATAAATTTTTTGTTATAAAACGAGTTCATTGATATT
>CAZVWR010000066.1:0-15953 GCA_964630905.1 uncultured Spirochaetales bacterium | reverse complement strand
ATAAAGAGAAAGTAATGACTATAATAACAGAGGAATTTGGACCTGATGCGGAGGAAATGATGCCGTCACTTGGAAAAAAAATATACAACGAAGGCAGACAGGAAGGCAGACAGGAAGGTGCTTTTGCCAAAGCTGTTGAAACTTGCAGGAATGCACTTCGATCTGGAATCTTGCCAGAACTGGTTGCCAAAATAACGAATCTTCCACTTGAAAAAGTTCTCGAAATTCAGAAAACTCTCCAAACTGACTGATTAGATAAATCTTAATAAAACAGATTAACAACCCCCTCATTTTTAGAAGGAGTCTTTTTACTTCATTTTCAGCCCTCTATGTTTTGACATTTACTAGTTTTTCAGCTATCAATTGTCTGCTTGATTATTTAGTGGTTGTTTTCCAGAGAGGATAAAATGTCCATTTTTCAAAAATCTGTCAGAAATGAATACTTAAAAAATCTTGATGAAACAATTGTTGCGCAAGCATACAGCCGCTTTCAAAAAAACTTCAATATCGTAAAAATTGAAGAAATTAAAAAACTTAAAGAAGAAGAATATCAGGACGGTTTTTTAAGAGATATATTTGTTGATGTTTTCGGATATACTTTTAAACCTGAAGAAAACTATAATTTAGCAAGAGAATATAAAAATGTATCTGATTCAAAAAAAGCTGACGGTGCGATACTAAAAAATGGCAATGTAATAGCTGTAATTGAGTTGAAATCGACAAAAACAAAAGATCTTAACAGCATAAAAGAACAGGCATTTAATTACAAAAATGAGCACGAAGGATGCAAATATGTAATTACATCAAATTTTCAAAAAATTCGTCTTTATGTCGAATATTCTAATGAATTTGAAGAGTTCGATCTTTTTGATTTAAGTCAGGATGATTTCAAAACTCTTTATCTTTTGCTGAATAAAGAAAGTGTTTTCAACGATATACCTTCAGAAATAAAACAGAAAACTATTTTTCGTGAAGAAAATATTTCAAAACAGCTCTACAAAGACTACTCATCATTTAAAAAACGACTTTTTGAAAATCTGGTAAAAAATAATCCGGAACAGGACAAGCTAACTCTTTTCAAAAAATCTCAAAAACTGATAGACCGTTTTCTTTTCATACTTTTTGCTGAAGATAGAGGGCTTCTGCCGTCAAATTCAATTTCAAGAATAATACAAAGGTTTGAAACTCTTAAAAATGAAGATGCCTACAAACCGATTTACGATATTTTCAAGCAGTATTTCGGATATATGAATGTCGGAAGAGAAGGAAAGAATCCAAGTGACAACATTCCGGCTTATAACGGCGGGCTTTTTTACGAAGATGATTTGCTCAACAAATTAATAATTGATGACAACATTTTGAAGGATGATCTTAAAAATCTTTCTGTTTATGATTTTAATACTGATGTTGATGTGAATATTCTCGGACATATTTTTGAACATTCGCTTAGTGAAATTGAAGAAATCACTGCGGAAATTGAAGGAATAGAGAAAGATAAATCCAAAAGCAAGCGGAAAAAGGATGGTGTTTTCTACACTCCTAAATATATCACTCAATATATCGTTGAAAACACTATCGGAACTCTCTGCACTGAAAAGAGAAAAGAGCTTAATATTTTTGAGATTGAATTTGATGAAAGTTTTCTGAAAAAAGATCGGAAACTTTCTAAACAGGGGCTGGAACTGTATGAAAAACTTGAGGAATACAAAAAGTGGCTGCTTTCTTTAAAAATTGTTGATCCGGCATGTGGAAGCGGAGCTTTTTTAAATCAGGCACTCAATTTTTTAATAAGTGAGCACCAATTTGTTATTGACATGGAAACAGAACTTCAACAAGGTCAAGGTTCACTTTTCAGCGTTGAAACAGCAATCTTGGAAAACAATCTTTACGGCGTTGACATTAATGAAGAAAGTGTTGAAATTGCTAAGCTTTCTTTGTGGCTTCGCACAGCACAGAAAGGAAGAAAACTGTCAATATTGAGCAATAACATCAAATGCGGAAATTCACTTATTGATGATCCTGAAGTCGCAGGAGATAAAGCTTTTAACTGGGAAAAGGAATTCCCGGAAGTATTTAAGAGTGGCGGGTTTGATGTCGTAATCGGCAATCCACCGTATGGAGCTTTTCTTGATAAAAAAGAAAAAACATATTTAAAAGATAACTACAAAACAACAGAGTATAACTATGATACCTATAACTTCTTTTTTGAGTTGTCTATAAATATTCTAAAAAACGACCAGTACCTCGGTTTTATTACACCAAACACTTTTTTAGTGGTTGAAAACGGCGTTTTGTTAAGAAAATATTTATTTGAAGAAAACCAAATTATTGAATTGTATGAGACATTCAATGTTTTTCCTGATGCTGTTGTTGAGCCGGTAATTTCAATTATTAAAAAGTCACCTTCCAAAAAAAATCTATCATTCAAAGTATTAACGAATTCGAGAGACAAAAACATTATTAAAGAAACCAGTTTTTTGCACGAGTATATATTTAAAAAAGATAATCTGATTTTTAATTACAGATCATCAGAGCGTGCGCAAAATCTTTATTATAAAATTTTAAAAAAATCGAAACCTCTTTCTTCTTTTGCAGAAGTTAAAGCTGGCATTAAACCTTATGAGAAAGGAAAAGGCATTCCGCCACAAACACAGATTGTTGTGAATGATAAGCCGTATAATTCTTACGAGTTTAAAGATAAAACATGGCATAAGTTAATAAGAGGAACACAAGTAAATAGATATGTGATCGATTGGGATGGAGAATACTTAAAATATGGTGAATGGCTGGCTGCACCAAGGAATCCAGATTCTTTTTTCAATTCTAAAATAGTAATTCGTCGTACCGACGACAAATTATTGTGCACTTATGATGAAGATAAATATTTGGGATTAAATTCGATTCATGTTTTGCAGAAAACTACCGATAATATCGAATATAAATTTTTACTTGCACAAATTAACTCTGTGCTGTGCAACTGGTTTTTTCAGTATGAGAATTTTCATATGGTGGGAAAACCTTTGGCTGAAGTTAAAGTCGTTTTTGTAGAGAGGTTGCCGATCTACTTTATTGAAAAAGAAAACCAGTTAATTTTTGTAGAAAAAGCCAATAAAATGATACTCTTAAATGAATCTTTGAAAAATGCGAAAAACAAGTTTTTTAAAAGAGTACGAGAAAATATCGGAATAGAAAAAATCAGTAATAAATTGGATGCTTTTTATGATTACGATTTCAAAACATTTTTAAATGAACTAAAAAAACAAAAGGTCATTTTGTCATTGACTCAGCAAGATGAATGGGATGAATATTTTTCTGCTTACAAGAATGAAATTAACGAGTTGCAAGTTTCAATCAAAGAAACCGATAAAGAAATAGACAACATGGTTTATGAACTCTACGGACTCACACCAGAAGAAATTGAAATTGTTGAGGGGTGTTTAAAATGAAAAAATCACGCGTCATAACACTCGGGAACATCAGAATCGGTGGAGATAATCCGCCTGTGATTCAGACGATGATAACTACTCCGATGAACAATTTTGATAAGGCGCTTGCTGAGGCAGATACGGCTTACGAGCTTGGATGCAAGGTTGTGAGAACTGCTTTTAAGAACAGTGATGAGGAGCAAAGCTTAAAAAAGCTGGTAGAAAATTTTAAGGGTGAGATCATTGCAGACATCCATTTTGATTACCGTCTGGCGCTGATGGCGATTGATGCGGGGGTTAGCGGTGTGCGGTTCAATCCGGGGAATGTGGGTGGAAAGGAACGGGTTAAGGAAATAATAGAATCTGCAAAAAAACGGCCTGAAATGGCGATCAGGATCGGGGTGAACGGCGGATCGCTTGAAAAGGAAATACTTAATAAATATAACGGTGTAACTTGGGAAGGTCTTGTTGAAAGTTCACTTTTCTGGGCTGATTATATTGAGCAGGAGCTTGGGTACAGAAACTTTAAAATATCAGCAAAATCATCGAGTGTTCCTGAAACGATCGCCGCATGCAGAATGATAAGGGAAAAATGTGATGCACCGCTTCATGTCGGAATTACTGAAGCAGGCGGAGGAAAAAGAGGAATAATCAAAAGCACTGCCGGACTGTCAATTTTAATAAACGAAGGTCTTGCAGACACTTTCAGAGTGTCGCTCACTGCATCAATTGTTGAAGAAATTCAGACAGCTAACACAATTTTAAAATCACTTGGACTTTTAAAGAACGGTGCTGACATCATTAGTTGTCCAACCTGCGGAAGAACTCACGGAGCAGTGATTGAATATTACGACAAACTTGAAAAATGGTTCAATGAACAGGTCTGGTGGATGAAACCGGCTTTGAAAGTTGCCGTCATGGGTTGCGAAGTGAACGGGCCGGGAGAAGCTCGTGAAGCAGATCTTGGAATAGCGCTTGGAAAAAACTGTGCACTTTATTTTGAGAAAGGCGAAATCATCAATAAATTCAACGATCAGGATGAAGCGTTTGAACATCTTTTGAAAAGAATTTCTGAAAACTGGAATTGACAATCAGGAGCAAATCATGAAAAAAATTATCCTTGTTTTAATTATTGCGGGCTTTCTTTCTTTTTCCTGCAGCAGCGGCAGTTCTGATGAAAACCCAGACTTGGAACAGAATGACTCGTCCGCTATTAATGATGAAGACTCATCTGACACTGGTGACACCGGAAATTCAGGTGATTCAGGTGATTCAGGAAATTCGGGGAATTCTGGTGACACTGGTGATACTGGAAACAGCGGGAACTCCGGAGATTCAGGAAACAGTGGTGACTCCGGCAACTCAGGAAATACCGGTGACACAGGAAATTCCGGCAACACCGGCAACACAGGAAATTCAGGAACTGAAGGAACTCAGGGTTATAACGGTGATTTTGGAGCTTTCCGTTTTGGCGGAAATGGAAAGGATTTTGCACAGAACATTGTTACAAAAGATGGAAAAACCCTTTACATTGCAGGGGATACCAACAGCGGTCTTGACACTTTTACAAGTTTCGCCTCTGGTAAAACAAGTGCATTTGTTGCAAAAATGGAACTTAGCGAAAGTGATGAAATATCAATAAAATGGATAAGGGAAATAAGGTCAATGGGAACTATGGCTCAGGAAAGTGCCAGAGCTATCACACTTGATAAAGACGGCAATATTCTTGTTGCAGGAACAACTTACGGAGATCTTGACGATGAGTGGGAACCGATTGTTCCGGGTGATGTCTTTGCGGCAAAACTGAACCCTGCCGGAGAAATTCTATGGGTAAGGCAGTGGGGATCAACAGATCAGGAGGAATACGGTTTCGGAATAACAACTGACATCTCAGGCGATGTTTATGTAACAGGTCACGGAATGGGTGAATTTCACGACACGGTGTTTAAAGACGGATATGACTGCTTTGTTACAAAAATTTCTTCATCGGGAATTATCGGCTGGTCAAGACAGATCGGAAGCAGTGACCTTGAATTCTGCTATTCTGTTGCAGTTGATGATCAGGGAAGCGTTTTTGTTGCCGGATACACTTTTGACAAAGTTGGAGATCAGAGTTTTCACGGAACAGAGGGCGACCCCGATTCGTTTCTTGCAAAACTTAATTCAGCTAACGGTGATGAAACATGGGCAAAGCAGTACGGGACAACTGAAGGCGACATGGCTTTTGCAATGGAATACAGTGACGGGAAACTTTACATTGCAGGGCTTTACGAAGAGTGGGATAATGTGATGGCAGTTGATCCTGAAGATGGTGAAATTTTATGGAACGCAAAATGGTATGACAATGAAGAAGAAGTTCCAAGAGCAATAAGTGTCGGCGAAAAAGCAATATATGTCAGCGGAATGAGCTATATGTTTCCCAGTGAAGGGAACGATCAGGAAATATTCATCGCAGCCGTTGACTTTCAGGGCGAAGTTCTCTGGCATCATTTCATTGGAACTGATGAAGACGACTGGTCATACGGACTTGATGCGGCAGGTGGAAAACTTTTTGTAGTCGGAACCACTCAGGGTGTTATCGAAGGTGACGGATCAGCCATATCAAATGAAGACGGAGCAATTCTTTTCACGGAAGAATGACATTCATTTAAAAGACCGTAATAATACATCCGCTTGAAGATTTTTTTTCAATTGATTCATCGCTGTCTTCATCATTTAATTCATCAGCTTCTGAGATAGAATCGGCATCCGGCTCTTCTTCAGTTGCTTCACATTTTTCCCCGCCCCACTCTCCGATCATGTCAACGGTAATAATTGTCTTTGAAAGATCGAACTTTATCTCCCCTTTCGCTTTTTCATCGTTCCAGTAATCAGCGACTGTGCTCGGGATCCTGTATTTCGGGAAATATGCAGGAGCAATATGCACTCCAAGCCGGTGACCTTTGTCAAAGATTATGGATATGTACCCTGCGTTAAATTCCATTTCGGTCACAGCCTCTTTCTCAATCAGAGATTCATTTTCAAGACCGTTACGGAATCTTACTTTCTGAGCGCCTTCAAGCATCAGATATTCAGTTCCGTCAGGATAAATGTCAGTAAGTATCACAACCATGTCAAAATCTTCAACATCAGCTGAAAAGACAGCATTAAGACCAATCGCACCCGTAATTTCAGTCGGCTCTTCAAACGGCTCCGTGACAAATGACATTACATCAATACGCTCTCTATATTCAGAAACATCGCAAGGTCCAGGATTTATTATCAGATTATTGCCGCATATCGAAGGAAACGGATCATTGAGATCAAATTTCAGAACATACTCTCCTTCTCCGCAGTCACCCGCTTTTAAAACAAGATTTGCAGAAGCTGAAAGTGTCACCAAAGAAGCATCATCCGGAGGAAATTTATCAGAAGTTTTCCATTCATTTCCCGGAGCATTTTCTTTTTTCACATCACCTATCGTGTAGTATGTGACTGCTGCCATTTCAGGTTTTTGCGTATATGACGGCCAGAAATAATGAACCAGCAGTGTAAAAACAGGATCATCTTCACCTTCATAGTGTTTTGCGGCATTTTTCGGAAATGTAAGTTCACCGGTTTTATTTGTCATGAACTTATTGTGATCCCATGGACCGATAACAAGATGCTGATCAGCAGCTCCTGCCTCAGTAAAAAGACGAAAAGTGTCTATCTGGTATTTTCCGAACATGTCAAACCATCCGGATAGATGTGAAGCCGGAACTGTAAGATTCTCCTTTTTCTTAAATATATCGGTTACATCCCAGTAGTCATTGCTTTTGCTGTACATATCACCGGTCATCATTTCATCAATGAAAAATGATGCTTTCTGATCATTCAGCCAGGCAGTCATTGCGTTTTCCCTAAGTATCCCGCCCGGAAAGAAAGTTCCGTTGTAGAGATCTCCCGATGCAACTGTTATTATCTGATAGATCAGTCCCGGTTTTTCATCAAGTCCCGCCATGAAATACTGGACAAGTCCTTCTGCCGATCCGCCTATGGTTGCAATTTTTCCGTTGCACCACGGTTGATCAGTTATCCATTTCAGAGTGTCATATCCATCCATGTGTTCGCCCCATCCTTCGGTATGGAAAACTCCGTGAGTCCCTTCAGAACCGAAAGTTCCGCGAAAAGACTGAGCAATGAAAACGACATTGGAATCTGCCATATTACTGCCTGATTCTTCTTTCTGTGTCCTGTCATAAGGGGATCTGTTAAGAACAACCGGATAGCTCTCTGTCTGATAATTATCGGGAAAATAGATGTCAGTTTCAAGACCGGTCCCGTCACTCACCGGGATCATTATCGTTTTTTTAACAACTCCGGAAAGTTCAGTAAATGCAAGTATTAACACCATCAGAAAAACTAATTTTAATCTCTTATTTTTCATCAGTCACCTCCCTTTTAAGATAAATAGATCACAATCAGAAAAGAATAATCCCAAAAGGGTTTTTTTTCAACGAAACCTTACGGAATCGTAATTTCTGAGCGTTTTTGCAAAGTAGACTTGACAAAAAGTGATTGATATTGTAAAGTGGACTTGACAAAAACCGATTGAATGGAGGGTGCTATGATGCAGAAACTGCTTGAAATTCACGATATGATGGTTGAAAAGAAACAGCGGGATGTAAGAAGATATCTATATGACAAAATAAACTGGGATTTGAATGCGATCTGCATTTTCGGTGCGAGAGGAACAGGGAAAACAACACTTATAATTCAGCACTATTATGAAAAATACGGAACTTCAAAAAAAGCTCTGTATATTACCGCAGATCATGTTTTTGTTGTTTCTATCGGTCTTTATGAAATTGCCGACACTTTTTTTAAAAATGGCGGAGAGGCTCTTTATATTGATGAAATACACAAATACCCTGACTGGACAGTTGAGCTCAAAAACATTATTGATGTTTACAGTGACAAACAGATCATTGTTTCGGGAAGTTCAACCATTGAACTTAGAAAAAGCAAAGGAGATCTTTCAAGAAGAGTTGTTTATTATGAACTGAAAGGACTCTCTTTCAGGGAATTTTTAAATCTTGAGTCGGGTAACTACCACAAACCGGTTTCTTTAAATGAAATAATCGAAGATCACAGAGATCTTTCATTAAAAATAAAAAGCTCAACAACGATACTCAAAGATTTCAGAAACTATCTTGATTATGGTTACTATCCCTTTTTTCTTGAAGGAAAAGAAGAATATTTCTCAAGACTTGACAATGTAATTGAGAAAGTTGTCTTTGAGGACATCGCATCAAGTTTCAACATTTCCCAGCCGAAACTTCCTGTTATTAAAAAACTTCTGTGGATAATAGCGACCTCTGATCCGTTCACTCCGAATGTTGACAGGATCAGCAAAGACCTTGGAATATCGAGGGAATATGTCTATAACTATATGGAATATCTCGAAAAAGCCGGATTTATTATAAATGTCAGAAAAGCCGGAAGCGGTTTCAGATCAATGAGAAAACCGGCAAAAATATTTATGCAGAACACAGGTCTGATAAGAGTGCTGTCAGAAAAGAACTATGAAAACAATGCAGGAGCAATAAGAGAAACATTCTTTGCCAATCAGGTTGGAAGCCGTTATGAGATCACCATTCCTGAAAAAGGAGATTTTGAAGTTGAAGGTCATATTTTTGAAATCGGCGGAAAAAACAAAAAAACTGAACAAATAAAAGGGATTAAAAACTCATACCTTGCTCTTGATGAGATCGAGTCAGGCTTTGACACAAAAATACCTCTTTATCTTTTCGGATTTCTTTATTGATGTAGCAAAATCTAAGGTGTTGCGATGATCACCACCATTTTTTCTTTTTGAAGAAGATAACCATTGAAACAAAGATGACTGCCATGAGTCCAAGTGAAATAAAATAGCCGTAACTCCACTTCAGTTCAGGCATGTTTTCAAAATTCATTCCGTAAACTCCGGCAATAAATGTCAGAGGAATGAAAATTGTTGAAATAATTGTAAGAACTTTCATGACATCATTCATTTTAAAGCTGACACTTGAAAGATAAAGATCAAGCAACCCTGTTGACATATCCCTGAAAGTCTCAACAGTATCAATTACCTGAACTATATGATCATAAAGATCGCGAAGATATATTTCAGTCTTTTCTTCAATAACATCTATTTCCCCCCTTTCCAGCCGGCTTACGACATCCCTCAAAGGCCAGACCGATTTCCTTACCAGAAAAATATCTCTTTTTAATCTGTATATCTTTCCGAGCGTATTTGAGGCAGGATCGCTCATCAGCTCTTCTTCGAGCACTTCTATTTCTTCGCCAAGTTTTTCCAGTATTTCCAAATAGTTATCCACAATTACATCAAATATTTCATAAGCAAGATAGTCGGCACCCGAAGATCTTGTCCGCCCTTTTGACTTACGGATCCTTTCCCTCAGAGAAGCAAAAACTTCACTCTCTTTTTCCTGGAACGAAAGTACTTTGTTTTTTCTGACTATCAAACTGACCTGCTCAGAGACAACTACAGAACTTTTACCGTCAAAAAAGAGCATTTTAAAAACAATAAAGAAATGATCATCAAAAATTTCAATTTTAGGTCTCTGGTTTGTGTTTAAAATATCTTCAAGAACCAATGGATGAACATCAAATATTTTCCCTATTTCATCAATCTTCTCAACATCATGAAGACCGAGAAAATCAAGCCATGAAACATTTTTAGAATCTCTGAATTCAGCGCATTCATTTATTCCGGTAACGCTTTTTTCAGTCAGATGGTCTACGCTGAAATCCATGATGTTGATATCCATTTTCTCTCTTTTCTTTTCACCTATGAAAACCAGACTTCCCGGACTCATCCCTTTCTTTTTTGATATTTTCATAATAATCCTCCTGAAAAACAGCAATATTATAATGCATCATAAACCATTTGACAACTGTTTCGTCTGCTGTTATCTTTCAAAAGCTTATATGAAACTTTGGAGAGGTCAATGAAAACGACAATTGCAAAAAAAAGTGGCAAAAGTGATGCGGCGGTAATTCTCATCACATCACCTGCCGATCTTCTTAAATTCGAAACTATTGGAGCAAATTTAAGAAACAATGTCTTAAAAATGCTTAGTAAAAGCGGCGTTAAGTTTGATGAGAAAACGGAGCGGATATTCAGTTTTAATGATGATGACACATCAAACGGCGTTTGGGTAACTCTTGGAAAAACCAAGGACATTACAATTGAAGAAATCAGAAAAGCTGCGGCCTCTGCAACAAAAAGGTTATCCGAATTCAAGCCGGCAACTGTTTCACTGTTCATTCCTGAAATAAAAGGACTTGACTACGCCCATACAGTTAAGGCAGCTGTTGAAGGTTTTATCCTCACTTCTTATTCCTTTGACAAATACATCAGCAAAAAAGCCAATAAAATTAAAAGTTTAAGTATCAACACATTTTCATATTCTAAAAAGATAAATGATGCCGTGAATGAAGCTTTAACTCTTTCTGAATGCACAAACATCGCAAGAGACCTGGTGAACGAACCGGCAAATGTCATATATCCGGAAACACTTGCCAAAGAGGCACAAAAACTTTCAAAGAGGTACGGTTTCACTGCTGAAATATTTGATGAACCGGAAATAGAAAAACTCAAAATGGATGCATTTCTTTCAGTTGCAAGAGCTGCTGAAAAAAGACCGAAACTTATTGTGCTCAAGCACTTTGGCAACAAAAAAAGCAAAGAAATTACGGCACTTGTAGGCAAAGGACTGACTTATGACACTGGAGGACTTGCACTTAAGACCGCTGAAGGAATGGCTGCAATGAAATGTGACATGGGTGGAGCCGCTTCAGTAATAGGTGCAATGTGTGCAATATCAGCAATGAAGCTTAAAGTTAATGTTGTTGCGGTAATTGCCGCATGTGAGAACAGCATTGGTGGAAACGCCTATCGCAACGGTGACATCATCAGCTCAATGGCAGGAAAAACGATCGAGGTTTTAAATACAGATGCTGAAGGAAGGCTTACCCTCATTGATGCTGTTACATATGCAGTGAGAATTCAGAAAGCGACAAAAATCGTGGATGTTGCAACACTTACCGGAGCGGTTCTAATTGCTCTTGGCAACACTACCACAGGAGTCGTTTCAAATAATGATGCGTTCTTCAAACAGCTTGAAAATGCATCTGCGGCTTCAGGCGAGCAGGTCTGGAGACTTCCCTCTTTTCCTGAATATTCTGAAATGCTCAAATCTAAAATAGCTGATCTGCAGAACATCGGAAAGAACAAAATGGCAGGAACCATAACAGGCGGTCTTTTCGTCGGTGAATTCGTGGAAGGAAAACCGTGGCTTCACCTTGATATTGCAGGAACTGCGTGGAGAGATGCCGCTGAATCATATAATTCTGCAGGAGGAACCGGAGCAGGAGTGAGACTGCTTTATCACCTACTGAAGTAAACTGCAACACCTGATAACATTTTGACAAAAAAGAAACTTTCAGATAAATTATTGTGTTACATTAAGTGACTTTTTTCTAAGGTGCACCTTTGAGGAATATTTTGATTTTCACATTGTTTTTACTTTTTTTATTTCAAACATCCTGTGGATCATCAACTTCCGGAAACATAGTGGACAACGATATTGTTATCACAGATATTGACGGAAAAGACATAGACATTATTAAGGCAGAAGAAAACGAATTTGAGACAGAAGAGAATGAATCTGAAACCGACGAAAATAATTTCGATAAAAATACTTATATGGAACCAAGATTTATATTCGACATATTTTTTGAATCCGCACCGCATGGTATCACCAGATGGGGTGAAAAATTCTTTTACCACATAAAATGCACCTCGGTTAACGGATTTGAAACATCATTAAAAGTTTCATCTGAAGACACCTGCGGCGGCACTGTCAGCTCCAATATTTACAGTTTTGCCCCTGTTAAAGAAAAGTTTCCTGAGAAAAAATGCAACCTTTCTGTAACATGCTACAACAAAAAGGATTCCAGGACACAGACAACAGTTCTTTTAATTCCCAATCCTGACATTTTAATGCCTGAACTGAATAATAACGGGCATGAATTTAATTTTGTATCGAGTTCAGCTGAAAAAGATCAGTTTACAATAACTAAAGTTCCTCCACAGAACGATTATGTAACCCCTTCAGAAATAAATGTGTACGAATATTACAAAAATTCAAAAAAAATAGAACCCCTTTCTAAAATCAGTGCATTAAAAGCAAAAGTGCTTTATTCCGGGAAAGAGACTGCTTTGATATTCACCGATTATTATGTGTTTCTGTACGACATTAAGACACAGACAAAAACAGAACTGGCTTATAATCCAGGAACCCATGAAACAGTACAGACAGGGCCGATGCAGACAGCCACAATTTACTATCCTGGAATTGTCAGCTTTAACAAAACGATCGGAAATGTGACATTTTTCGGAGTATCTTCAGGAATTGACTGGTACAGTCTTTCCACTACCGACGGAACACAGGAGGGAACTTCCGGACATGAACTGGTAGTAAGCTCAATAGTCAGATATGGCAACACTCTGGATGCTGTAACAAAAATACTTGCGGACAAATATGGCGGATTTTATTTTAACGATACCTATTATTATCACTATGTCGAAAACAGCGGAACACCGTCATTTAAAACTGATGCTTTTCTACCTGATACTGCCGGGTTTGACGGTGAACGGATGTATTATGAAAAACAACTCGGCAACCGCAACAAGCTTGTATCATTGAAAAAAGGAAAAAGCGATCTGGAATATATTGCTCCCGACTACAGAAGTGTCAATGACGGACATATTGTGAACGGAAATCTGATAATAATTGAACAGGGTGAGGAAGGTTATATTTCAATGTTTAAGAACTGCGACATAGCAAAAGAACCGGTCCGTCTTAAAATTTTTGATAATTATACATACAAATGGACAAGAGTTGAAGCGATCGGGAATAATTATGCCGTGATTTCATGTTTTAGAAAAAATGAAAATATAACAGATCTTTACAAAGTTGTTTTTGACAGCAATCGCTTAATTTCTATTTCAGGTCCAATGGGTTATATTCACAATATTGATCCAACAGAACGACTTGAAAATGCATTTCTAGTCGACAAATATTTTGTATATGAAAAAGATGATTCTCTTTTCTCAATAGATAGCAACGCAATAGATTATTATCCCGTAAAACTTGAAACAATTGCAACAACAAAGGACATCACAGATCTGTCATTTAATTTTTTGGGAAAAGATATTTCAAATGAAGCCGTCATTTCATATTATAAACCTGATGATGACAAGAAATATATCGCAAAAACTGACGGGACAAAAGATAATTACAAAAAAATTGAATATCCATCATACACCGCTGTTAATGTCTGGAATGAATTTATACTTGAAAACAACAGTCATTTCATAATTGAAGAAAGCGGAGAACTTGTCCGCAAGCAAATCTGTGATGATTCATTTTTTAACACTCATCAGTATAAAACGGATAAAGCCATTTATTTCATTGATAAAACCGATGAAAGATCACAAAAATTCTTTATTTTCCGAATGCCTGAAACAGTTTTAAAACAATCATATCTACTTCAAAGTGGTCTTCATGAAAATCTAAGGGATCGCGATTTCAGAGCGTTTTAAAACCTGTGAACAGTCAACAAGAGTGAACGATTCGGGGATTCCGTCAATTCCAGCAAAACAGATGCCAGTCACTTTGTCGATGTGATAAACGATTGACCCTTTTCCTGCACTGCATTTGAAGATGTCACTGCTTGAATTCCCCACCCTTTCACATTGCACTTTGTTTGCAAAAAGAGCACTCGATGCAGCAAGAATTACTAAAAAAATTATCCCCTTTTTCATGGTCTCCTCCATCAGTTTTAATTAACAGGACAATTATCTGACAACAGAAACGATGAATTTGTAAAAAATTTATATAAAATCATCTTTATTTTCTAATCGGGCAATTTATCACCGGTAGTCTCCACTTGCCTTCTTTGCTTCTAAATATAAAATATTCTGTGTCTTCTCCTTTACACTTTGCACTTTTTATGCTGACAGGAACAATTCCATTGAAAACACCGTCAAGCTCTCCACCCTCCGGATAAATGAATTTTCCTTCACCTTTGATTATTCCATTTTCAAACATTCCTTCATATCTCACTCCATTCGGATAAATAAGAATGCCTTCCCCGCTTTCCATGTTGGAGACCAGATTTCCTTTATAAACATATCCATTATATACTTTTCCTTTATATTTTTTTTCTCCTTTTCCGTTTATTTTTCCTTCTAACATTTCTCCAATAGTTTCTACTCCACCACTGTCAATCAATGTGCCTTTTCCTGTCGCTTTTCCATCTTTACATTCACCACTCCACTCAAACCATTCTCCTTCCACTGGATTAGGATTCCATGAATAACACCCTTTTTTATTTCTAAGTTCAATGAAATTCCCTACAGGAAAAGGATTCGACAATTCTTTATTATTAAGTATTTTTCCCAGAGCATTTGCACTTTCTTTCATAAATTCAATATCTTTTTCAATTTCTTTTACCATTTCTTCATCATTAGTATAAAACAAAAGGATATCTAATAATCTTAACATTTCTTTGTGATGTCTTAAAGATTCTTCATCATTTCCAAGAAAATAATAGGTGGCGGCTATCTTTTTGTGAGCCCTTAAGTTCACGGGATCAAGTTCAATTGCTTTCTTGAAGTCTTCCAGCGCCTCAAAAGATTTCCAAAGCGAAATGTATTGACTGCCTCTTTCTGCATATAATTCAGCACTTTCTTCTTTTTTGATCTTTTCACTTAATTCAGCAATTTTTTTAAGTACTTCTTTCTTTTCGCTTCCCCTTAAAAATATTTCTGCTTTTTGTTCTTTTTCAGGCAACTTTTCCAGCTCTTTTTCTGCTTTTGACCTCTCATCAGGACAACCGGTGAAAATCAGAAAAACTATTAAAATAAGAAACTTTAACCATTTCATGTCAGCCCCCTATTTCCAATACGAAAACTTCAGGGTGAAAAACCCTCCTATTCAATGCTTCAGCAGTATAATCTATTTAATAATCATTTGGAAGAATTACTTTGAGGAGATTGCCTTCATATCCTCGCAAGCATCTTCGTCACTTCAACATCCATTTTGGAGAATCCAAACCATTTCTTTCCAAGGTCTTTGAGTGATGCACCAAAATGATAAAGGTCTTTATCGTCAATTATCATGAACCGGTCATGAGAATGATTGAATTCAATTATTTCAGCAGGAGGGAACTGTGAACTGAATTTCTGAGTGTCGAGAATTAGCTGTTTTGAAAGATTTTTTGTGAGGATTTTGAGCGAAACTCCCTGTTTCCGTTTTGAAAAGAGTGTAAGAACGGTGTCATCAACATAATTATCAATCAGGATGATGGATTTTTCAGCCGACCTTACAACATCTGAAACGAATTTGTGTGCGTCAAAGACCTGACCTTCGAATAAAACTCCCTGCTTTGAAGGAAGCTGATCGCCTTCCATGGCTTTAAAAAGCATATCAA
>CAZVWR010000065.1:0-16602 GCA_964630905.1 uncultured Spirochaetales bacterium | reverse complement strand
GGTCTGATAAGCGTAATGATGGTTAATAACGAAACAGGGAACATTTACCCTGTTGAAGAGATAGCCCGAATTGCAAAGGAGAAAAAAATTCTTTTCCATGTCGATGCGGTTCAGGCAATAGGTAAAATTCCGGTTGATGTCAAAAAGATCGGTTGCGATTTTCTTACAATTTCGGCTCACAAGTTCTACGGGCTGAAGGGAACAGGCGCCCTTTACACAAAATGGGGCAAATGGGTTGCTCCGATGATCTCAGGCGGTCATCAGGAAAAAGGGAGAAGACCGGGAACTGAAAATGTTGTCGGTGTTATCGGAATGGGCAGAGCGATCGAACTTGCAACAAGCGAACTTGATGAAGAGAGCAGAAGGATCAAAGCTCTGAGAGACCATCTTGAAAAAAGGATCCTCAACGAGATTCCTTACACGAGAATTGTCGGAGATCCTGAAAACAGAGTTCCAACCATCACCAACATTTCATTCAGGTTCATTGAAGGTGAATCGATACAGCTCAAGCTCGATAATGACGGGATAGCGGTTTCGACAGGTTCCGCATGTTCTTCGGGCAGTCTTGAACCGAGCCATGTTATCGCTGCGATGAAAGTTGATCCTGAAGAGGCACACTCAAGCATCCGTTTTTCGCTTGGAAAATCTTCAAATCTCAAAGATATTGAATATACTGTTGAGCGGGTAAAAAAGATCGTTGAACAGCTTCGGAGCTTTTCTCCGGTCTATGACAAGTTTATTTCAGAAAATGAAACCGGAGGAAACCGATGAATTATACTGAAAAAGTGATGGACCACTTCCTGAATCCGAGAAATATAGGTAAAATTGATGATGCCGATGCTGTTGCCGAGATCGGGAACGCAACATGCGGCGATATTATCAAGCTTTATCTCAAGATCACATCCGACGGGGTTATCGAGAACATAACTTTCCAGACTTTCGGTTGCGGAGCGGCGATTGCCACTTCTTCAATGACAACTGAAATGGTCAAAGGCAAAACTATTGACGAAGCCCTTGAAATTACAAGGGAACAGGTCGCAGATGAACTCGGCGGACTCCCCGCCAACAAAATGCACTGCTCAAATCTTGCGGCAGATGCTCTCCACAAGGCGATCAAAGAATACAAAGCAAAAAATGGAATCAAATAGATCTCTGCGGGTCGCTATCTACACTTTCGGCTGTAAGGTCAATCTTTTTGAATCAGATCAGCTTAAAAACTCTCTAAAAAATGTTGAGATCGTTTCTGCTGACGATCAACCTGATGTGCTTATCATCAACGGCTGTACTGTAACTTCCGCCACCGACAGTCAGGTGAGGAACATGATAAGGCGGTTCTCAAAACTCGGCAGAGTTATAGTCAGCGGGTGTTATGCAAGAAGAAATGATGAAAAACTCGAATCTTTTCAGAATGTTGAATTTGTTTCAGATATTTCTGAAGTGGCTGAAATACTCGGTGGTGAATTTGTCTATGATGCGAATTTCAACCGTTCCAGACCTTTTGTAAAAATTCAGAGCGGGTGTGATCAGTTCTGTTCATACTGCATAATTCCTTATGTCCGGGGCCCTTTGAAAAGTGTTTCCTTAAAAGAGATAAAACCTCTGCTTGAAAAAATAAAAACTGAACAATTTCATGAAGTTGTCCTGACGGGAATACACATCGGGAAATATGGGAAAGACCTCCATGACGGTTCAACTCTTGCCGATGTTGTGAAAGCGGCATATGAAATTATAGGCAGAGTCCGACTTGGATCACTTGAGTCGCCTGAAATTGATGAAAGATTGTTCGAACTGGCAGGAATTGGGATGATACTTCCCCATTGGCATATTCCTCTTCAGCATGGATGTGATTCAGTTCTGCAAAGAATGAACAGACCTTATTCAGCGGATGAGTTTAAAAAGGCAGTTGACAGATTAACGAGTATTTATAAAGAGTTGCCTGCAACAGGAACCGATGTAATAACAGGTTTTCCGGGTGAAACTGATAAAGAATTTAACAAATCTTTCAAATTTATTGAATCACTCCCTTTCACTTACGGACATGTTTTTCCGTTTTCAGTCAGAGCCGGGACAAAAGCAGAGATCATGGAGAAAGAGAATCCGGTTCCGAAAGAAGTTAAAAAAGAACGGGCGGCAGTTTTAAGAGATCTGTTTGAAAAGAAAAATGTTCAATATATGCAGTCACTTGACAACACTGTTGATGAAGTCATCATCGAAGAAAAGATTGGTGAAAACCTCTTTAACTCAACATCTTCAAAATTCCAGACAGTTGAAGTCGCAGGACAGTTTAAAGGCAGAGAACTTGTGAAAGTGAAACTTAAATATATTGACGGAACTTTGAAAGGAACCCCGTTTGAAAAATAGAACTACTGATATGAAACCTCTTCTTGAATGTCTGTATGCAAAACTGAACAAAAGGGAGTTTGTTGATCCCGATCCGTTGATTTTCCTTTATAATTTTAATGAGTTGAAAGATCGTGAAATTGTGGGGCTTATCGCATCGTCTCTTGCTTACGGCAGAGTTGCTCAGATCCTTATTTCTGTGAGAAAAATATTAGATCCGATGGATGGAAAACCGCATGATTTTGTTCTAAGTCACAATGAAAAAGAGTATTCGCAGATCTTTGCGGGATTCAAACACAGGTTTACCATATCAGATGATGTTGTAAAACTTCTGACAGGAATAAAAAGAACACTTTCTGAATACGGGACGCTTGAAGCTCTTTACGGCCAAGGTATTGATAAATTTACCGATTTTCTAAATAACTCTCACAAATTATATCTACTCCCCTCCCCTTCAGACGGTTCTGCATGCAAGCGGCTTAACCTCTATTTCAGATGGATGGTAAGACACGACAATGTGGATCCCGGCGGCTGGAATAAATGCTCAAAAAAAGATCTGATAATTCCGCTTGACACTCACATGTTCAAGGCGGCAAAACTGCTGGGATTCACCAAAAGAAACTCCGCCGACTTTAAAACCGCGATCGAGATCACAAAACATTTTGCAAAAATATCTCCCGATGATCCCGTAAAATATGACTTTGCACTCACCCGGCTCGGCATCAGAGATGATATGTCATTTCAGGAACTTATCACCCTGATTAACCAGTATTCGTGTGAAATTACTCATTCACCGAAATGATGACAAAATTGAAGGTTTTCATGTTGTTCATGCCGGTTGCTGAATAGCTTCCCGCCCTTAAATATTCTACAAGTATCGGGGTGACAGTTATCGTGTCAATGTGATCATCCCCTGTAAAAACATCGAGTCCGTCATCTTCGTCATAGACATCGAATTTAAGCACATCTCCGGGAATGAGAAATGTTTCAAAAGTGTCAGTATAAGTTGCACAGTGTGAATCATCAGGCGGAGTTGTCTGAAAGATCTGCTTATCATTGAAATATGCAACGACATAAGGTTCCGGCTCGGGCTTGAACGAAATTGCCGGGTCCCAGTTATCCCCTTCCCCGTTCTCATCGTTGACACACAGATCAATAAGTCCGATCTTCCACTTGTTTAAAAAAGGATTTATGCAGTAATTCTTAAAACAGTATTTATCTTCAGGACAGTTTTCATGTTCTGTACAGGGAATCGGTTTATCAGTTGAATCTTCATCATTCACTTCGTTATCCGGCTCTTCAGATTTATCAGGAACAACTTCGCTTTCATCAGGTACAACTGTTTCATCAGGTGCGTCATCTTTATCAACCACCTGTTTTTCCTTGCATTCTCCGTCATAGCAATAAAGATTCATCGGGCAGTCAGTGCTGTCAACACACTTATCACTGCACACCCCGTCAATGCACTGCATCGTCCCCGGACAGTCATACTTGTCAACGCAGTTTATCACATCGCTTGTCTCTTCTTCACCCCCGCAGGACAAGAAAAACACAAAAATTGATGCTGTTAAAACAATCAGGAATCTTTTCATTTATTCACCTCAAAAAAATTTCAGATGATTTTACCTTTTTTTTGAAATTTTTTCCAGCCAAATCTTAGCCCACTCTTTTTTTCTTGTTTTTGCAAGATATTCAAGGAGTTCTTTTGCGTTGTTGAAAATAATGCCGTCAAGATTACGGATATCGTTGAAATGACACCCTTCTTCGATTGGATATGGATAATCCCTGCACGGATCGGGACGGTGTTCATAAATTGCGCATCTGTTGAATCCATCAAGGTTTTCGCATTTACCCATGACAAGAATTGACCAGTCGCGACCGTTCTTTAAGATTTTTATGTTCGGGTTGAAAAGCCACCAGACAAGTTCGTCAAAACTTTTTTTTGATCTCGGTTCCTTTTGAATGTCAATGAGAACATACCGGCAGCACATTCCGTTGCAGAATCTGCAGTCATCTGCATTGAAATACATCTTCTGTTTTTTTGGCATATAACTATCTGAATTTTATTGTGATTATTGCCAAAGCCGCCATGATCGCAGAAATAATCCAGAACCTTGAAACTATCTTTGCTTCAGCCATTCCCTGATGATGAAAATGGTGGTGCAGGGGTGCTCTGAAAAGGATCCGGCGATACATTTTAAAACCGATATTTTCCTGAACGAATGTCGAAGTGATCTCGATCACAAATATCGCTCCGGCAATAATATAAACCACTTCCTGCCTTATGAGGACCGCGGCAGTTCCCATCGTTCCGCCAAGAAAAAGACTTCCCATGTCACCCATGAAAACTTCGGCCGGATGAGTGTTGAACCATAGAAATCCAAGACCTGCACCGATGATCGCACCGCAAAAGACGGCGATCTCCCCTGACCCCGGGATGTAATGGTAAAGAAGGTGCTGAGCGTGTATTACATTTCCGATGATGTATGAAAAAACGCCGATCACAATAAAAATGAAAATAGAAGGAACGACAGCAAGCCCGTCCATCCCGTCTGCAAAGTTCACAGCATTGGCAGAATATACAATTATAAAAACTATCCACAGTGCCGTAAATACCACAGAATTGAAAAGCAATCCTTTATAAAACGGGATCTGAAATGAAGATGCAAGTTTTGCGGATAACGGAGATATAGATGGAATGAGAATAAAAGCCGCAAGAGCCGCTCCGAACATGATCTGGATCGTAAATTTCACCGCCCTTGAAAGACCTTCATCAGGATTTTTATTCTTTATTTTCAGATAATCGTCAATCCCGCCGAACAAACCAAACCAGACAGCACTTGCAAAAAGCATCAGAATGAAAGGATTGGTCAGGTCGCACCAGAGCAGAGCACTTCCGATGCCTGTAATAAACATGATAATTCCACCCATCATCGGAGTCCCTTTTTTTGACTGGGCGTTTATGTCGCCGTAAGAGCGTTCAAAAGACCGGAAACCCTTTTTGTATAAGAGAATTATCAAAGGTCTTCCTATCAGAAGGGTCAGAAAGAAAGCTGTCACAAAAGAGATGAGTGCTCTTGAAGTTATATATCTGAAAACCGCCGGACCGCCTGATTCAAAAATGGATTGAAAGATGTTGTATATCATTTCCCGGCCTCCTTTGAAATTGCACTCCGGCTTTGATTGTATTGTTTTTTAAGTTCATATTCGGTCAGATATCCGTTGCTTGTGATGAGAACGCTCTCCATTTCCTTCAGTGCCGTATCAGGATCGATAACTTTTCTTTCAACAAGTCTGCTCAAACCTTTATAAATTGCCTCCCTCACCTTCCATACTTTATCATAATAACATCTGCTCAACATTTTCAGAGCCCTTGCTCTGTCATTTTCAATCCACGAAACCGCAAGAATCGCTTCGACTCTTACTTCAAAACACCTGTGGTCAAGATTTGCATAAAGTTTTTCAAGAAATTTTTCGGTCTCTTCACTTTGAAGTCCATAGTTCTTTAAAAAAACAGGAACGCATCTGGCGGCGCCGAATCTCGCTTCGTAATATTTATCGTCAAGACCGGTAAGTATTGCACCGAATATCTCGTGTCTCATATCTCTGTTGCATGAAGTGAGCTTTGAAAGTGCATCAAAAGAATCTCTTCTCACAAACGGTTTTTCGTGATCGCCGGTCGCAGATTTAACTACAAGAGGAAGCATTTCGCAGTAATTCGCAAGACCTGAAATCCTAAGCCCCCTCGCTTTGAGTATCACGCTTCCGCTTGAAAGATATGAATCAATTTTGTTTTTAAGAAGTCTTGTTTCATCAGAATCAAGCTTCCTTTCGGTACCGTTTTTAATGTTTTTCATGAACTGCTCGAGTGCAACTGAGCCCAGTCCGAGAATTCTATCCTGCTGATATGTAACCCCTTCGACAACTTCGGGCTTTTCGCCGATCCCGCAGAAATAGAGAATTTGACTAGCTATTATTTCAGCAGGGTTTCCCGGAAAAATTGTCGTTGCTGTTTTTGACATTGCATAAAGTTTGAACTGATCCGGCTTCAGATCGTTCACTGTTTCCGCAAGCTCTTCGCTATTCACAAAAGGGGTGTTGATTCCGTTTACAGGATCTGTCTTTTCATAAATAACCTTTGCCGCGCCAGCCCTTTCGATGTATCTTGCATTGCCTGTCTGGTGATCGCTGTAGATTCCGCTGATAGGAATTATTATCGAAGGTTTCCCCTGACGGCAAACTTCCATGATGGAACCGGCTCCCGCCCTGATGACAAGGAGGTCGCTTGCCGCATAATAAAGCCCCATGTTGTCTATAAAGTCTTTAATTATATATCTTTTTTCATTGCTCAGTTCAGGATGTCTGCTCTTTAATATTGACTGGACATCGTTAAACCCGTGATATTCGTAATTTTCACCAAACGGTTTTCCAGTTCCGTGAATTATGTAAATGTCAGGATCTTTCAAAAGTTCGACTGCCGCATCGGCAAGTGCACGGTTTATCGCCCTTGCACCCTGCGATCCGCCGAAAGCGAAAACTACAAAAGCGGTTTCAGGTATGCCGAGTTCTTTTCTTGCAGAATCCTTATCTCCTACAGAGATCGTGCTTCTTACAGGATAACCGGAAAAGAAACCTTTCCCTTTCGGCAGACATTTTATGGTTTCACTGAAAGAAACAGCGACTTCATCAGCCGCAGAAGCCGCCCACTTGTTCATTTTTCCCGGATGTACATTCGATTCATGGATAAGTATCTTTGTCTTAAAAAGCCCGAATGTAAACTTTCTAAGCATCCATGCGGTAAAAACGATCGGGGCGCTCACATATCCGCCTGTTGCAAAAACCACATCAGGCCTGAATGTTAAGAGAATAAGCTTTGCCTTTATTATCCCTAGCATCATCGCAATTACGAATTTAATGACCGCCACCGGAGATTTTCCCGGGAAAGGGGCACTATTGACAAACTTAAGAGGTATGCCGGCTTTGGGGACCATCAGCCCTTCCGCCTTGTTCTTCACACCGACATAAAGAATATTTGAAGAAGGATATTTTCTTTTCAGTTCTGCCGCAACCGCAAGAGCAGGACTCACATGACCACCGCTTCCACCACCCGTAAATATGAACTTTTTCGGTTTTTTATCTGACATATAAACCTCGTACGCTAACTCAAAACAGCACTAAATTGCTGAAAGTTACCAAATAATTGAAATAGTTTCAAGTAAATGTTATTTTGGTGCGGTTTGTGTTGTAAACTGTTTTTTTCGGAGAGGAAAATGAAAAAGTTTTTATGGTTATTCATCGGTGTTTTAATGTTGACGGGATGCCCTTCAAAAAAGGTTGAAGTTAAAGAAGCTCCGGTTGAGGAAATTAAAGAGAAAACGATTGTTGATTACATTAACATTGAAGGGAGCCACTCGGGATATATTTTCAAAGATGGTAGAAAACTTTATATTGCAAGAAAGGAAAATGCGGCTCAGCTTTATCTTGAATCAAGTTGCGGTAAAGATGTGAAACAGCTCACTTTTCAGGAAGACGCTGTTGAAGGATATGTTGTAAGCTCTGAGGAAAAACAGATACTTTACATCATTTCAAAAGGGGGAAATGAGCAATACGATTTTCATATTTATAATCTTGAAAAGGGCAATAGTGAGGGGCTTCTTGTTGATGATGCAGTAAGGTTTGAAAGTCCGAGATGGCTGAATGAAAACGAACTGATGTTCACTTCAAACGAGGTGAACGGAAAAGATTTTCACATATATCACCTTGATATTGCTGCAAAAAAGAAAACTCTTCTTGTCGAAAAGCCGGGATACAATCATCTGACTGACGCTATAAGCAAAGATGAATTCCTTTTCTACACATTTCTTGGCAACAACAAGACTGTTCCATATCATTTTAAGAACGGCAAGGCAAAAAAGATCAAAGGAGCCCAAAAAGAGAGAAACTTTGTTCCGCTTGCATTCTTTGAAGACGGAATTCTTATGGAAACGAACGAAGAAAGCGATATGGAATATCTTGAAATATGGAAAGACGGGGTCAAAAAACCGCTCTTTAAAGACATTTGGGGAGTAGAATCGGTCGTAGTCGATAAAATTTCAAGAAAACATGCCGCATTCTGCACAAATGAAGACGGCTACAGCAGCTGCAGTTATTATTCTGACGGTAAAGTTGAACAGATACCTTTAAAAAAATCGGTTGTATTCCTGACAAGGATAGATGGCGAGAGGATCATTTACAACATGATGAACCCTGACAGAATAAGCTCTCCTGCCGCTTTTCATTTCAGCAGAAAGGAATCCGTTTCCTTCGGCTACACATTTGATAACGGCGTTGATGTTTCAGCTTTTGTCGCTCCCGAACTTAAAAAAGTTAAAGGGGCTGACGGTGTTGAAATACCGTATTTTCTCTACACTCCTAAGAACGGAACACCGCCTTATAACACGATCGTATATTTTCATGGCGGACCGGAAGGGCAGTTCAGACCTTATTTTATTGCAACATATCAATATTATTTGAAAAAAGGATTCGCCATAGTAGCTCCGAATGTTAGAGGTTCATCTGGCTACGGACAAGTTTTCATGGATATGGACAACTATAAGCTGAGAATGAACTCGGTGAGTGACGGAAAAACGGTGACAGATGAACTTGTGCGGCTTGGAATATCAAAACCGGAAAAATTTATAGCAATGGGTGGAAGTTACGGCGGATTCATGGTTGTTGCCTCGATGGCAAAATTCAGTGATGATTACCATTGCGGAATTAATTCCGTAGGAGTTGTTGATTTTGTTAATTTCCTTGAAAATACAGCAGGTTACAGAAGACATTTGAGGGAAGTCGAGTACGGGCCGCTCACTGACAGGGAGTTTTTAATGTCCATATCACCTACGAATATGGTTGACACAATTAAAGGCGAGCTGTTTGTTTTTCACGGAGCGAACGATCCGAGAGTTCCTGTCAGCGACGCTTATATCCTGATGGAGAAAATGAAAAAGGCGGGAAAGAAATATCAGTATCATATCTTTGAAGATGAAGGTCACGGCTTCAAAAAACGGGAGAACAGGGTCATATATAATTCAAAAAGTGCAGTGTTCATCGAAAAATGCAGAAAATGATCTTCTCTTAACGATCACAGCCTTTTTTAAACTTGACAACATCCTGTTTTTCAATATTTTTTTAAACAATTCTCCGAGTGCTCTTTCCTAAGGCAATAGGGCTATGGATTCTGCACCGATAGGGTTTGCATTGAAAAGTGCTTTCCTTCCAAACTTGAAAAGGAGGTTGATATGAGAAAGGTGTCTTTATTTTTCCTTGGGTTTTTCTTTTTTTTCTCAATGATTTCATGCGGAAGCAATGACGCTGAAAGTGACAATGACAGCGGACTTGATAATGAAGCTGTAACCGACGACATGTCCGACGAAGTTTTAACGGAGTCGGATGAAACCACTGATGATGCCACCGATGATGCCACTGACGAAACCACCGACGAGACAACCGACAATGGAATGCCGGACGAAACTGCTGATGAGACCACTGATGAAATAACAGACGAAACTGCTGATGAGACAGTTGATGAAGAAAATGATGAGGAAAACGACGAAGAAGTGACTGACGACACTCTCCCCCCACCTTCGGAAGAAGCGCTTCTATGTTGTCAGGAGATAGTAAAAGAGTGGTTCAGATGCGAAGGAACATATGAAGTTACTGCAATTCAGGGCTGTGTTGACTGTTTTGCCGCACTTTCAGTATGTGCCGATTTCTATATCGCTGAAAATTCATTCGGTTGTTCAACTGAATGTGATGCGATCTGTGAAGGAACAGGTTCTGCTGATAATTCAGGAAAAGACAGAAGAAAGGTCGCTGACGGATACTGCCTCTTTATCATGGACAAAAACTGTGACATAGCTCCTGAAGATGTTGACTCTTTCGGCATAGTTGACGGACTTGATGCCTGCTATGATGAGTAGTCATAAAAAAAGGTTTGTTTTTTTATTTCTGACGCTGTTCTTTTTCACAGTTTTTGCGGATAAGAACAGGGAAGATGATGACAAACCGGAAAAAACAGTTTTTAAAGCCGGTGAGATCGTAGTCACCGGAAACAAATCAAAAGCCGCAATAGAGGATTCAGCGACAACAACGGTGATCCGGGCTGAAGATATTGAGGCGAAAGGTGTTTCCACCCTTGATCAGGCACTTGAGGGAATTCCCGGAATTCAGGTCTATACTCACACAAAAGGGCATAAAAGGATTAGAATGAGAGGATTTGATCAGGAAAAAATTTTCATTCTGATCGACGGAGTTCCAATAAATGACATATATTCAACTGATGTGGATCTTTCGGCAATTCCGGTCAATACTGTTTCAAAAATTGTTGTGAACCGCGGAGTTTCATCGGCTCTGTACGGAACTGACGGAGCTATCGGCTCGATAAACATTATTACAAAAAAGCCGGACAAACTTTTTGTGGACTCAAAAGCGGAATACGGCTCATGGAATAATTCCCAGTTTGCCCTCTCTCACGGAATGCCTGCCGGTGATTTTTATTACTGGTTTTCCGGCAGTGTTCTTCTTTCAAACGGGTTTAAACCATCTCAAAAGCTTGACCGTACTTTGAGAAAGAAATGGTACAACAAACTCTTGCGTTATGACCGTTACGGAGTGACATTTGATGAAATACTGAACCCTTCAAAAAATCAGTATATTGAAGATTCAGGCAAGTGGAATCATACTGAATTTACAAAATATAACGCCGCCGCAAAAGCCGGCTGGAACCCGGTGAAATGGTTTGAAGCGGGATTAAGCGGAGATTACCATTACAGCGAACTTAAGAGCAACACCTATCAGAATAACTGCTACAGCGATTACGATCCTGCCCAGGAAGTGTGGAAAAATGCACGCAGACCGGGTTTTCACGATGATCCGCGATATGTTCAGGACTGGATTTTGCGCAACCGTTCATTTGTCTATCCAAAAAACTGGAATTATAAAATATCGCCTTATGCCACGATCAACACAGAAAAGTTCGACATGACATTTACCGGCTGGTTCTATCAGAGTTATCAGGCTCAGAAGGGTTATGCGGATAACGATCATCTTTATTCAAAGGATGTGGCGGCATTCAACGGCTCAAAAAGTACAGCGATCACAGACCCTTTTCTTGATATTAAAAAACAGATGGGTTATGGATTTAGAATTCTCCCGGCTTATAAGTTTTCAGACAACTACAAAATGAGCATGATGATTCATTTCAGAGATGAATTTTTCACTGCGCATGAACAGGCGATATCAATGGATGAGTCTCCCGGAATTTATGAAACTATGGGTAGTGATCCTTATCCGGTCAGAGATCTCCGCGCCCAGTATTTTTCAATAGCTGTCGAAGATGAGCTAACCGTAAAAAGATTCCGTTCAACTGCCGGGATTTCCTATGATTCTCAGAATTTTGATGAATTCAAACAGAGAACCGAAATGGAATATGGGGAAGCATACATTCCAAGTGATAAATCTTCAATATTCGGAACAAGGGATTCATTCAATCCAGTTGCAAGCATCTCGTTTGATCCATGGGAAAAGCATCTCCGTTTAAGATCAGCAATAAATTCCAAAACGAGGTTTCCGAACCTTAATGAATACAGCAAGATAACAAAGCTTGAAATGGATAGCGGACTGCTGAAACCTGAAAAAAGCATCAACTACAGCGGCGGCTTTGAGTTCATGTTCCTGAAAAAGAGAATTTCTTTCAGGAACGACTATTTCATAAGCTCGATCCACGACAGGATTGCAAAAGTGAATAAGGACGAAGCACCTGTAAATGTTGAGAAAACTGTCGTACAGGGGCTTGAAAGCTCGCTGAATCTGAACTTTGATAACATCGCAGGGCTTATTGATGTCAACTTGGATTCGGTCTATACCTATCTTCACGGCAGAAATTATGACGATTCTAAGGAAGAACAGGTCAATAAAGGGGTTTATCTTGAATATATGCCCGAACATCAGCTCATTTTCAATTTGATGGTTGATTTCAACTGGAAGTATAAATGGCTCCCTGTGACAACGCTCATGTTCTGGGGTGAAATGAGTTTCGGCGAAGTTATATATGTCATGAAAAGTGCTCCCGCCGAGACCGATCCATATTCAACCGACTATTTTGAAACCGCATCCCTCCATGATCCGATCATGCTCAATCTGAAAATATCTCAGGAAATATGGGATTATTTTAAAGTATGGTTTGCAGTAAAGAACCTCCTTGACGATTACCGTGCAGACCCATTCAACCCGGGAGCCGGCAGAAGCTTTTTTGTCGGAGCCGCCTTTAAGTATGAGTAATAACTGAATATTGCCACATAAAATGGTTCGGATTTTCCAAAATGGATGTTGAAGTGACGAAGATGGTGATGAGAATCTAAAGAAGTATTTGTTTTTATTCCTGTTTTCTGAATTCGTCAACGATTTTGAAAAGCTCACTTGCAGTGATTCCGCATCCGTCAGCGATTCTGTATATTATTGTGAGTGAGGGTTCACGGACTGATCTTTCAATCCGGGAAAGGTGGGTTGTGTGAATGCCGCAAATTGCAGCGAATTTTTCCTGAGACAGTTTCATTTCTTTTCTTAAATGTCTTATTGCCAAAGCAAAAGCGTCAACAGTTTCCAATGGATTTCCTTTTAAAATTAACTGATAAATGAGTATTCGTATGAAAAAACCAAATTCCAGAGCCAGCTGGCTCTATTTTCTGGACTTAAACAACCGTTTTTGTAAAATTTAGTGTGTTTAATGTTTCAAGATGGAGAAAATAATGAAAAAAAATGTAAAAAATCTTTTCTTTGCTTTGTTCCTGATTTTATCATTTGTTTCATGCGGAGACGGTGACTCGAAGAAAATTGCTGAAAAACCTGAAGGTTCAGAAGGCGGACCATGTTACGGAAACAAAACCTGTGATGATGATCTTATCTGTGAAGATGGAATCTGTGTTGATCCTTCGGATGATAATAAAAGTGTTGATGAAGATGAGAAATTCCCTGATGAAAACAATAGTGATTCTGATACTTCTGACGATTTAAAATACTGTGGAGATAATATAATAAATGATGATGAAATCTGTGATGGTGGCACAAAAAACTGCACTTCAATATCATCAGAATATACAGGTGGCACAGCAAATTGCAGGAATGATTGCTCTGGCTGGGATGTGAGCACATGCGAAGGAACAGCAGCTCCGTTTTGTGGTGACAATATTATTAATAATAATGAGATCTGTGACGGTGGGACAAAAGCGTGTGTTTCGATATCTCAAGATTATTCAAGTGGCACAGCAATATGCAAAAGTGATTGTTCAGGATGGAATGTAGGCAATTGTAAATATTGTGGAAACGGCAGTGTTGATTCAGGTGAGATTTGTGATGGAGGAACAAAATCCTGTACTTCCATATCTTCAGATTATGTATCTGGCACAGCAAATTGCAGAAATGATTGCTCTGGCTGGGATGTGAGTAAATGTGACGGGACAGTGGCTCCGTTTTGCGGTGATAATATTGTAAACAACGGTGAAATCTGTGATGGTGGGACAAAAGCGTGTGTTTCGATATCTCAAGATTATTCAAGCGGCACAGCAATATGTAAAAGTGATTGTTCAGGATGGAATGTAAGCAATTGTAAATATTGTGGAGACGGTAGCATTGATTCAGGGGAGATATGTGATGGAGGAACAAAATCTTGTACTTCCATATCATCTGAATATACAAGTGGCACAGCTGTATGCAAAAGCGATTGTTCGGGTTGGGATGTGAGTAAATGTGACGGGACAGTGGCTCCGTTTTGCGGTGATAATATTGTAAACAACGGTGAAATATGTGATGGTGGAAATAAAAACTGTACATTAATATCATCGGAATACAAGAGCGGAACTGCTACATGTAAAACTGATTGTTCTGGATGGGATGTTACTGGTTGCAGCAAAAATTGTCCAACTTCAAATAAATTTTGTAATTCCTACGCAGGAAAAAACTGGTCAGATAGATCCTCCAGTGCAATGGATTGGAATAGCTCTTTATCATATTGCACTAATTTAGGAGGAAGACTGCCTACAATAAGTGAACTCAGAACGATTATTCAATATTGTCCGGTTACTCAACCTACTGGCTCTTGTGGGGTCAAGGATAGCTGCGTGTCTTATTCTAGCTGCTGGAGCAGTATCTGCGAAGGATGCTCTTTTGACGGTTCAAATCCTGGCAAATATAGTGTTTTTGGTGATAAAGGCGTTCTGTGGTCATCTTCTGAAAGGTCTGATAGTCAAGGTCTTATGGCTTGGGCAGTCACTTTTTATTATGGAAGTGTTGGAGGACACAGTAAAACTTATGAAACAAATATAAGGTGCGTAAAATAAAAAGGAGTTTGACATGATTAGAATTGAAAATGATGCTTTAGGGTTATACAAGAAAATTTGTGAAAAAATTTTAAACTTGGAAAAAAGTAAGAACATTCGGCTGTTACTTTCAAAAAAAGCTGTTTCAATTCTGAATCAAATGAAAAAAGTACACTCTGATTTTTTACCGAAGGATCCGTTTCTGTTTTTCATTGATTTAGCCTCAAAAAACAGGTCATTCAATTTACAAATTCAAGTTGTTGAGAATGAAACAATTAGTAAATTATTTGAAATTCGAGAACATATTGAGCGTCCGAAACCAAGACTTGTTCGCAGTTAAGGTTTTTTTATGCCAATTGGAATTTGCCTCTTATCGACATAATTGAGAGCGCAGGTTATCTCTATTATAAATTCGGATATTCCATCCAATAAGCTTAAACCATTACGGCTTCTCTCAAGCAGTTCATCAAAAACCCAAACATTTCTTTTTACTTCTGCTCTATTAAGATTTATATGGAGCGGGTCGGCACCAATAATAAAGAATGTGTCTGAGGAAATATTCTTTTTCATCCATTTTATTAAATTATTGTCTTCTGTGTAGTTATTGCATAGATATGCAAATGATGATGCTATGCAATCTGCTATTTGGAGCCCCGGTGTGTTTTTTGAATTGGCCAATTTGATAGGTCCACTGAGATTAAAAGTTATAGGGTTTTCTTTCCCATTAAAAAACTGAGAATTTTTTTCTTTGCGATTAATCATTATATTAAACAAATGCTGATATGTTGACAAGGGTTTTGAGTTGTCACAAATCACAGTTATTTGCTCATATTTGCGTCCATATTCTGCCAATAGCGAAAACAATGCTGTTGTGGTTAAATCTAAAATCCATTTTTCAATGCCTGAAACGGCATAACTTTCCCACTCTTTTTTTATTGCCGATTGGTTTAAGTTTATGAACTGATTGATATTGCACAAGAAATCAGAAGCATTTTCACAAGTTGTTGAAAAAAACATATTTGCTGCTTCTGCACTGTCACTACGCATGAGCTTTTCAAAGTCATTAAATATCTTTTCAGCCCCAGGACTCCTTGCTACGAATTCATAGTAAAGTAAACAGCTGATAAACTTGTGAAAAGATATTTCGTAAAACAACGGATTATTTTGTTGTAGAACGGGTTCGAAAACATATTCAAAGAACTTCACTGCAAGAGCATATTTTTTTTCTGATATAAAAACTTTCATTCTTCCATTAAAGCGAGTAAAAATTTCTATCAGTGCTTTTTGTCCTTCGTAATGTTTAAGAAGATTCGTTCCCTTTAATTCTCTGCTTTGTATATGATGTTTACAGGTTATTTCCTTAACAACTTCAGTAGCTTCATCGTCTTCCACCTGTACTGATCCATAAGAAAAAAAAGCCTGATTTGAATTCAAAAGATTGTTCCCTGTAAAACCTGATTCATCAAAAAATATTTTTTTTGGTAAACTCATCAAAATTCCTTGTTTGCTATTTAAAAAATAAAACAGCTACAACCTAATGGGTCTCAATCAAAGTAATCGCTTATTCATTTCAAAGTCAAGTATAAAAATAGGATCGGTTCCTATGTTTATTAAAAATAGGGGGCAAAATAGGGGTCAAGTCCAAAAACAGGGGTCAGATCCCAATTTCCACATATGTTCTTCTACTAAAACCCCCAACGCCCTAAATCAATTCCACTTTTTTCAGTTTTCTGGCGAGTAAGAAAATTTCTCTGAATTTCTTGTAAATTAATTTGGAATTAGATATATTGACTCTGAGCGTAAAATATTGAAGTCGGTTGTTATTTGATGGAGAGCACAATGACAAAGATTCCGGGATCTGTTTTCCCAAAAGAATATGCTGAATGGCTTGCAGAGATCAAGGAAAGAG
>CAZVWR010000064.1:0-16919 GCA_964630905.1 uncultured Spirochaetales bacterium | reverse complement strand
TGAGAATTCAGTCATTGTAAATATTTGCGGGTCGGGCTTGAAAGTTATCTTTGTCCCTTTTTCAGATGTTTCACCGATCCTTTTCAGTGGAGCGACAGGAACACCTCTTTTGTATTCCTGATAATATTCACCGCCCTGTCTTTTTATCTTCAGCGTCAGCCATTCAGACAAAGCGTTGACACAGCTTACACCTACTCCGTGAAGACCGCCGGCAACTTTATATGCATTGTTGTCAAATTTTCCTCCGGCATGGAGAACGGTCATTATGACTTCAGCGGCGGAACGCTTCTCCTCTTTGTGAATATCAACAGGGATTCCTCTGCCGTTGTCTTTCACGGTGATGCTTTCATCAACATGGATATAGACCGAGATTTTATCACAGTGACCTGCCAATGCCTCATCGACACTGTTGTCAACTACTTCGTATATCATGTGGTGCAGACCGCTTCCGTCATCTGTGTCACCGATATACATGCCGGGTCTCTTCCTGACTGCTTCAAGCCCCTTTAAAACTTGAATACTGGCGGCACCGTATTCCTTTTCTTCCTGCAACTCTAACGCAAGCTTTTCATTTACATCTGTCATAAGTAAACCTCCAAAGTTCTACAGACAGTTCATTATAAATATCGAATCCTAAAAAGCAAATTTAATAGAAGAAAAAAATACTATTTTTTTTAGGTATATATTTTTATTTAGTTTTTTATTACAATATATATGTGTCTGTATTTTCATATGATTTCGCATCAATTCAGTTGAAGGGCGGAAAACAGTATTTAAAACAGTATCTTTGATATAATTTCTGCCGCTTGAGTTACCGGGTCAGCATCATTGACGATTTTCCCTTCAGACATTTTCTTTGCAAAAAGAGCTTTTACCATCTCTTCGGCCTTCCCTGTCTCCCAGACATATGACAGGATATCTTCTGCGAGTTTCTTATCAGCTATTTCACTATTTTTTCCGAGACTTGATCTGATAGCGCCCTCTATGATTATTTTTGCTTCATCTTCAGCCATGTTTTCTCTTGTGATGTAATTTATGGCAAAAGCAAGGTCTGTGATCCAGCTTGCATCTTTGTACACCGTTATGACCCCTTTCCCAAGCTTAAAAGGAAGCTGAAATGAGTCGGGACACTGTTCAACGATCTTCACGCTTTCATTGAAAATTATATCCTCTTCATCAGTATCCTTTAACTTTTTAAGCCATTCCCCTCTCTCTTCAAGATAACTGCACACACCGGAGCTGTCCGAATGTGCGATCTGCTTGAAATCCGATGATACAACTATCTTATCAACATTATTGATGTTTTCCAGGAAGAATGATGAAAACACCTTTCTTTCTTTAACCCCTTCGTTTCTGCCGGACGGGAATGGACGCATGTCTTTAACCATTCCTATCTCACGAAGTTTTACATAGTCACTGAAAGGTGGAGTGTTCTTATCACCCCTTATGTAAAAATAGAAAATTTCCGTGAAGCTTTTCAAGAGACCTTCATTTTTCATCACTATGAAAGAGTTAAAAATATCGTTTATATAAATATCGTCATTCCAGTCTATACCTGAATGAATATTGGATATAATGTAATTAAAACTTCTTACGAGTATTTCTGCATCAATGTTCTTAGAATTTTTCTCCTCCATGACATATGCAGCTATGTAGGAAAGGGCTGAAAAGAAATTATTCGAAAGATCTCTGACATTTACCGGACCTTTATCATTCATCAGATTCAGGTTCTTACTTCCACCTGAATTCTCACTCTCCTTTATTCCGCCAAGAAGCAGGTTGTTGAATTCATTATAAAAAACATCCTCTGAACCTTTTATTGACCCTGTTGCTGTCATACGCATAAGCACCATAAGGGCAGAGAGGTTCTCATTCCGTCTGAGATAATAAAGATATCTGTAAATATCTGTCTGATTTGATGTACCAAACATCTCAAGATATCGTTTTAAAGAAACGGTACCGTTGGAGTAAACAGCATTTGCAGTGTCGAATGAAAAACATTCCGGGGATTCCAGAGGGAAAATTTCAGGAAAGATTATAGAGGGCTCGCAACTTATAAAGCTTCCTGACGCGAAAAGCGATCCTGAAAAAAATAATGCCGAAATAATAAATATTTTTGCTTTCAAAGCTTCTCCATCGCTGAAAATTCCATGTCTGCGATCATTTTTACAAAATCAATTGATGGGTCCTTGAGACTTTGTGAAAGGAAAAAATCAGTCATGCCCCTTTTTTTCTCATGCATGTCAAGTATCCTCTCTTCCACAGTTCCTTTGGAAAAGAGCTTGTTTACCACTACTTTCTTCTCCTGTCCTATCCTGTGTGCTCTTGACCATGCCTGTTCTTCTGTTGCAGGGTTCCACCATGGATCAACTATGATCACATTGTCCGCTCCGGTAAGGTTCAGCCCGACACCTCCGACTTTCAGACTTAGAAGAAAGATCTCTTTCTCCCCTCTGTTGAATTTCTCCACAAGATCGAACCTGTTCTGGGTCGTTCCGTCCATATAAAAATAATCTCTCCCCTGAAAATCGAACGCACTTGCTATTATTTTAAGCATTTTCACATATTGACTGAAGATGAGAACTCTTCCTCCGCCTGAAATGATTTCATCGGTAAGTTCAAGGATAGCCGGTATTTTTGATGAAAGTGCAGGATCCATGTCAGTTTTTGATACAAGTGCCGGGTGGTCTGCAGCAAGTCTGAGATTGGAAAGTATTGAAAGAACCTCTATTTTATTGATTGAATCGCCTTTTTCGATAAATTCGGCCCTTCCTCTCAAAAGAACGGAAAGGTATATCTCTTTCTGCTTGGGCGTCATCTCAACCGGATATTCCTTGATGATAAGTTCGGGCAGTTCAGAAACAGTTTCTTTTTTAGTTCTTCTTAAAATAAACGGGGCGGTCAGCTTCCTTATTTTTTCCAGATTTTCGTTTTCACCGTTCTTTTCACTTCTGTCAACATCTCTTCTGCTTCCGAGATATCCCGGCATGACAAACTGGAAAATGCTCCAAAGATCGCTTACATGGTTTTCAAGAGGTGTTCCGGTAAGAGCAAACCGGTATTCAGTTTTTAATGAGGAAAGTATCTTAAATCTCTTTGTATTATTGTTTTTTATGTGTTGAGCCTCATCAAGTACCACGGTTTTAAACATTTTGTCTTTCAAGTATTTGAAATCATTGATGACTACGGCATAGGATGTAATTATCAGTTCGTGTTCAGCCCGCTTCCATCGCAAAGCCCTTTCTTCCGGTTTAAGAGAATCAATGACGACCCTTTTCATTTCAGGAAAGAACTTCTCTATCTCCCTGTCCCAGCTCCAGATAAGTGTTTTCGGACAAATTACGAGAGATGGCCTGTCATCATCTTCAGATTTTATCATTGCCAGTGCCTGCAGCGTTTTACCAAGCCCCATTTCGTCTGCAAGTATCCCGCCAAGACCGAGCTCCCTTAAAAGCATCATCCATTTAAATCCCTCGATCTGATAATTTCTCACCGGAACACCGGCAAGATGATCCAGCGGAACCGGAGGCAATTCTCCCTTTGAAAAAGCCTGAATTATCCTGAGATATTTTTTCTGAGATTCATCGTCACCTGTAAAACTGTTAAGCTTCTTTATGTTTCTGGTTTTCAGGAGTTTCAGAAGATGGGCGACAGGAATCTTTTCTTTGAACCCTGACAGCTCGGAAAATGTCAATTCCGCTATCTTTTTCAGGAAGCCCGAACTTTTCTCAAGTATCACGGGCACACCATTCATGTCTGCAACTACAGGTTCCGCAACACCTTTTTCATATTGTATCACAGCACTCACAAGCTCTGCAGAACTTATAAGATTTGCACTATCCGGCAGTTTAATGTTGAATGCAAACCACTTTTCTTTTGCATTGATATCAAGGACTATCTCAGTGTTTTCAGCTGTTTCTTCGTCAAAAGAGATCCTTTTTATTTCCTTTAATGACACAACATCACCGACCTGATTGAGCGCACTCTCCTTTTTTATAATCCCTGAAAATACCGACATCGGCGCCTGATAGCAGTTCTTACCCTGTCTGAAACCTTCACTACTGAGAGCATTCCTTATCTTTTTTATAAGATCAGGCGATATTGAATACACCCTCCCGTTCAGAGGATAGTTCTGATCGTAATTCTTCCTTTTGGGCTTGAATTCAACCCTCTGTCCGTCATGAAGGAAAAAAATCGATGCGCAAACTTTCCCGCCTTCGATATAAGTTTCAAACAGCACTTTTGTTTTTTCATCCAGCTCAATTTTTTCCAGATTAAGTTCGCCATTTAATGAAATATACGGAGCAAGATTATCCGAAAGGTCCGCAATGGCTTTAACAAGATCATCTTTTCTACTGTAACTCATTGAGATGTTAAGCAATGTTGAAACAGTTTCATTTGTGCCCGACGGGAGCCGCCAGACAGAGCCCGTTTCTGAATCTATTACAACACCTTCATGATCGAAATAATGAACATAATCAGAAAAGAAAAACCTTATTGTTTCTCTTTCCAGGCTGTAAAAAAGGGTCACTTTTGAACTCCCCTTTGAAAGAACCGTATTCCCCAGCACGAACTTCTCAGGGAACAGAGATAAAAGCAGTGCAAGCCCTTTTCCTCCGAAGATATCATCTATCTTTTTAAGCTGATAGTCACCCTGATCATATAGGATGCGGACATTTTTTTTATCAATGACTGTTTTAAGGGGAAAATCTGTGATGTGATGAACATTTTTTCCTCCAAGCATTGAAAGCTGATCAGAAACATCTGCGTTTTCCATCGAAAGTTCATTAAAAAGAAGTCCGACAGCCACAACATGCCTGCAGACACTGCTGCATCCTTTAGAACATTTTGTAAAAGTCATCTTCCCTTCGCGGTCTATTGAAAAAACGACCTCTGCATTTTCTCTGTTCCTGATCTTGCCTGTTATCTTAAAACCGGAACCGTTCTTTTCAACAGAAAGCAGTATGGCTGACTTTTCGTGATAAAGAGAACTGCCCTCAAGGAATTCCCCCGAAAGAACAAGCTCTGAAAGTTGAAGGATTTTTTCCATTAAGGGATCAGAAATTTGAAACTTCGTAACCTTGAGGATAAACAGGGGTAAACTGCTTTTTTTCAAGTTTAGGATTGTATTTAATGTTGCTGAACTTGAACTGATTTATGTTCTTAAGCTGATCGATTATAACAATGCTTTCTATTTCATCCTTGACGGAGGTTATGAATATGTATTTTACATTCCCCATCTCTTTTTTAGGGGTGAGCTTGTAAAGTCTTGAACCTTCCTTTATCTCTATACCTGTCTTTCTAGCCTTTTCCGCAGAATCAGTGGAATCGGTTATAGTGAATTTTTTTCTCACTTCGTCAAGCCCCTGAAGAAAAGCAAGATATTCACCCTCATCCCCTGCCGACTTTTTTACAAGTACATTTTTCTTGGAGTGATATATAAAAATGGTTTTCTCATTATTCAGGAAAGTCTGCTCTGTCAGTTTTCCCTCAAAAAAAGTATCCATTCTAATATCTCCCGGTGCCATAAAAATGATTTTTCCGTTATCAGAACTCTTTTTGCCCGTTGAGTTCTGAGTGAACACCCGGTTGTAATCCGACGAGAAACTTTTTATTCCGTTATATTTGCCAAGAAGCTTTTCGACCTGTGCATCCTGTGCATTAACATTTAAGATGAACAAAATAAGAATGGCTGTAAGCAGAGATCTCATGATAACCTCGATATTCTATTTATAAATTTTTGAAATCTTACCGGAATTGATGTCATATTCGACGACCCTTCTGGTAAGCGGGGAAAAAAGGAGCACCTTCCCGGATGAAGGATTTGCAATAAATGTTGCGACATCCGGAGAGCTGAAACCGGCAAAAGGGACGCCCGGATTGAGTTTTATAAAGAACGATGTCTCCTTTTCAGTGACCACTTCATCTGTTTTTCTTTTTATTGATATACCCGCATATTGATCCGAAAACGAAAACTCTCCGTTATTGCTGCCGGCAGAAAGTTCAACCCCTTTGCCTGCAAACTCTGAACCACTGTAATTTTCTCTTGACACGGCATATCTCTCACTGGGGAACAATGCATAAGTAAATGGATTCCCGTAACATTTTTCAATCTGTTCCTTATATTTATCTATTTTTATACCTATTTGGGTCGGCGAAATGACCTCTGTTATGGCAAAAACGGCATTTTCGTTCCACGGGATGACACAATCGACAGAATTAATACGGTTTAAGAGCGTTATGCGGTCAGTAACAGGATTTATGGAATACTTGTCAAACTCCGCTGTTTTATCGGAAATAACCGTCCTCTCTTCATTGAGAGTTCCATTGCCTGACAATGTGTCTTCAATAATCCCCTCATAGACAAATTTGTAGGTCAGCGAATGAGGGATGCCTCTTACTGCATATACTGAAGAAATATAAGGGACATTGGATGGATCTGTTCTTCCGTTCTTAGGATATGTAACATATGTGCTGTCAATATAAGGTCTCATTTCATTGTAATGATCAGGATTTGACAAAGCCTCCTCTGCTGAATACATGACAACGACCCAGCTCGAATTTTTCATGTCATAAGCCATCACATTTCCCTTTTTCGATGCTATCCAAAGAATATCACCTTCAGATGCATCAAGAACTTTTTCATCATCATCGCTTAACTCATCTTCGTCAGAAACTTCACCTTCTTCTTCTTCAGGAATATCTTCATCAGAAATATCGGCATCATCGATCTCTTTCTCATAGATCTTTACAAATTCGCTCATATTGTCTTGCGAAAATTTCCTGTATTCCAACGATTCATCATATCTTACACTTGCAACAGATGATATCTCGTTCCCGTCAAACATCTTAAGAGCTTTTATGGTTTCAAGAGAGGAGTTTACAATACGGATATCGTTTCTGATGTAAAAAGCTATCCTGTTCTTGCTGATGGCAGTTATTCCGGCTCCGACAAGTTCGGGATCTGTCATTTTGACAACAACTTCAAGCGACTTGTCAACTTCATAGACACTGCCGGCAGTCCTGTCAAAAAGATAGATCGTATCACCGGTTGTAACAATGTCTGAAACTGCGGTAACGATCTCCATGCTTTCGCCTTTTCCTTCAGTATCAGCAAAACCGATATAATTCCTGCCGAATCTTGAACCGCTGAAGAAAAAACCCTCGTTTTTATATGCTTTTACGATCGAAGGGTAAAAATCAAGCAGGATACTTCTGTTGAATGAAGGATCATGCTTCATGTCTGAACTCATCTTCCTGAATACTATTCTACCCGTATGCTTTTCAAGGCGGAGTTTGTCATCTTTTTTATTCCAATTTTCGAATTCAGTATAACCTGATGAAGCTGTCGCAAACACAACTTTTCCTTCAACAACCATCTGATCTGAAGATGTTCCTATTCCGCCGACATATATACCGGTCTTTTCATCGAATCCGTCTTTAAAATCCTTATCGATCTTTGATGAACAGCCGCTTATCTTCATAAGTCTTGCACCGTACTTTCCGGTGTTGTCAACTACAAAACCCATATAAGAAATGCTTCCGTTAAGACACTTTGATCCTTTCAGTACAGAGAAATATGAAGGCTGTTCAAAAAAATAATCTTTAGAAGAAGAGTCGCAGGCAGATAAAACCGAAAAAAGGACAACGGCAAAGAGAAATCTTATTATTCTTGCCGCCATCATTGCAATCCTCCGACCTCTTCATAAAGGTTCTTATTTTCGACATCTATGTTGTAAAGATACACCGTATCCTGTGCAAAACAAGATATCAGCACCAACCCTGTAGTGTTTCCTGTGCTCGAAGCAGTCACCTGATAAGGTTCGCATTTATCAAACTTTATCTGGTCAAGTATTTCATCTCTTCCGGAATCAACTATATAAAGTGTTTTCTGCCCGGGAGAAGCAATAAAGATCAATTCACCTTTATATTCGTTCTCATCACTGCCGGTTACATAAGGAAGTACCGATATCTCTCCGAGACTCCCTTTAAGTGCTATTGTTTCAAGAAGTTCTGTTCCCGTGCTTTTTTTCCCTGCAAGCTTGAATTTCAGAAGTTGCGGAGCAGAGTCTTCATCGCTGTCTTCCGTGTAATTCTGAAAAGAGACATAAAAAGAGACGCCATCGGACGAAGCTTTCAGAGAGCGCATATCATATCCGTCCGTAGGAATGTCTATTTCTGTTTCAGTTATTCCGACATTGAACCCGCTTAAAGACTCAGAAGGTTCAATGAGAGTTATATTTCCGGAACTTCTGTGAGAGGTCAAATAATATCCTGATGTCGTATCGTATGCTATGTCAGTCACACCGTATTTAAGCTTATGTGTTTCGATAAGTTCCCATTTATCCAGATCAACTATTGAAAATTCCCCGTTTAGAAGATGTGTTACAAAAAGCTTGTCCTCATCCTCGCTCAATATCACCGCATAAGGCTCCTTCTGAGTTTCAAGAACTTCAGGGATATCTCCATCGGTATCATCGATATAGCTCAGACGGTAAGCACCCGGCTTGCCTGAGATCTTAACTCTCACGAGACCGTGTCTGTCCCTTGATGTAATATACACCATGCTTTCTTCACTGTTGACAGCCATTTTTCCGGCTAATGAAGGAACAATTATTGAATCGACGAACACCGGTTCACCATCTTCGTCAATCTCCATTATGACAAGTGCCCCGAAATCATATCTCCTGTTCATGTTCGAGTTAAGATACATAAATGTTTTGCCATCCTTAAAAAAACAGAAGTCCGTAACGCGGTTAACAACATCTTCGGGAGGATAGACAAGCTTCGTTTCATCATCACAGCCTGAAACAAGAATGAAAAGAATAATGGCGGTGAATGCTTTCAAATATTTTCCTATCATTTTTTATCCCCCTTTTTTGTGTCTTTTTCGCTCTGTCTGGCCGGAGCTTTCTTTTTAGACGCTTTTTCAGATATCATTTTTTTTAACTCCTTGATCTGGTCGGCAAAAGATGTTTTGGGAAATTTCAGCTGCATAGCTTCAAGCACTTTAGATGCGACATCATCTTTGCCTATGTGAAAAAGAGCAAAAGCCGTTCTGATGTAACTTGCCTCAAGTTTAGAGCAGGTGCTGAACTCACTTTCGATCTTGCCGAAATATTCAATCGCATTGTTATATGACTTTTCAAGGAAATAGCTTTCCCCCATCCAGTATGTTAAATCGCATCTTCTGTTTTTCGGCCATTTCTGTGAATATATATCCCATCCTTTTCTGGCAATTGAACCGTCACTCGCACTTCTTGTGAAATCAACCAGCTGATTGTAACTTTTCTCTTCATTCTCAGGCAGCCTGACCATTCCGTTTTCAGTAACCGTAAGATTTTCAACGGGTTTCAATTCACTTATCTGAATCATTATCTCAGTTTTCAATTTTGCCAACTGTTCTTCATACAATTTGACGGCTTTTTCGATCTCCTCCACTTTTGAAGAGAGACCGCCACCCTGTTGTGCAGCTATGTCAACACTGTCTATTCTGTTATTTATATCCCTGATGGTCGATTTCAGTTCATCGAGGGTGTTGAAAGAAAGACTGATCTTATTCTCCTGAGCTTTTTTATCTATCTGCAGAGTCTTTTCTATCTCATCAAGTCTTGCGGTTATTTTAGCAATTTCAGATTTCAGAGATTCTTCAAGAACCTTTATCTTTGCATTATTCTCAGCAGTTATTTCGGATTTTGCCATATCAACATCCTTTCTGAGTGCAATACACGAATTCATCAATAATATCAGGATTATAATAAAAGCCGCTTGAAACAATCTCATTTTTTCTCCATATACATAAGAAACATTTACGCGGTATGATATGCTTAAATCTTTACTTAATCAATATTTTTATCCAATTCAATTTACTTCCCGAACTCTTTGTAAAACTATTTTACAGCATCCACTCTTTAAAACTGTGTTTGTAAAATCTCTTGCAAATGACTCGATTAAATAGTTGAACAAAATCAAGCCTTTGTAAAGGCACGCTTTTTGCTTGGTTTCCCCGTTTTTTTGTTTTGTAACATTTTAACACGAAGGCTTAATAGATGAAAGAAAATCTCTCATATGTAAATAATGGAAAACCGCTAATAAGCTCTCTTATTAAAGATGTTGTCGCCTATAATCCGATCACAAGCAGAGACAAGATACTTTCTAAGCAGACATACTGCGACCTTCCTCCATTAAAACTTGACTGGAACGAATCAACCCTCCCTCCTTCGACTACAGTAAAGAACGCCCTCGTTGACGCTCTCGCCTGTGAAGAGAATCTTTTAAACTGGTATCCCGAACTTTTCAGCAGAGATCTCCGGATTAAGATAGGTGAATACTGCAGCCGTCAGATGGAGGAAGTTCTTGTCACAAACGGCAGTGACGATGCACTCGACCTTATCTGCAAAGTGTTCCTTGATCCCGGAGATGAAGTTGTCGTTCCTTATCCGACATACACCCATTTTGTAACATATGTTCAATCAAGAGGTGCCGTTCTGAAAAAAGTTGAATCACATGATCCGTTCAAACCTGATATAGCTTCAATAATTGAAAATCTTTCTCCTTCCACTAAACTTATTTATGTTGTAAATCCAAATAATCCCACAGGGGTTCTTATACCTAAAAAACAAATATCAACCCTGTGTTCAGTTGCAAGAAACTCGATCGTTATAGTTGATGAGGCGTATTTCGAATTTGCAGGTGAAACTGTGATGGAACTCATTGACCGCCATTCGAATCTCATTATAACAAGAACTTTTTCAAAGGCATGGGCACTTGCGGGTCTGAGAGTCGGATATCTTGTTACCAATATTATGCTCATTGATGAGCTCAGCAAAGTCATAAATCCGAAAAGTGTTAGTGTTCTTGCACAGATAGCCGCAGCTGCAGCTCTTTCGGATAAAAAATATATGGACGATTATGTCATCGAAGTGAAAAACAGCAAAATGATGCTTCTCCATTTTTTCAGAACACGAAATATCGTTGCCTACGACAGTTCAGCAAACTATATAATGGTGCAACATCCTAAACTTCCTAAATTTATTGAAGAAATGGAAAAGGAGAATGTTTTTGTAAGAGACCGGAGCTCTTTTAAGAACCTTCCCGGTTTTTTCAGGATAACTCTCGGAGATCACATTCAGACTGACGATTTAATTACAAGACTCGATAAGGTTCTTTCAAGGATCTGATTTTTCCTCTTAAATCTTTTTTATAGAAAAAAATGGAATATTTAGTTGAATTCTGCTGTTTATATGGCGTATGATGTTTTTTTTACACTAAGGAAAAATGGAAAAGTTACTCAAAGAAAACCTCGAAACAATTTTCAGTTATTCCCTTTTTATAACGGGAAACAGGGAAAAGGCTCTCGATCTGATGCAGGATGCAATCGTAACCGCTTTAAGCAAAAGACATCTTTATAAAGAGGAATCCCATTTCAGGTCATGGATATTCAGAATACTCAAGAATACATACCTCAACAACATAAAAAGAGAACAGATCAGAAAAGAAACTTATCTTGCTGATATTTCAAAGGAAAATGAAGAAACGCCGTCATTTTTGATGTCATCTGTAAATTCACTTGAAGAGATGAACGACCCTCTGTTAAAGGAAAAAATGAGCTGTGTTCTGGAAACGATGCCTCTGGAATACAAAGATGCCATAATCCTTAAGGAAATCGAGGGCCTTTCATATGAAGAAACAGCCCGTCAGCTTGAAATTCCGGTAGGAACTGTAATGAGCAGACTTCACAGGGCAAGAAATTATTTAAAGAAAGCATTCAGAAAAGAAGCCGTTGAATTAAAGATAGTTTCAGAAAGGGTGAAAAAAAATGGTTGAAAAGAAATGTGACATGAATGAACTTTTCATTGAACAGTATGCAGACAATGAACTTGATCTGCGTGAAAGTTCCGAAGTTTCCATTCACTTGGAAAGCTGTGCTTCATGTAAAAGAAAATATGCCGATGTGATTGCCCTGAAAAATGCAGTTAAGAGATTCAATTCGATAAACAACCTTTCCATTATTGAAAAAGAGGGGTTTATAAGTCTTATCGATAGACACTCTTCAGTATCCGGATTTTTACATAAGTCTTTGAAATATCTAAGAAGTCATGGCTTTACAGTCGCATTTTCGACCATTTCCTTTGCTTCTCTCATCTTTGCATTTACATTTTCCCTTTCGCAATTAGAGAAAGAGAACGAACTCATAATAAAAGAGATCATCGCTGCACATAACAACCTTCTTCCGTATGATTTTGACACACCTGAAAAAACTGAAACGGAATTAAACAAGAAATTCACTATCAATAAAAAAACAATGCTCAATCTTGCATCCATTTCGCCCGTTTTAAGGGGAAGATTCACTGCAATCGGGGCAACTCCTGCGGCAAAGATCAGAATTAAAGGGCTGAAGGAAGAAGAAAAAGGGACACTCTTTCTTTCCAAAAAGAACGATCATATAAAAAATGTCTTTGAGGATGGAGACTGTCTGGTGAAAAGTCCGGACAACAATTGCAAGGCTAAGATGATTCAGGAGGAAGGCAACGATATGATCCACTGGGAGGAACTTGACAACGATTTTGTATTTGTTACAGACAACAGCAAAATGAGTGCCCAGATGATTCAGATGATCAGTGCCTATTGATCAGTTATCTATATCCTGGATTTTTGTCACTTCTTTTCTAAGATTTGCGGTCTCTATATTAAGTTTTCTTGAAACCTGATAAACATTGTCAACCATTTCAGTACTTTCCTGAGTTATTCTTCTTATATCACTGAGTGATCTGTCAACACTCCCGACTTCATTGACATGGTTCTCTATTATTCCTTTTATCTGGCTTATCTGACTGGAAATACTCCGGAATTCTCCGACAAGTTCGTTAATAAAACTGACTATGTTGTTTACCGAGCTTCTGCCTGAAACAACCTTGATGTTGGTATCGTCAATAAGCTTCTTTATCATATCAACAGCGTTTGCAGTCTGCATGGAGAGTTCTCTGACAGACTCGGCAACCACAGCAAAACCTTTGCCTGACTCCCCTGCTCTTGCCGCTTCAATAGCCGCATTCAGAGAAAGAAGGTTTGTTTTAAATGCTATCTCATCTACGACCTCAACTATGTTTGAAACCTGATTAGCACTGGATTCTATTTTTTCTATTGAATCAACTGCATCGCCAAGAACAATAGTTGAGTGATCCGCTTTTTTTGAGATCTTTGCAAGTATCTGGCTCATATCCTGCACTTCATTTCTTGTGTCTGAAAGCTTTGATGTGATGTCTGAAAGAGTCGATGACGCAGTATCTATCATGGCATATGTCGCATTGAACTTTTCTGCAGTTATTCCCGTGTTACTCGAAATAAGCTTCGAAATGTCAGCGAGTGTTTCAGAAAGAGTTTTCACATGCATGATTATGTCTTTAAGGTTCTTTGTCCTTGATTGAATAGTTTTACTCAGGACATCTTCCCGCGATCTTATCTGAACAACCTTTCTTTTTATCCAGAGCACAAGAAGTGTCAAAAACACGATTGTCAGAAGTGTTTTGAACCAGAATGTCTGCCAGAAGAACGGTTCAATTCTGAATTTGAGTGACGAACCTTCGTTGTTCCAGACATCATCGTTATTTGCCGCAATGACCTTAAATGTATAATCACCGGGTTCAAGATTCGTGTAAAAGGTGTACCGCTTCCCTTCTGCCTCTTTCCATTTGTCGTCAAATCCCTCCAGCATATATTTAAAAGCAACCTGATCAGGAAAAAGATAGCTGAGAGCTGTAAATTCAAAAGAAACAGTAGCGGTTCCAGCCTTGAAGCTTATTTTCTCCCCGTGGGTTACAGAATAATCGGTATCATCCCCTTTAACAGAAACAATATGAACAGGAGGAACAACTCCGTTAATTATTGTGTCTGAAGGATCTACAACTGCCGCACCTTCGGCAGTGGGTATCCATATTTTACCATCACTTGAGCGCCATATATTCGGCTGGGTCCCACCATTGCATTCAGGGGTTAGCAATCCATCCTTAAAACCGTAAGTTTTTGGGGTTACGACTGGAACTTTGCCTTGAAGAAAATCTTCAAGATCTCTTTTTTCTATATACTTTATCCCTTTGTTTGATGTAAGCCACAAGCCTCCGGTTCTGTCTTCGATGACATCAAATATTTTTCTGGTATCAATACCTTTTTTCCGGTCAATTGTAACAGCACCCATACTTTTTTCGTAAATGGTAAGTCCGTTATCGGTAGCAAAAATGATCTTGCCGTCTGATGCCGGATATACTGAAAGGGTTGCAACATTTTCAAGGTTTGTGAAATCTTTGACCAGCGTTTCACCCTGTATTCTGAAAGCACCGTTGTGAGTTCCTATCCATATGTTCCCTGATCTGTCTTCGGCAATTGACGAGATGTTCATTCCATCAGTTCCCGGGAAAAGCTTGAACGGAGGGTTTTCTTCCATGTAAAGAAGACCTTTTGTTTGTGTTCCGGCCCAAAGAACCCCTCTTGAATCCTTGAAAATAGCGGGGACAAGCTTTTCTATCACGCCGTCAGAATCAGAGTAGAGCCGCGTTTCATTGTCATCTATCTTAAGTATTCCTTTGCCGTAGACGCTGGCCCACAGTGTACCGTTCTTTTCCTGAAAAAGAGAAAGCACGGTGTCGTATTTAGCAAGGTGGTCACCGAAAGTATACTGCTTTATCTTGTTATCTTTCAATTTATAAAGAGCTCCGCCCCAGGTACCTATCCACATTCCGCCGTCAGAACTTTCAGTTATCGGAAATATTACGGGTTCCGAAAGACCGTTTTTCCTTCCGTAAGTGATGAACTTGCCTTCCTTCAACCTGTGAAGGGCTGAACCTCTTGTCCCTATCCATAGACTTCCTTCATGGTCGGAGATTATTGCAACAGCATGATTTATCGGCAGCCAGTTTGACTTGCTGTCCTCTTCATTGCAAATTCTGAAAAATCCATCATTCAGAGTCCCTACATAAACACATTTGTGGGAATCAAGATAAATGGCGCTGACCATCTTATCACCGAACTGATTTTTCTTATACGGAAAAACATCTCCGGTCATGGGGTTGAAACTGTATATTCCACCACCCATTGTTCCTATAATAAAATTTTTAGGGCTTTCAAAATAGACAGTATTGATTTCGTAACTCAGTTTCAGAACTTCCTTTGCTGTTGAACCTTCTATTCTGGAAAGATAGTTATATGTTGCCACCCACACAACATCATCTTTGGTTTTTCCGATGAATTTTACATTGTTATTGGGAAGTCCGGCTGATTTATCGATGAGCGATATACTTCCGTCGGGTTTTATCACAACAACTCCTGACCTTGCCGTTCCTGCATAAAGATTGCCGTTATTTGACTGAACACCGTATTTAATGGAGTTTTCAGGAAGACCGTTCTCGGTGCTGTAAACCGTGAAGTTGTCGTTTTCGTAATTGAGCTTTACAAGGCCGCCGCCGCTGAATCCGACCCATATGTGAGGAGTTTTGTTGTCTTCCAGTATAAAACCGGTGTTGTGACTTTCTACCGGCAGAATCGAGTCGTCATAAAGCTTGAACTTCAATCCGTCAAACTTTACGAATCCCTCTTCCGTTCCCATCCATAGATACCCGTCACGGGTCTGTGTTATGGATGTGACGCTGTTCTGCGGCAAACCGGTTGAATTGTCCCATTTATCGATCATGAACTGGTTCAGCGAAACATCTTTTGATAGTCCGCTTAAATTAATAGCTGAAACAAGGATGAAAAAGGCAATAAATCTTTTCACGGCACACACCTGTCAAATATTAAACTTCAAAATAGTATGAAAAAATGAAATAAATCTCAAGTTATTTATATTTTTCTGCCAGAGCGGAAAACCTGTCTGAGAAAATTAAAGCTATCGCTGCTGTCAACATCAAAAGTCCTGTAAAAAATGGCCATGAAATGATTTCGTCAAGGAAAATCGCTGAAAAAAGAACTGCAACAGCAGGCTTTAGCATAAAAATGATCGATGCACTTACCGCCGTAAATCTTTTTATGGTTTCAAGAAATGTTATATAACCTATTCCTGTAACAACTATTCCGAGATACAGAAACACCAGTGTTCTCGATATGTTAAAAAATTCATGGGCAGGGAACAGTAATATACCTGAAACCGACATGAAAATAAAATTTGCAACCAGTCCTGAAAAAAACGATGTGAGATTCACCGCAAACGGGTCTATTCTTGAAACAGTTCTTTTGCTTAAAACCGTATATGCCGCAAAAACAACAGCACCTGACAATGCAAAAAGTGCACCCGAATTAATAACAAACCCTTTTTCTGACATTATGAGTACCACGGCAGATATGCCAAAAAACATTCCTGCACCCTTTTTAATAGAAAATTTCTCTGAACCCAGAACATTTGACATTATCATCACAAAAACGGGGTTTGAACAGAATATCGCTGCAGATGTCGCCGCAGAACAATGCTGGACAGACAGCTGAAGAAGGCTCATCGCAAGAAAAGAGTTCAATATTCCAAGGATGGCAACAGCGGTCCAGTCTTTAACGCTGAAATTTGATATCTCCACAAATCTTTTTTTCATTCCAGGGTAGAAAAAAAAGAAAAGGAACCCTGTCACAAAACGCCAGAAAGTAAGTACAAACGGATCTATATGTCCCATTAACGGTTTGGAAACAACTTCCATTGAAGCAAAGATGATAAGTGTAGTAATGAAATAGAGCATGCCGCCTTCAAAAAAATATCAGATACGGTGATATATCATTTCAGGTAAAAGTCAATTTAACCACGAATTCAAAAATATTGACAATCATCAGGCAGACTGTAAAATCGGCTGTCAATTTTGCCGGAGTGGTGAAATTGGTAGACGCACTGGACTCAAAATCCAGCGGGGGCAACCCCATGCCGGTTCGATTCCGGCCTCCGGCACCAT
>CAZVWR010000063.1:0-16968 GCA_964630905.1 uncultured Spirochaetales bacterium | reverse complement strand
TATCAATGAACTCGTTTTATAACAAAAAATTTATACTCAATTATTAGTAGGAGATCTTTTGAGGAAAAAAATTTTTAGATGCTTACACACGGGTGTTATTGTGAAAATTAAAGTCCAAATTTTATTTTTAAATAAAGAGTAAAAAATATGCGAAGTAACGGAATAAAGAAAAGCAACTATATGATTACAACAGTAGAGCAAGCCAAAATAGTTTCACGAAACTTCTTGAAATCAATTGAATTGGAAAAAGCCGTTGATTTTGGACTGCCTGAAATAGATGATAGATTCCATATTTGGCGAGTTCCAGTAAAATCAAAAAGTAACGAAAGTATTGGCGAGATTGTAATTGATGCTTTCACCACACTAATTAATGAAAAGAAAACAACCAAAAAAGAAGTTCTTGAATCGAGGCTTTTGGGCCGTAAAAATGTAGTAGATATTAAAAATAAAAAAAGTGAAACCCCCAAAATTTCAAATCTTAGAAACACAATCGGATTTGGCGATTCAGAGTTTTTATTACAAGAGACTCCGAGTGAGTCTGTGGACTTGGTTTTCACTTCACCGCCATATTATAATGCAAGACCAGAGTATGTAGAATATTTGTCGTATGAAAAATATCTTTTAAAAATAAGGAACATTATTCATCAAACACACAGAGTATTAAATGAAGGTAGATTTTTTGTGATGAATATTTCTCCCGTTCTTATAAGGCGAGCAAACAGAAATGAAGCATCAAAAAGAATTGCCGTGCCTTTTGATTTCCATAAAATTTTTATTGAAGAGGGTTTCGAGTTTATAGACGATATTCATTGGGTAAAACCAGAGGGTGCGGGTTGGGCAACGGGACGCGGAAGAAGATTCGCTGCCGACAGAAATCCATTACAATATAAGCCTGTTCCTGTAACAGAATACATTTTAGTTTATAGGAAAAAGACAGATAAGTTGATTGATTGGCATATTAGAAAGCATCCTGATCAAAAAATAGTTGAAGAATCTAAGATTAAAGACGGATATGAAACAACAAATCTTTGGAAAATTCACCCATCTTTTGATAAAAATCATCCTGCAGTTTTTCCGCTGGAGCTTGCTGAAAAAGTCATTCAGTACTACTCATTTAAAAATGATGTTGTTCTTGATCCATTTGCAGGAATAGGCACTACTGGCAAAGCAGCCGTCAAAAACAGAAGAAGGTTTGTTCTTTTTGAGAAAGAAGAGGAATATATGAATATTATAAAAGAAGAAGTTTTTTGTTGGCTTCAAAAAGAAGCAGAAAAGATAAATTGGATAAATACCGATATTCCTGAAAGCAAACAACAATTTTTGAGTTTTTAAAATGAACAAAAAGAAACTATTATCAAATCAGATTCCAAATATTGGAAGAAGACTTACAAAATTCACCGGAAAGGAACTTATTGATCGAGTTGGAAATAATGTAATTAATGATGTCGTAACATCTATTCTTTGTGGCGGAAATGTTAGAACTTTAACAGAAGGATTAACACAAAGAAGATTGATGATCTCAAATGCGTCTGTTTTTTTGACTTATCTTAAAGGATTGAAATTATTCGAGAACTTTACTGACAACTTTAGTTCAATTGTTTTAAAAGAACTTCTCGAAAACAAGCTAAAAGCAGAAGATAAAGTTTTTTTACAGTGGTTTATTGGTTTAACTGGAAAGAGCATTCAAAATGTGCTGAGAAGCAACCCGAGAGAGGTCGAAAAATATTTAACAGACTTTGACTTGAGATTAAAAGAATCTTCAAAAGAAATAATGGAAGAAGTCGGCGATATAAAAACTATTATCACTGTTGACAAAACCAACTATCTCTTGAAATGGCCGGCACTTTTGCAAATTTTCTATGCTATTGGAACACAAACTTTAGCAATTCGTGGAAGTGAAAAATCAATGTATGGGAAAATGTTCGAGAAACTAATATTAGGCTCTTTTCTGAAAATTCTGGGTTTTAAACAAATTGACCCCGACAAAAGCAGTGATGCAAAAATGGTGTTTTGGTTGTCGCAAAGAGAAAATAAGAGAGAAAGCGATGCTACTATTTTGATTAAACCCGGGGTCGGTGCAAGATTTGACTTGGGATTCATTGGTCCAGGTAACAGTGAAATTTCACTTGACAAAGTTTCAAGATTTGAAAGAGAAATGAACCACGGCAGACAACTGCATTATATGTCAACAATTATTTTAGTTGACAGAATTGGAGAAGGAAGTCGGATAGTTGAGATGGCTAAAGAAATCAATGGAACAATTATTCAAATGAGTATGACTTATTGGTTGAAAGAGGTTGCACAGGTTCTTTCAGAAAAACTTGATTTTAAACATCCTATTCTAAAAATGGAACCAAATCAAAGTTTAGATTTTATTGAAAAAGAGATGAAAAAGGTTGATCTTAAAAAATTTATGAATTAGTTGATAATCCTAATAAATTTATAATATTACCTTTGCCCCATAACACAACTCCAAACACACCCCTCAACCCAAAAACACATACATAATTGTGTAATAAAGTCCGAGAATTATCAAGATAACTCCGAAAGCGGTTCTCACCCATTTTTCAATTTTTGTGATGTGGGTAAATACTGTGCCGATTTTTGAGCTGCCTGTCGCGATCAGGATTGCAAAAAGGACAACGGGGAGTGCTGTGCCGATGCCGTAAAGAAGAGGAAGGACAAACCTTGACTGTTCTGACACTGCAAGTGGTATGAGAGATCCGAAAAAGAGTGCGGCTGATACTGGACAGAATGAGAGCGCAAAGATGAATCCGAGAAGAAAAGAGCCGAACAGTCCGAATTTTTCCGGTTTTATCGGCTGTCCTCCGAAAGATGGGATCGGAATTGTTATAAGTTCAAGTAAAAATGCACCGGTCAGGATCAGCACGGGTCCGATTATCTTTGTTCCCCAGACTTGCAGAAAATGGGAGAGTTTCGGAGTTGAAACAACTGAAATCACGATTATGGCGCTTATCAGAGTATATGCCGCCATCCGCCCGAAAGTGTAAAGAATTGAAGACATTGCAACACTTTTTTTATCACTCAGATTCTTTGAAATATAACTCACCGCCGCAATATTTGCCGCAAGAGGACACGGTGAAATTGAAGTCAGAATCCCAAGCCATATCGCAGAAATTAAAGCCGCAATCATTTTTTTACCTCGTTTGAATTTTCTTCAGATTACTTTACTACTTCCCAGTATCCTTCTTTCCGTCCGCCAACTCTTCGAAGTAATTCGGCAGCTTGTAGTTTTTGTATGTTTCTCTCAACTGATCGTTCTGTAATTCCTATTAATTTGGCCAGCTCAGGAATTGTAATGTGCTTTTGTTTTTCACAAGCATCTAAAATTATTTCCGATGTTTTCCCGACGCTTTCCCGACGCTTTCCCGACGCTTTCCCGACCTTTTCACCGACCCCGCTTAAAACAGGATGAGCAAAAAGAGTCATGGAAACACCACCATTTTTTTCAATCATTTCAGGTTCGGGCAGGCCTGCCTCTTTGCATGCATTGATTATTTTTAGGGTGCCGCGTCCCCAGGCATCAATGTATCCACCCAAAAAACAGGCATTGGCCAATAATGGATTGCGGGGTCGTGAGTTATGCTCTTTTTTAAGATCTTCGAGACTCAAACCGTAGGGGAGAGCACCTTCGTTCCAAATGGAAAGCCGATCGTCGTACACTCTCATTTGAATGGTTGCTCCCATGTATGTCCGGTGAACCAGTGCATTCAAAAGCATTTCTCTGAGTGCGGAAACAGGGTAAAGTTCATGTTCCAGTCGTTGAAATCCTTCAAAAGTAATAGGTCGGGTCAAAAATTTGTAATTCAGCTGTACCTGAACTTCATGGAGCATGTGAACCAGATTCCCTGCTACCACTTCCTGAAAGCGGATGTCTGCCGCATCGATACCGAAACGGCCGATTTTTACCTGCACATTGGGATAAAACCGCATAGGGTCTTTGCCGAACATGATAATCGCCGCCCGCTTGAGTTTATTTCCATCGGTCAGTTTCAGTTTCTCAAGAAATTGGAAAGTGCTCAGCCCTTTCGTTTCCGGCAGTCGCCCCTTGTCCCTGCTGTCTTCAATGAATTTCTCGATACTTTTTTCATCTATATCCTTAACAGTTGCACCTTCTTCTATCAAATCGTCCCATGTTTTACCGGCTTTTTTGAGCAGAAACTCATTCAACTCAACGCCTGTAAGTTCCATTTTTGTGCTGCCCGAGCGGTAATAAAATCTTCCTCGAAGTGAAACAGCCACAGAATAAGGGTTTACCTTTATGGAGATGTATTTCTTATCTTTTTCTTCATGCAGCTGTACATCGCAGATGATGCCCATCGCATTGCGAATTTTGTTGGGGATATCTTCCAGCAACCGGGCATAATCGGTTAGATGCACCACATTTCCCGCATCGTCTCTGCCAATATAAATAATACCGCCGATTGCATTGGCAAAACCGCAAACCCATTTCAGGTAATCATCATGCCAGCTTTGTTTGTATTCAATGTTCTGTTGCTCTGTCATAAAATATCCGAAACCCCTATAAGTTGCTCTTACCTGATCCAAATCTCTTCCAATCCTTCCAAGTATAAATTTCTTCTTATTTATTTCAATTTCTTTTTTTCCTGTTTTTTTCCGTACTTGATGTAAACAAAAACAAAAAAATAGAATGTTATTGTGTTAAAAAATAGAAATTAAAGCCGCAATCATTTTTTCACCTCGTTAAGCCAGCCGTTCACTTCCATTTCAACATAGCTTTTAAACTCTTCCTCTTCTCTTAAAAGCTCCCAGACTCTGTCAAGGTCTTTCCATCTTTTTTCAATGCCATTTTCATATTCAGACACTATGACCTGTTTTGTAGTAAGCTGATATTGTTCAATATATCTTTCGTTTTCCGACTTATCAACATTTATTTCACTGAATTCAATTAGACCTGAATCCATTTCAGCCTTGAATTTTGAAGTGACTGTTTCTTTTGTATAGTTTTCGATCTTCAGGCACGATGGACACCGTACTGTTCCATGAAAATAGAAAACTTTAAGATGGTGTTTTAACTGAGTTTCCTGCTTTTGCGGAACATTTACTTCTGTTGTTGAAGTGTTTTTTGTCATCTCTTTGGCGATCAGGACTATGACGCTTAATGCAACAAAAATTAAAAGGACAATTCCTAATATCTTTTTCTTATCCATTTTTCACCCCCTACCCTATCAGTTTTTTTATCTCTTCAACACTTGGAACTTTGCCGACAACTTTAACTGTTCCGTCAACTGCAAGACACGGGGTCATCATTACACCGAAATCCATGATCTCGTTGATGTCTGTAACTTTGATGAGTTCAAATTCGATCCCTAGTTCTTTTGCCGCTACTTCTGTCATCTCAGCAAGTTTTTTGCATTTCGGACAGCCGGTTCCTAAAACCTGTAATTTTTTCATAGTGTTACCTCTTAAAAAATATTAAAAAAGTGAGCCGTAAATAAGACCTGTTAAAGTTGCCATTATCACAACAAGCGCAACAAAAACAGCAGTCATTTTTGTGCCTATGACACTTTTAATGACAAGCATATTGGGCAGAGAAAGTGCGGGGCCGGCAAGCAGAAGAGCAAGTGCAGGACCTTTTCCCATGCCGCTTCCCATCAAACCCTGAACGATAGGAACTTCTGTGAGAGTTGCAAAATACATGAAAGCACCGACAATCGCAGCAAAGAAGTTTGAAAAAAGAGAGTTCCCGCCGACAAGTCCGGCAACCCATTCATTTGGAATTATCCCTTCATTCCCCGGTCTGCCAAGCAGAAAACCCGCAACAAAAACGCCAATCAGCAAAAGAGGCAGGATCTGTTTTGCAAAACCCCACGAAGCACTTATCCAGTCACCGTTCTCTTCATCAGCAGTTGAGGCCGACCATGTCAGCCCGATAAATCCGGCTGAAAAGGCAATTATCGGAATAGACGGGAAAATAAATGCAAAAATCGCTGAAACAATGCCGATAAGAACTATTTTCCAAACCTTATGTGAATACCAGAGAACAAGAACAACGCCGAAAAACAGTGCTGAAACTGCTGTAATTATCCATTTTGCTGAATAAATTAACCACCACAGACCTTCAGTGACATCCGGTTTTCCCCAGTTAGCGAAAACAAGAATCATAACCATGAAAAAGAAATAGATTACCGTCTGATAAAGCGGTCTTCCCTCCTCAGCTTCAGGCATTTGAAGTCCGGCAGAACGGGCCGCTTCCTCTTTTTGGAATATCTTTTCCATGATAAATCCGATAATTACTGAAAAAGAGATTGCTCCGATCGCTCTTGCAATACCGATCTCAGCCCCTAAAATCCTTGCGGTCAGTATTATCGAAAGAACACTTATCGCAGGACCTGAATATAAAAATGCGATCGCAGGACCAAGACCTGCGCCTCTTTTGTAAATACCTGCAAATAATGGCAGAATTGTGCATGAACATACCGCAAGAATTGTTCCTGAAACACTTGCAACAAGATATGCAACACTCTTTTTTGCACCCGCTCCGAGATATTTCATGACAGCATTCTGCGAAATAAATACACCAATCGCTCCTGCTATCAGAAATGCCGGAACCAGACAGAGTAGAACATGTTCCTCAGCGTACCATTTCACAAGTTCAAGCGCTTCTTTCAGTGCATTATCAAAACGATAAACTCCCACCGGCAGAAAAAACGCCGCAAAGAACACCGCAACAATAATAGAAAGCGGCTTCCATTCATTTTTCCAGTTCATTTTTTCCCCTCCTTAACAACTTGACATGCGCATTTGAAAGCATCAAGCACACAAGGAGTAAGCAGTTGATAATATACAAGATTTCCATTCTTTCTATAATCAACGATCCCTGCATTGTAAAGCACTGAAAGATGTTTGCTCACCGTTGACTGATCAAGTTTAAGCAGTTCAGTAAGCTCGCCCACTGTTATCTCGCGATCTTTAAGCGAATCAACGATCATCAGCCTCGCTTCATTTGCCAGCGCCTTTAAAATCAGAACCTCTCTTTTATAATCTTCCTTCGTTTTCATTTTGCACCTCCGCAAAAAACGCAACATTACTATATTGCCAATTTGCCATATTGTCAAGTGGTGAAATCAGAAATTTATTTGTGCTTTTTGTATCCCTTCATGCTTGTCATTTACCCTTTCTTCAATGGAAGTGCTTTTGTCAACACATCTGTATTTGCTTTGAATTTGTCGTTTTCTTTCACAATTAGTTCAAGTGTCAGCAGATCTTCAATATCACGGCGGATAGTTGCAGACGACAGGTTTCTGTAAATCATGAATATCATTGGAATATCTGTCATCAACTGTTCTATTGTAAATAACTTGCCGATTGGAATATTCAGCATCAGTTCTCTACGGCGTTTGACAACACTTTTTGTTTTTCCTGATGATTTTCTGCTGTCGAGGGTTTCATAAATATGGATCCGCCAGAAAGTTTTTATCTGACTGTCTATTACATCATCAACAAGAGTTTTGAGTTCGTCTTTAAATCCTTCAACCGCATAATTTATAAATCCACTTATGTCACCTGTTGAAACTGACTGATCGATCTGCCTGTAATATTCTGAGCGGGTTTTATTATAAAAATTAGAAAGTGTGTGTGAGGCAATATCCGGAACACCGGCTCTAAGCAGAAGAAAAAATTCAACAAGCCTTGCCGTTCTTCCGTTTCCATCACCGAAAGGGTGTATCCATGCAATATAAATATGAACAACGATCGCTTCAACAATGCTGTTTATAAAATCCTGACTCCCGTTGTTATATCCAAATTCAGATTGCAGCCAGTTGCATAGATTTGTCATCATTTCTTTAACAAGCACAGCATCAGGTGCACGGTAACGACTCACAACAACTTCATGCCCGCTTTCTCTGAAACGACCCGGAACTGCATCAAACTTATCTCCAAGATTTTTTCCAACAGACTGATGAAAAGAAAGAATCAGTTCAGGAGTTATCAAACTGTCAGCTTTTTTCAGAATTACTTCATCTCTTATGTTGTTAAGTGCTTCAATAATATTTTTCACTTCAATTTCCAGATATTCCATGCTTTTAGGAAGATGGGCGCCTTCATTTATTTTTGCAATTTCTTCTTCAGACAAAGTATTTCCTTCTATGGCTGTGGTGGCCTGAGCACCCTTTATCAATGCAACTTTGTACCTCTCTTTTCTATATTCCGGCGAAAGAGGCTCCCTGCAAATAACATCCAGCATTGCTTCACACTGACCAAGCATAAAGGACACTAATTCGTTTATCTGCCACACTTTTTGGAATCTAATGTGCGGCCATTTTTCATAATTCACCACAACTTACCTCCATATATTCAAGACCTTAAAAGACATTTTCAAATACTATATACTATTTGCAACAGATTTTGTCAAGAAGATTTCAGGAAAAAATATCGTCCATTGTCAGAACATGGTCAAAATAATTTGTTTCTTTTAAAGATTTATCTGCTCCGAATGTTGTAATGAGTGCTGTTTCTATTGAGTATCCTTTTGTATTTTTAAGGAGCTCTGTTTTCTTTTTCATTTCTGAAATAATCTTTGTTCCAACTTCGCTGTTCCAATATTTTATTTCACAAATTGTAATAACATTGTCAGATCTTACAAAAAGGAGGTCTATTTGAAAAGAGGTATCGCCTTTTTCATAAAACGGCGCAGCAATCAGCACTTGATTCTTAAATCCCATTTTTTCTGCAAGAAGATTTTTGTTTTTCAGGCAGAATCTTTCAAACTGAATGCCCATCCATTTCTCAAAACTGTTTTTTGTGAGTGTCTCAAAAAGAATTTCTGAATCGCTCTGATATATGATGTCTTTATTCGGTTCAATATATTTAAAGTAAAAGCGAAGATATTCATCCGACAGGGCATATTTTTTTATTTTCGTCCCGGACTTTTTATTGTAAGGAATAAATGAAACTATGATTTCAGCATTTTCCAGATTTTCCAGATATCTTTTCAAACCGCCGCCAGACGGCATATTCAGCAACTTACTTATTTCATCAAGTCCCAAAACACTTTTTTGCAATAAATTAACAATGTTTCTGTAAACAGATGATTCTCTAAACTGGCTGTAGAATATCTTTTCAATTTCGTTGTTCATTCTGCCGGTTTTTGAGAAAAACAAGTCATTTATGTTTTTATTAAATGATTTTTTCTGGTTAATAAATTCGAGGTATTTGGGGACACTTCCCATTACAAGCAAATATTTCAGAATTTCGTCTTTGCTTTTTCTTTCTGAGAAAAAACTCAAGGATTCAGATGGCTTGAGTCCTTTTAGAAGGATTTCAAGATCTATTCTGCCATAAAGTGCATTAGATCTTATGATATTCTCAACCATAAAAGAAGCTATCGAACCGCAAAGTATCAGCTTAACATTTTTTTCTTTCCAAAAATTATCCCAGTAATATTTAATTATTGCGATCAATGTTTTCCTGCCTGCCGCAAGCCACTGGATTTCATCAAGAACAAGTATGAGCTTTTTTTCAGGAAGTGAATTTACAACTCTGTCGGTAAAATATGTGAAAACTTGATCCCAATTGGAAAACATCACACTGTCAAGGACAGGATCGTTTACCATTTTTCTCAAAGCAGATGTGAAATGAAGGATTTGAGCTTTTGTATTTCCTGATTCAATTCCCTCAAAATAAAATGTGTGTTCTTTGTTTTTAACGAACTCTTGAATCAGGGTGCTTTTTCCAATTCGCCTTCTGCCATACATTACAATTATTGATCCTTTGTCAAAAGCATACGATTCTTCAAGCAACCTAAGTTCCTGTTTTCTCCCGACAAACATAACATACCTCCTAATCCGCACACAATTAAGAAACACTGTGTTGTGCGGATTGTGCCCAAAAACACATAGCGTATCCGCACACAATTAGATGTTACGGCTTTGTGCGGATTTGTCAAACAATGTTTGATCTACCTACTTTTGTGCAGTGGCGGGCTGAAGGCTCGCGCTAATTTAAGTCTGGACTGTTCTTTATTTTTCTTTGTTTAAGCTGACAGGTGCATGAGCCGACAAGTTCACAATCCTTATCGATGCTTATCGGCATATTGTCTCTTTCCCAGTCAATAATTCCGCCGGTCAGAACCATGATTAATTCAAAGCCGTTTGACTTTAAAAATTCAGCAATGTCTTTGCTGATAAGTCCGACATAATCTGCAAGAATAAGGATTTTATCTTTGGGAAGAGTTTCAAATTCTGTTTTGATAGTTTTGTGTGATATGGAAATAATGTGCGGAACAGCATAAAATCTGCCGTTTTTTAAGAATTCATCCCTCAGATCGACAAGAACCGCCCCGTTGTTTAAAAGTTCCAGAGCGTCCCGCCCGTAAACATATCTCATTCCGTTGATCAGCATTCCGTATTTTTCAGGTATTATTTCCATGGACTTCCTCAAAAAAGTGCACACATCTTTTTATGCAACCCTCTTAATTTATCCACTTTATAAATCATTTCAACTTCTTTTTGAGTGAGAAAACAAGTTTCCAGTTGACAACGAAACTCCTTCATTTTATAGTAATAAGTCTTTTTTAAGAGGTTCTGTTGAGATTTTTTGCGGTTATTATTATTACTTTTGCTATAATCATAAACATATTTTCAAGCGATTTTGATTGCGGTTTCAAACATTCTCACGAAAACCATATCAGCAACATTGTCCAGACAGCAGATCAGCAAGCAGAAATTAATTTTGATGACGGACATGACATTTCCGATTCAGATCAAGACCACTGTGTCAATTGCAGCTGTCTGTGTCATCAGAAAATCGCTTTTCAAATGATTCCTATCAAATTTTCCTATATTCATGAAGAAGCAACTCGTTTTTTTGTTAAAACTTTCTTAAAACCTCGTTTTATTCAATTACCTGAAAGACCTCCGATAACCTGCTGATCAGCAACAAATTTAACATGTTGTTATATCTTCAAGGAGGTTTTTATGCGTTTTGTTTTTCTATCTGTTTTTGTTTTTTTGTTTTTTCATGTTTCTGCCGGTGAATTATTAAAGTGGGCTGATATTGAACCGTTGATCGAAGAGCTTCGCTTTATACAAATTGCTGAATCAGCAAATGATGAATCTTATTTTTCAGCAAAATCGGGCAGTCAGTTGCCTGAAATGGACTTTTCTGTTGAGGCGGGATTCAAAGAGATTGACAATGTCGGCAAGAAACCGCATTGGAGCGTTTCTGCTTCTCAAAGCTTTTTAGGTTTTATGAAATACTCGGGAAACACAAAAGCCGCAGATTCAAAGAAAAACGCTGCAAAAGTCCGTTTGATCTACGAAAAAAATGAGATGAAAATATCTTTAAAAGAAAAATACAACCGGATCTCTTTTTTATTAGAAGAGAAAAAAATAGCTGAAGAAAACAGTAAAGAACTGACTGATCTCTTTAATGTAGTAAACGAAAAAGTCAAAAACGGAATCGCAAGAAATAGCGAATCTACACGACTTTTTGTGGAAAAAGAGAAAGCTATTGATGCAGTGTCTGCAATTGAAAGTGAAATCAAATCCTTATCACTTGAATTACACGCTCTGATGAACGGCAAAATCCCTGCATCTTTTGTGACAGAAGCCCTTTCATATAACCAAAAAACTTTTCCAAATCCGTTTTCTGTGAAAAACCACCATCTGATTCTGGAAAATACTTATGAAAAAAAGAGCGCTGTTTTTCAAAAAAACAATTCAATTTTTGAGTATATCCCCGATTTTTCAATAGGAGTGCTTTATGGAAAAGAATATGAAACATCCACTTTTGCAATAAGTGTCGGACTAACACTTCCGATCTGGAATTTGTCAAACCCGTCACGAAAATCCTCCCAGGCACTGATAACCCGGCTGAACATTGAAGAAGTTAAATTGTCACAGAATTTACTATCTGAACGAAAAATCCTGATAAACAATTTAAATCATTTGGAAAAAAGAATCAACCGATATGTGGAAGCTATAGTCCCTGCTTCAAAAAAGAGTGCTGTTGAAAGCAAAACACTTTATCTGGCAGGAGAAGAAAATCTGAGTGCAGTGATTGAAACTTTTGTAACAGCACAGTCAACTTTGAGTGAATATCTCTCACTTGTCACAATGTATCAGAATATTGTTGATGTAATTAAATTTCGTTTTGGAGAAGAAAATGAATAAGAACTGGTTGTTATATTTGATAGGTTTTATCCTGATATTATCAGTAAGTATAAATATTTACTTCGCTTTTAATAAAAAAACTGATGATCAGCATAATCATGAAGAAGTGAATGACTTTGAAAAAGAAGAAGAACACGGACATGGTCATGGCAATGAAAACAGTCAGGACATTCCGCCCGAAGAACTTTTTTCAAAAAAATGTGAACATGACATTTTGCAGTTTGAATGTGATGAATGCCGTTATGAACTTGGTGTTGTAAAAATTTCGCAAGACATTTTTGATAAAAACCTTATAACACTCCAACACGCTTCTTTGTTTCCGACAGAAAGGGCGATTGTGCTTAACGGTCTTGTCGAGTTTGATTCTAAAGGAAAATTCTTCGCTTTTTCGACTGTTGACGGAGTTGTTGCAAAACTTTTTGTCAGGGCTGGAAACAAGGTGAAAAAAGGCGCGAATCTTGTTGAAATTTTCTCGTCGCAATTAGCAGAAATAAAGGGAACTTATCTTGAAAACAGAGCTGAACTTGCGCTGACAGAAAAGACATTCACCAGAATGAAAGAACTTTTTGAATCAAAACTTATTTCTGAAAAAGAATTCTATGAAGCTGAAACTAATTACAAAATGGCGGAAATCCGTCTGAATTCTGCAAAAAGTGCTTTAATCGGTTCGGGTTTTAATGACTCTGATCTTGAAAATATTGAAATAAACCAAAATGCCGGAAAACTTTTAATAAAATCACCGGCTGACGGCATTGTGAACAGTATTAATGTCTTTTCAGGTGAGCATGTTGACCGCGAAAAAGAACTGGTCGAAATTGGAAATACTGATGAAGTTTTTGTGATTGCAGATATTTATGAAAAAGAGCTCCTTGCCGTTGAATCATTATTTAAAACAGGCAAAACTCCGGCCATCGTAACAGCTTCTGCATATAAAGATGAAATTTTTAAAGGCATGCTTCATTCCCTTTCTCTTTCTATTGATGAAAAAACGAGAAGACCGAAAGCCCGTATTCTGGTGACAAATAATGATGGAAAATTAAAACCGGGGCAATTTGTTTCTGTCAAACTTTTTTCACCGGAAACTACTGAAACTATTGCTGTTCCATATCAGGCAGTTATGTCTGATGAAGGGCGTGATTTTGTGTTTATCCATTACAAAGATGACTATTATCTTCGCCGTAATGTGCAGACAGGAAAGCAATTTTCTAAAAATATTGAGATAATCTCAGGGCTTGAAAAAGGTGAGAAGTTTGTTGTTGACGGTGCTTTTCTTTGTAAAAGTGACATCCTGCGATCCAAAATGGGCGCAGGGTGTGCAGAATAAGGGGGCGGCATGTCACAACATAAAAACTTTGCCTCAACAATTTTAAAATACAGAATCGTAATCATTATTGCTTTTGCGGTTGCGGTCTTCGTTGGAATTCACTCATGGATTACCATTCCTATTGATGCTTTTCCTGATGTTACAAATATACAGGTGACAGTAATCACTAAAACAGAAGGATTGTCCGCTGAAGATGTTGAAAGCCAGATAAGTTATGTGGCAGAGCAGAAACTTCGTGGACTGCCTAAAGTTAACGAGGTTCGTTCACTTTCAAAATCTGGAATATCGCAAGTGGTTGTTATTTTTGAAGAAAACACCGACATCTTCTGGGCAAGACAGATCGTTTTTGAAAAACTCAGCGAAGTAAAAGAATCTCTGCCGGAAGGTGTGGAACCTGAACTTGGACCTATAAGCACAGGTCTTGGAGAAATTTTTCAATACACTTTGGAAAGTGACAGCAAATCTCTGACTGAGCTTCGTACTATACAGGACTGGCTTGTAGCGCCACTTCTCAAGCCTGTAAAAGGTGTAAATGAAGTGAACAGTTTCGGTGGATATGTAAAACAGTATCTTGTAACACTTAATCCCGATCTGCTTATAAAACACGGCTTGTCCGCCGGAGAAGTTATTGAAAAAATTGAAAAAAGCAACGGGAACGGATCGGGAGGCGTTGTTGTAAATGGCTGGGAACAGAAATATCTGAGGGGACTCGGTTATTTCAGGGATATTAAAGATATCGGACTTGTCGTTGTTGATTCAGAAGACGGGAATCCTCTCTATTTGTCCGATATTGCTGAGATTTCTATCAGTTCTGAATTCAGACAGGGAGCTGTTTCAAAAGACGGGAAGGGAGAAGTTGTGGCAGGCATGGTCATCATGCTTAAAGATGAAAACTCCCGCGAAGTTGTTGACAGAGTTAAGGAAACTGTCGAAAAAATCAAAACCACTCTGCCAAGTGATGTCAAACTTACTGCTTTCTATGATCGCACCTCTCTCATTGAAGCATGTGTGGAAACAGTGACCGGCGCTCTAATGCAGGGAGGACTGCTGGTCATATTGATTCTGTTTCTTTTTCTGGCTGAGATCCGGACAGCACTTGTTGTTTTGTTATCTTTGCCGGTTACATTTTTTCTCACATTCACTGTAATGAAATATCTGGGAATGTCGGCAAATCTGATGAGTCTTGGGGGTTTGGCTTTTTCAGTCGGGATGGTTGTTGATGCTTCAATCGTAATTGTCGAAAACATAAGACGCCATTTCTGCGGGAATCAGGGTACAACAGACAGAAGGATACTGACTATAAAAGCAGTACAGGAAGTCGCATCGCCTGTAGCATTTTCAGCAATGATCATCTCGATAATTCTTCTGCCGCTCTATTCGCTTCAGGGAATTGAGGGGAAAATGTTTATTCCGCTGGCGTCAACCATGCTCGTTGCTATTGTGATCTCACTTTTTACAGCTCTTACAATAGTGCCGGTTCTTTCTGAAATTTTTCTTAAAAACCATCAGGAAAAAGAATTCGGTTTTATAAAAAAATTACACTCCGGTTATCTCAATTTACTTAAAAAGTCACTAGCTAAACCACAAGGTGTTTTTGTAATAACGGGGCTTTTTGCACTTACTGCACTTGTGCTTATTCCTTCTATAGGCACAGAATTCATGCCTCCGCTTGATGAAGGAGCAATTGCAATAAATGTAGTGAAGCTTCCAAACGCTTCACTTGACGGATCGGTAAAAAGTGCGGAAACCATGGAAAAGATCCTCATGAAATTTAAAGAGATCGAAACAGTAATAAGCAAGACTGGACGAGCTGAAATATCTGAAGATCCGATGGGGCCGGAACAGACCGATCTGATGATAATGCTTAAACCGAAAAAACTGTGGAGCAGTAAAACAAAGCAGGAGCTTACTGAAGAAATCGCAAAAGAACTCGGAAAAGTGCCGGGAATACGGTTGTCTTTTTCACAACCGATAGCTCTTCGTGTAAATGAGCTTATTTCAGGAATTAAAAGTGATGTCGCAGTGAAAATTTTCGGTGAAGATATGACTGTTCTTAAAACCGCCGCAGATAAAATTGCAGCAAAAATGAACGAAATAAAAGGAGCTACTGATGTCAAAGTTGAACAGATCTCAGGCATGGAACAGCTTGATATTGTTATAGATAGAGAAAGGGCGGCACGATTCGGCCTGAATGTGGCGGACATAAATGATGCAATTGAAATTGCTGTAAAAGGCAAAGTCGCAACCACATTTTTTGAAGGTGAGAAAAGATTTTCTGTTTCAGTACGGTATCCTGAAATCTACAGAAATGAGATTGAAGCTGTAAAACGGCTTTTAATAAGAACGCCTGACGGAAGCAGTGTTCAGCTTGAGCAGGTTGCCCAGATTAAAAATGTTGAAGCTCCAAACCAGATTTCCAGAGAAAACGGAATGCGGAGAGTTGTGACAGAATGTAATGTCAGATCACGCGATCTGGGTGGTTTTATAAAGGAGCTGAAAGAAGCTGCCGGAAGCGTGGAAAAAGAACTGCCGAGCGGTTATTTTCTTACATTCGGCGGTCAGTTTGAAAATCAGGAAAGAGCTATGAATCAGCTTATGATCGTTGTTCCGATAGCAATAACTCTTATAATTCTATTACTTTTTATGGCACTGCGATCTGTAATGAGTGCACTTCTTGTGCTTTTAAACCTTCCTTTTGCACTTGTCGGGGGAATTATTGCAATTGCTATTTTCAGAATGCCTCTTTCAGTATCTGCCGCTGTGGCATTTATCGTGCTTTTAGGCATTGCAGTTCAAAACGGCGTTGTGTTGCTTTCATTTTACGGTGAATTAAAAAACAAGACGGAAAATGTCCAGGATATTGTGCTGACCGGTTGTTCGCTGCGATTCAAACCGCTTCTCATGACTGCTTTGACTACATTTATCGGTATTATTCCAATGCTTTACGCCAGTGGAGCAGGAGCAGAAATTCAAAAACCGCTTGCAGTTGTTATAATGGGCGGAATAATGACTTCAACACTGCTGACGCTGATAGTTCTTCCAGTTATTTATTATAAATTGAACTACATTCCTGCTTCGAGGTAGAAATCCTTGAGTTTCATTCCCGCTTCTTTTTCCATTTTTTTAAGAAGTGTCAGCGGGTCCATTTCAAGGTCAGGTGTTGAAAGCGGGTAGAATTTGACCGTTCCTCCGTCACAGACTCCAAGCGAAGTGCTGTCAGGCATGAACATTATGCATCCCGGGTCTTTCTGAGTCGTTATTGTAAGAAATGGTTTGTGTTCCTTTATATCCCAGAGCTGAACAAGGGAATCGGTTGAAGAGGTTGCACCGAATCTCCCGTCGTTTGAAGCGGCAGTTGCCGTGACCGACCCGTGCTGACCGGGAAGAGATATGAGTGTGTCTGAGTTTATTCCTGTTATTTCAGGTGAATGGGCAAGATACCCTGTTATTATACTGTTGTTGTCGGCCGTAAAAGAAACCGATACC
>CAZVWR010000062.1:0-17283 GCA_964630905.1 uncultured Spirochaetales bacterium | reverse complement strand
ACGGGCAGCTTTTACACTCCAAGACCTATAGTTGAATATATGGTTGATGAAAGTTTGAAAGCATATCTTTCTCAAAATTCTGGAATTAAAGAACAAAACCTTGATAAATTGTTGAGCTGGTCAGATGAAAATCCCGAACTTTCCAAAGATCAGAAATCAGATATTCTTAATGCACTTGACAAGATGAAATCCATTGACCCTGCTTGCGGCAGCGGTGCATATCCGATGGGAATTCTTCAAAAAACAGCTCTTATCCTTGAAAAAGTTGACCCTGATTCAATCGAATGGGTAATGAAGATAGTTGATAGAATTTCAGATCCTATTGCGAAAACGATTGTCGAAGATCAGTTGCAGAACGAAAACTGGTCATATATTCACAAGCTTGGAATTATTCAAAATTCAATTTACGGCATAGATATTCAGCCGATTGCTGTTGAAATATCAAAGCTCCGTTTCTTTCTCTCTCTCATTGTTGATGCGAAAATTGATGATTCTGCTCAAAATAGAGGAGTGAAACCGCTTCCGAACCTCGAATTTAAAATCGTTTGTGCAGATACTCTTTATAAATCACCTGAGCCGCTTAACCTTGAAACACTTTTTGGCAGAGAGCCTTTCTTTGTTGAATTGGAAAAGCTGGTGAAGAGCTATTTCGGTGCGAATAATGATGTAAGAAAGGATAAGCTTAAAGAAGAGATAAAAGGTCATATAAAAAAGAAAGTTAAAGAAAAAAAGGATGCTATAAACTATGCTCTCAAACCGGCAAAAGGGACAAAGTTTGAGCAGGTATGGGGCAAGGAAAAGGAAGCTGAAGTTGATAAGCTGAATAATGAACTTGAACTCTGGGACAGTTACACAAACATATTCAATCATCAGAAAGTGGAATTTTTTGACACAAGATATTTCTTCCCGGATGTTAAAGACGGTTTTGACATTGTTATCGGGAATCCGCCATATATTCAGTTACAGAATAATAACGGATACTTAGGTGAAAAATACAAAGATCAGGAATATGTTTCTTTTGCAAAAACCGGCGATATCTATGCTCTTTTTTATGAAAGAGGGAACGAACTTCTTAAAGATGGCGGACACTTGTGTTATATCACTTCAAACAAGTGGATGAGAGCAAAATATGGGGAAAAACTGAGAGGATATCTTTCTGAAAAAACTATTCCGAAAATTCTTATTGATTTTGGCGGATATAAAGTTTTTGATAGTGCTACGGTTGATACAAACATTTTGCTTTTTATGAAAAAACAGCAGGAAGCACCCTATTTTGTAAAAGAAAGTGATCCCAATTATCAAACTGCCGGAATAAAAGCTTGTAAAATTGAAAAGGATTTTAAAGCATCAATGAATCTTTCAAGCTATTTTAAGAATAATAATATCGTGTTACGCGGACTGAAATCCGATAGCTGGATAATATCGTCAGCCGATGAATCAATAATAAAAAGAAAAATCGAAGAAATCGGAACGCCCTTGAAAGACTGGGACATTCAGATATATCGTGGAGTGCTGACTGGCTTTAACGAAGCATTCATTATTGATGGAGCGACAAAAGACCTGCTTATATCGGAAGATCCTAAATCTGCAGAAATAATAAAACCGATTCTCCGGGGTAGAGACATTAAAAAGTATAAAGCTGAATTTGCAGATCAGTGGCTGATAAACACTCACAACGGTTACAAAAATGTTCCGCGAGTTGATGTGAATAAATATCCTGCAATAAAACGACATCTTGATAACTATCTGGAAGAATTGAATAAACGGTACGACAAAGGTGACACAACATACAACCTCAGAAATTGTGCTTATGTCGGTGAGTTTGAAAAAGAGAAGATTGTGTGGCAGGAGCTTTCAAGAACGGGTAATTCTTTTTGTTATTTTCCACAAGAAATGTATGTAAATAATTCAGCTTATATTGCAACAGGCGATAGTCTTAAATATTTGTGCTCTGTTCTAAACTCAAGACTAATAATGTATTATTTTGACTCAATAAATCAGAAATTGGATGTCACTGGTTGGAGATGGTTAAATCAATATGTGGAAAAACTGCCGGTTCCGCAAATATCAAAAGAACAGCAGAAACCGTTTGAAACAATGGTGGATTTTATACTTTTTGCAAAAGAGAAGGGCTTTGATGCTGAAGCGGATATATTTGAGCAGGTTGTTGACAGCATGGTTTATGATCTCTATTTTGCTGACTCAATGAAAAACGCAGACTGCTACATCACAGACAGAATAATTGAAATGATAGAACCATTTGACGAAAATGAGTCAGATGATTCAAAAACGGAATATATAAAATTACTTGCACAAGCTTTCAAAAAAGATAAAACTGTTCAGCGATGCATCATTTACAGCAGAATTGTAAAAGAAGTGAAAACAATAACCGGAGGAAATAAAGATGAGTGACAAATTAAGCAAACTTAAGGCAGTTGCTGAAGAAACTGTTCCGGCTGTGAAGCTCGAAAAAATTAAAATTTCAAACTACCGGTTTTTTCACGGAACTCATGAATTTGAATTCAACTCTAAAAATGTGCTGATGTATGGCGAGAACGGAAGCGGGAAAAGCACAATTTATAAAGCGCTTGAACTTCTGACAAAATCAGATATTAAAAAAGAACTGAGTGAGAACGAATGTGTGTTTTGCTACGATGATGATGTGGAAATTGAATATTTCTTTAATAATAACAAGAGTTTTCCTCTAAGCATTGATAACCCTGAAATTCTTAATGAAATGTCTTTTGCTTCAAAAATTTCTATTTACAAACCGCTTCTTGATTACAAAAAACTGCTCAAAATTCATTATTCCGAGAAAGATTCTGCTGAATCAATTAATATTTTCGGACTGATAAAATATCTTCTTGCAGACTATCCTGTTGAAAAAGGAACTTTAAGCGATTTAAGCGATCCTGATTTGTATTTCAACACATTAAAAGACATTCTTAACAATCACATTATTAATGATGTTCGAGTTTTCCTCGGAATTTTCACCAAAGAACTGGAACTCAAAGAATTTAAATTCAGCAAGAAAATGACTGAAGATAAAAGCAGTATAGAAACTTTGATAAATATGGATCTTTTTTTCAGAACTGATTATTCCATCATTGAAAATTATCACCTCTTTCTGAACGAATCAAAACTTACTGCTCTTGCAATTTCAGTATATTTCGCAGTTATAAAGAAGATGTCTGCTCTTGTTGATGATAATGCTCTTAAAATACTTGTTCTGGATGATCTGCTTATCGGGCTTGATATGGATAACAGGCTGAAACTGCTTGATCTTTTAAAAAATCACTTCGAAGAGTTTCAGATTTTCTTTTTTACGCATGACAAGGAGCTTTTTGAAATTTATAAAGGAAAAATGGATTGGGAAAAGTTTGAACTATTTCTTGATGATTCCGGAGACTTTCCATCTGCAATCGTTAAAAAAGGTGGTTCCAATATTGAAAAAGCGAAGGAATTTTATTCAGATAAAAACTATGAATGTTGCGGTTTATTTTTGAGAAAAGAGTTTGAAAAAACACTTAAAAGTTTTATTCCGCCGGAAGAACAGCGCGATAAAAACTGCAAAGAGCTTGATCTTTCAAAAATGATCGAAAAGGCAATTCAGAAAGCAGAAGGCGATGCAAAAACAATCCTTGAGAAGCTTCATATTGACAGAAAACACTTATTAAATCCACTGTCACATTCAGATCTGAGAAATATTTACAGCGGAGAACTGCTTTCTGCTATGAGTGACATGGAAATGCTTTCTTTAATGATAAAAGGATCATATAAAGGAAATGAAAATTTCTACCAATGGCCTGATTTTTCAGATGAAAGAATAAAAAATGAATTGGAAAGTTTTAAACTTTTCAGCGAATCAGTAATTAAAGAAAAGATGCCGGAATACAAAGGCGGATTCTTCACTTTCACAGCATTCCCCGACAAGTTAAGCAAAATATATTCAAGTAGTTATGAAATTAGAGATTTGATGAAACCTGTGAAAAACGGTTTTGATGTTCCAGTATTTCCGCTCACAGCAACTGTGACTCGAACTGATGATCTGCCAGTAGAAAAAATATGGAAAGGAACGATTAGAAGCTGGAGATCATTTTATTCAGACAAAGATGGAGCTTACTTAATTGAAGTGTTTGAAAACGGCGTGATTTTGTTTAAAAATACTTATGATTTGATTGATGAGTCAGGGAAATGGGTTTCAGACAGTACGATAAGAAGAGGATGCAAATATTTTATTCAGTTTATCGAGAAACTTTACGGCGAAAGATTAAAAGATAACGACTTTGTTAACATAAAGATTGAAATGAGTGATACTTTTGAAAGAAAAATTCATAAAGGAAGTGATCGTAATCGAAGAAATTCTTTTAATCCAGAATGTGAAATCGAAGAGATCGAAGCAAAAAATATTTATAAATTCAAAGAGTTGAAAGATCCGGAAAAGTCATCATACATTCTAAGAAAGAAAATCTTCGAGTTTTTTCAGTGGCCAAAAGGAGCAGACTGGGACACAAGAGATGATTCTTAATCCAGAAAATATGCAAGCTATATTCCTTTCGAGGCATAAATTCTTATGTGACGGTCATGTGATGAAAGTAAGCTGATATGAAGTTCCGGAACCTATGTACGAATTCCGAATCCTACTTCCCCTGTCTGAATTTCAACGCAAGTCCGGTAAGAAATTTTTTCATCATCTGATCCTGGCACTCTTTATAATGTTTGTGTCCTTTTTTCCTAAACATTGCTGACAACTGCGGTTTTGTCACAGGAAATTCAGCCAGAGCGAATATTTCAAGAAGATCGTCTTCTTCAAGCTGGAGGGCAATTCTCAGTTTTTTCATCACATCATTATTACTTGCCATTTTTTTCTCCTCTTCTGTCAAGGATGAGTCCGTCAAGAAAACTCAGAAGTTCCTCATTTGACAGTTTTCTATATCCCGGATCTTCCTCATCACCGAATGCCGCGGCAAGTTCGAGACGGGACATTTCAACGCCCCCGCTCTTGAACATCTTGACCATTGCGGAATCTTTCAGGTCAAGTGCATACCGCACTTTTTTCAAAATATCATTGTTATCCATAGTTGTCCCCTCTTTCTGAATTATTTAGATTCTTTGTCTAAATATGGAATTATTTTTGTAAAAAAACCGTAAAACCCTGAATTTGACATGATAACTGTGACAGTTTCAGGAGTGCTGTTCTCTCTGAGCCAGTTTATAACATCATCAACTTCCTTAATATATTTTGCTTTTTCAATTCCTTCAGAATTTATTCCGTTAATCACTCTTTCGGGGGAGAACCGGAGTTCAGGGGGAAATTTATCGAGTTTAGGCGGATGTCCGAGAACAAATTTGTGAGCCGTTTTAAAAATTTCAGTGTACTCACCTTCAAAAACATTCTGGTTATTTGAGTTTGTCGCAGGATCAAAAATGACAGATACTTTTTTTTCAGGAAAGAACTGAAGAAATGATTCAAGTGTGAGTTTCGCAGCAGTTGGGTGATGTGCAAAATCACTGTAAACAAGACCGCCGTTAATAGAACCGATAAGCTCCTGCCGTCTCTTGATCCCTTTCATGTTCTCAATTACTTCATGCAGTTTTTTATCTTTAAGGTCAAAACCTTCACATTTAAGAAAAGCAATGAGTGAGCCGAGATTCATGAGATTCTGCATTCCGAACATCGGAGATTTGAACGAGTATCTTTTCCCGTTCTTGAAATTAACCGAGAACACCATCAGAGCCCCATCTCTTTCCTCAAACTGAATGAACGCATCAGCTCTTTTATCTTCAATGGAATATGTAAAAAGCTTTTCAGAAGGTATGTGGCATGTAAGGTTCCTGTTGTGTTCAAAATCAAGGCAGAGAATGACCCTTTTCTTAGTAATTCCAACAAGTTTGACAAAATTACTAAAAATGGCATCAACCGAATCATAAATATCGGCATGATCGAACTCTATCGATGTTACAATTGTTGTTTCCGGCTTGTAATGAAGAAATTTCGGCCCTTTATCAAAAAACGCAGTGTCGTATTCATCCCCTTCTATCACAAAATATTTTTCACCCTCAGAAAAAGCGGAATTCGTGCCGGAAAACTCGGGAATACCTCCGATCATGTAAGAAGGATCGGCTCCAATACCGGTTAAAAGTTCACTGAAGATCGTCGTGGTCGTCGTCTTACCGTGAGTTCCTGAAATAACGACAGGTTTTTTACCGTCAAGAAGGAACTCCTCCATGAAAGAAGGCATTGAATAATAAGGAATGTCACCTTCAAGAATAAACTTCGCCTCAGCTGATTTTCCGTTGAGTGCGTTTCCGACAACAATTATGTCAGGTCTGTCATTTTCAATCAATTCAAAGAACTTTTCCATTCCAAAGCAGGGAATGTTTTCCTCTGCAAGCTTGGTACTGACTGGAGGATAGTAATCAAGATCAACACCGACTACTTTGGCCCCCGCGTTTTTACAGATCAGGGCAAGAGAACTTACACCCGTTCCGCATATCCTTGCAAAAAGTATTTTTTTTCCTTGTAAATTCATGATTTATCAGAAAAGAAGTTTAAGGTTGACACCCCAGTCAAGGACAAAGTATTCTTCAGCGAGAAGCCGTCCGCCGTATTTGCTCTTCACTCCGCTGCTTACCCATGGAGTGTTCTCACTGTCAAGACCGTCAATATATCCTGCGGTACCGGGGTTTGCATTGGTAAGATAATGTTTGTGTCTGTATCCGAACTTTGCAAAACCACCGAGTTCAACATATTTATAAACTCTCACAGAAAGTTTAAGCATTCCTGAGATCTGGACCCATGAATCTTCAACAGGAAGAATGTTGCGGTTCTTGCTTTCATTCGTAGTAAAAGGCCATGAATAGTTGAGATTGTCCGGGTTTGCGACCCAGTCATCATCACTCACTGCTCTTGCGTCGGCAATTGCGTTATATGCGTTACCTTTGTTGGTGTATGCAACTTCAATATCAGTTCTCAATTTGACACGCTGACCGTGTTTTTTGTTCTCCCAGAAATTGAAATCGGAACCGATATTGAAAACAACCGCTTCCTTCGGATCGTTGTATATCGACTTTGATGAATTTACCGGCAGAGAGAACATGAACTGGAAATACGGCTCAGTTATTGAATATTTCTTGGAAACTGCTGTCCTGAAATCAAACCTGAAAAGACCGTCACCCGCCTTTCCTGCATTTCCTGATGGAACAATGTAGTTAGTACCCGAACTTCTGGTGAGTTTATTCATTCCTTCAGGAGTTTTTACCGGTGCTGTCGGGAAAGTAATATTCATTCCGAGAAGCCAGCTCATGAACCTGTTCTTTCTTTCTTCACTGAACGGAGCCCACTGAAGACCGATAGAAAGATCACCCAGACCTTTATGTTTGTAATCAAGATTTCCGGCCCACGGGAAAAGCTGCTGACCTGCGAGTGTCGAATCATCAGGATTTACACTGGTATCAAAAAGCACCATCTTATACTGTTCAGAAAGAATTACTGGAAGCTGGAGTGAAAGAGAGAGATTGTGATAAAGACCTATCTCCGCATCAAAAAGAAGTTTCTGCATATGCATAAGATGCGGATTTCCTTTATATTCCTTTGTTTCAACCCTTCTATCGGTCGTCGCATAATAAAGGTTACCGTTCACATCCTGATATGCACCGTCTATCATTGTGTTGTATTCTCTTTTTATCGAGCCGAAATGCTGCGTTGAGAGATATTTGACATCAAGATTAAAATCAAAAGGATTCTTGTAGTCAAATGAACTTGCAACCTCAGTCACTTCCGCCCCGTGAAGAGAAAAGAACATGCTGAATATTATTGAGACCCAAAAAAACTTTCTGAACATAGAGCAATCCTCCGGAATCCGTTTTGAAAGAGTATAGAAAATGTCCGTTTAGTAGTCAAGTTTTAGATATCATAAAAATTTAATAGATGAATATGACTGATACTGCGAGCATTACAAGGTAAAGTGCAAAAGGATAAAGCACTGTTCTTCTTATCATGAAAACGAGGAATTTCAGTGCTATTATGCTTGCAAGGAACGATGCTGTGAAACCTGATAGTGCAAGAACAGGGTCTATTGCTGAAAATGAACCTTTTGCAGATTCAAGCACTAAAGCGCCGAGAATTGCAGGAATCGCAAGCATAAAAGAATATTCAACTGCATCTTCAGAATTTACCTTTCTTAAAAGTGCGGCAGTGATAGTTGAACCGGACCGCGATACTCCCGGAAGAACAGCAACACCCTGAAAAAAGCCGATGAAAACTGCATCACTCCATGTCATTTCTCTTTTTTCAAACCTTTTTTTAAGAAAGAACTGTGCTGTAAAAAGCAGTATTGCTGTAAAAAGAAAAGCTCCCGAAAGAAAAACCGGACGATCTCTCATAATAAGCAGCAAAGGTTTTGTAATAAACACCATACCGCCTGTTATGACCGTGCTTATAATCAACAAAACCAAATACTTATGCTGAGCATTATACTCTTTAAAATCAAGCGTTCCTTTAAAAAGATCAGTTATCTTCCTTCTGAAAAATATCATCACCGCAATAAGAGAAGCAACATGTAGCAGAATGTCATAAAGCAGAGGAACATCTTTGTGTCCCATAAGATTTTCTGTCAAGGCGAGATGTCCTGATGAACTTACAGGAAGAAATTCAGTCAAACCCTGAAGCAGCCCGAGAATTATTGAATCAAGTATTGTCATCGGACCGGACTACTGCTGAAAAGGTCTTGCACAGTCATAAGCCTGTGCCGGGGTGATCTCTTTAACAACAAGATTCTTTTTTGTCCCGTCACCGTCACTGACATCAATCGTATAAACATCCCAGCATGTGTCAGTACGGGTCATAAGAAGTGATTTAGACATTGTTTCCACTGCATGGACATAAGCTTTCACTACAGCCGTTGAAGGCCCTTTGGATGTGTCGTATGCATGGACAATGACTTTGTATGTTCCGTTTGCAGGCTTGTTCACATAAAGCGTTTCAGGCCCCATTCCAGTTGTGTTGTCAAGATCAAGATAAGGATCGTCCTTCCCCTCGCCTTCGACACCCCAGTCAGGTCTCGCACCCGAATACTGTGGAGAACAATTCCAGAAATAACAGTCACTTACAGGATCTCCATATGTTCCGTCAGGACGGACAAGATGTATGTCTATATCTGCATTCTTATTATCCCACAAAAGTTTTACAGCAAGATCATCATCTGAGATGGCTTCAACTGTACATTCAGCAGGAATTGAACTTACACCTTTGTTGTTGATAACAATGAGTCTTACAACATAAACACCTTTCATTTTGGCCTGGAAAGCAGTTCTTGATATTCTGTTTGAAGGATCGTTGTTCAGCGGATTTCCTGCCCGGTTCGAGTCATCAACTATGTCTAACGATATTCCTCCCGGGGTAGTTTTGAAATCCCACAAATATCTCAGATCGGTCTTTGAAACCCCGTCGCTGTCAACACTTGCGCCGCCGTCCATTGTAGCCCACTGGAGAACAGAAACTTTTTCAGGCTCGCATTTCAGTTTGGCTGTGGGTGCTTTATCAGCATCAGGACCGCATTTAAGAACTATTCGCTTTTTCTGATGAATGCCATATTCTGTAGGATCGTTATTGTCGATTAAAAGTTCGCCCGTCAAAGGTTCTGGATACTCTTTGTCATTTCTGCACCCGATCATGAGCATCATGGAATCTGCCGGAGCTATCTGTACATTCGGTTCAGGAGCCTGGGAAATGAAAAAACCGGTTTCGTTGACATTCTTGGACTTTCCCTGTGAAATTGAAACGGAAAGAAGTTTCAGGGTGGCAGTTCCTTCGTTAAAAACCTGCACTCTGTTCACAAGTTCATCAAGGACATCTGTAAAAACCATAACTTCATCGTCAGGATCGGCATCATCTATCGTTTTTACAATGATCTTTCCTGTCGGCTTTGTCTGGGCTATAAGTTTAATATCAAAATTCGGCTTGCACTTGTCATTACTGGCTATTCTCAAGTATCTGACCTGTTCGTCCCAGCTACTTGCAACAACAGAAACCCCTATTCCGATCTCCTCGTCGTTTTTCAGACTTACAGGACCGCCTGAAAGCGGATTGCTCTCAATCTTGAATCCGCCCTCATCCTTCACTCCGTTCTCGTTGACTATTGAAACGCTGCTGATTATAAGCGGAGCACTGTCTGAGCAGTTGTAACAGCGGTTCATTACATATGTATATTTAGTCAGAGACTGTTCCTGGAAAATGATACCTGAAAAGAACACTTCTTCGTTTTTAGGTCTAAGTCTGTTGTCAGCACTTGAATAATTGCAATCTTCAGCATTATCAGGCACTTCTGTTTGCCCATCATCAGCAATATAATCTGCGTCATTCAGTGCAGGGTTGTCATTTTCCGGCGGGTCTGACTTGTCACAGGAAACTGTATAAAAACCGGAAAGTGCCATTAAGATGACAATTAAAATATGCACTTTGTTCATTTTTATCTCCAAGCTCATCATTTGTTTACCGACTGTACACATCTGAATCCAAGATTATAGTATCTGTAATTCGGGAAGGCTTTGTCCCTTGCAAAAGTTGTTATTTCATTCTCGAGTGAAACCCAGCTCCCCCCTTTTATCACCTTTTCCTGTGTCGGCGATTCAGCAGGACCGATCGGATCTTCAACTATCACACCGTCCGTCCTTTTCTGGTAGTAGCTGTCAATGTTATGCCATGTGTCAGTCCATTCAGCAACATTCCCGGCCATATTATAGACACCGTACTTTGAAACACCGTCTTCGCCCCATGTTGCATTTGTAACATCACCGAAAAGTGCTGAGTAGTTTGCAACTGTGGCTTCAATATTGTCTGCCGGCGGCTCTTTTCCCCATGGGTATTCCCTGAATGTCTCCCCTCTTGCAGCTTTTTCCCATTGTGCCTCTGTCGGAAGAGTTTTTCCTGCCCAGTGACAGAAAGTGAGTGCCTGATTATAGCTCACCCATATTACCGGGAATCCCGCATAGTTCGGATTATAGTAATAATTCTGGTACATTACCGAAGTCAGGTCGTGCGGCTCAACACATACTCCTGCTTCCTGACATAACTGATACTGCCTGTTTGTTACTTCATATTTATCAATGTAATACGCGGAGAGATATACCGTGTTAAGTCCTTCCGATTCTTTCATGCCCTCTTCATTTTCAGCCACTCCGGTCTTAGTTCCCTGCGGTGCGCCGAACTGGAAATCACCTGCTGGGATAAGAATCATTTCAGCTATTCCGGAAGGATCGGAATCTTCCTGCTTAACAAGTTCTTTTGGAAAACCAAGGTGGAAATTTCCGAGATATTTTGTACTTATCTTGATGATATTGTTTTCGACATCAAGCTGATAAACCTCTTTGTCAAAAACCTCGAAACTCTGCCTGTCAAGAGAGAAATAAGGTTTCAGATCGAGCTCGTCCAGCAGATTGGGAAATGATGTCTCCTTATACGGAATGACCACGGTAAGATCCTTGGTGAACTGTATCGCTGCAGGAGAAATTGAATAAATGTTGGTAACGGGCTTTGAAACATTTGTGAAAGGTGATGTATCAAGTGCATAAACCGTTATCGTGATCTTATCTATTCCTTCAGGCAGAGCACCTTCAGGGATATGTACTGTAACATCGTCGACACCTTTATAAATGCCTCCTTTTTGATCAAAATCCTGTCCGGTTTTCTGGAACAGGTACTCACCGCCTCCAGTGCATCCTGCCATCAGGAGAAATATAATTAGTGAGGGGATATTCAAAATTCTACCCATTATTCACCCCCTATCACACTTACTGAACAGCCGTTACCTTTTGAAACGACCTCCCATCTCGGCTCGTCACCTTCGATAACCTTTGTCCACTGTGTATCGCTTTCACTGCTATATCCGAAAAGAGAGACTGTTGTATAAGGTTCAACAGGATCATTGCTGTAAAATTTTATTGTTCCTTTCTTTGTTCCGACATCATATGGTTTGAAGAAAACCGTGATTGTGGTGCTTCCGCCCGGATCGAGATTCACTGTATCAGGCATTACAATAAAATTTGAATCGTCTGAAACTATCTTTCCTTCAAGAGGTCTTGTCCCGATATTTTCCACTTCAAATTCCCAGTAATCTTCATCTCCGGGAACTGTATCAGCAAATTTATGACTTCTTCTATCTATGAAAATTGCCGGAAAATTAAAATAAACAGTTTGAGAATTATATGTCCATATCTTGTCACCGTCAGCGATAGGAATTTCAATTGGAATAGGAAATTCGAGCTCAAGTATTCTTATTCTTATCGTTATTGTGAAAATTATGATCGTTTCATAATAAACTTTTGATTCGTAATGAACCGGGATTTCCATTATAGTTCCGACAAGAGGCGGTTCAATGACAAGATACTGATTGTCCGAAAAAATGCTTCGACCCTGTTTTTCATCAAGAGCGATCCTGCTTCCGAAGATCTCCACATACATTTTCCCGTCAAGCTCAAACTTAAAATGGATAAGACTGCATATGTCACCGATGAACGGGATGGAGAGTCCGCATGAACCTCCCACCATATCAGCCAGAGTCCCTTCATAGATCAGAAAATGATCTATACTGTCTTCCATTGAAACAGGGTTGTCAACATTGCCGTCAAGAAGAAACGGCTCGTAAACTTTATAATCTTCAAAGCTCAAGTCAAAATTGAGCCATTTACTGAGTTCCTGTTCTTGTCCGGTATAACAGTTCTTCCAGAGTGCTTCCATGTTTATACCGTAGAACATATCAGCTTCACCGCCGTTTGGAGTACCCTCAAAATATACTTTTACCGCTTCAGGCCATTTTGCATGGGCGCGACCTTTCATTTTGGCACCCATTTCAGCACCGTATTCGACATTAAACTTTACACTCAGAGGCATCAGTCCTCCGCATCCCGGGAGCCAGTCGCCCGTTCCCCAGGTGTTGTGTTCAATAAGCACATCCCGGTATTCAAACTCGATCTCTTCCGAATACTGCTCATCATAGACACGCCACTCATCGCCTTCCTGCTTTATTTCCGCAAAAACATTAACGGAAAAAAGGATCAGTAAGACCGGCATGATTGTTTTAATCGTTTTTCTCATTTAAGCACCTTATTTTATTGCGTTATATCCATTGCACATCTAAAACCCACAGAGTTGGAACTGTATTGAGGATTCACACCTCTTCTGAATGTCGCCCTGATTAGCCTTCTTGATGTCTTCCAGCTTCCGCCTCTCACAGTTCTCTGATCACCGATCGGAAGCGGAACTCCTCCCTGGAAAAGATCCGAATAATAGAAAAATCTTGTTCCGACCCATTCCTCGGCATTTCCTGACATATCGTAAACACCGCTCGGGCTTTTGCCATCCTTGGAATTAAATGCGTCATACTTGTTACCGTTGAAATATCCTACCGGAGTCACATGAGGTTCAGGATAAGCCTTCAGAAGATCTTCCGGTGAAAGAAGATCTTCAAGCTCTCTGCTCGGCTCAAAAGGATCATTGCTGTTTCTGTAATTTGCCTGGTAGGAAATGTTAATGCTGTCCCAGAAACCGGTTCCCCACGGCATTTCAGGACATTTTTTGCCCGTTTCTACGCATGCAGTATCTCCGGGAGCACAGACACAGTCATTTGAAACTTTCGCAGAATATTCCCACTCCTCTTCTGTCGGCAGACGCTTTCCTGCCCATTTACAATATGCATTTGCAGCATACCAGCAGACACTTGTTACAGGCATCCTGTCTTTTGCAGGACCTATATAATCATCTCCGCTATACTCACCGAACCACTCCTCAAGATATTTATCGTTGCCGTAACATTTCTCCAGACCGAGCTCATCATCAGTTTTTGCGGCATTTTCAGGAAGCCACGGTTTGTTATTGATATCATTAAGGAAATTTTTGTATTGCGCAACTGTGACTTCATATTTGTCAATGAGGAAGTTGTTATTGACCGTGATCCAGTGAGACGGTTTTTCCATGACGAAAGCATCATCTGAATCAGATCCCATAAGGAACATTTTGTTGCCGGCAGCTATCTGAAGCATGCATCCGGGTTTGTCACCGACAACGAATTCAGATGTATTAAATCCACTCTCCGGAAGACACAGACACTTCTCTTTTGAACAGACATCTTCTGTTGTCGGATAAGGGTTATATTCCTCGTCAGTAGTTTCAGTATCAGTTTCTTCCTCTATCACTTCGTTAAAGTAATAGACATCTTCTCCTGTATTACCGAAATTGAATATTTCATCTGTAAATTCAATTATCGGTGCATCCATTCCGGAGAAAAGTTTAATAATATCAACAGGTGCAAGCTTTCTAAACAAAAGATCTATGGTTCTATGCAACTGATCTACATAAGTTTCACTGCCCGTAACCTCCTTCAGTTCCTCAAGAAAAGCTCTACTGCTTTTAGTTTCACCGGAAAATGAATTGACAATGACCTCCATGACTTTTATGTAAAGATCACTTTTATACAGAGGCGTTCCGAAAGACTGCTTTCTGGTTTTCATAAAATCGTTGACCCTCTGACCGATACCTCTTTTTCTTATTCCACTGGCAACGATATGTACAGGATGGGATGAAAGCCCCTTGTTGACAGTTTTATCATAATTAGTCAATATTTTAAGAAAGTTGTCGTTGACATCGGCAGAGATCATGATCATAGGAAGGATGATCTGGGAAAAATAAGTTGCCCATATCGGATCCATGGCCCTGTTCATAAGATTTCCGCTGTTCTGAGCCGGAACATAGCTCACAAGCAGACCTTCTTCCAACTCTTTGCCCTTGAATCTCAACTGCGTTTTTTCGGTTTCAGGGGTCATTTCAAAATATGTTGCAATCTCTGAAGCCATTCTGTTGGTCTGACCTTCAACGATCAGTTTTTCGGTAAGATAGTCAATGTTTTTGTTAATATATGCCTGAACTATGTATTTCAGGGTTGGAGAAATATAGTATTCAGGAGGAACTATAAAAGACGGGTTTGCTTCAGGATCAATACCGTCATCATCAGGATCTCCAGGGAGAAAAGCCTCCTTCGGCATCGAATCAACATAGAAATAGACCCATCTTGGCATTGTATTGAAAGCTTTGACAGATGATCCGTTCTCGCTGAAATATTTGACAAACACTTTATCAACTTCCTCTTCGCTGTGTTCTTTGGGAAGGTCTCTTAAAACCGCATGATGGAAAGTGTCGGTCTTGTCATCCTGTATCACAGTTATTCCATCTTTCAATGCTAATGGAGTCTCTTTCTCTTCTTCCTTCTCCGGCTTTCCGAAAAAAAGCTCATTGACAACCCCGGCAATTGCATTCTGAACATCGAGATCGCCTGAAACAATGATACTGGGTGTGACTCTTGTCATTTTATCTGTAAGTATTCTGATAAGCGTCTGTGTCGCATCAAGACCTCTTATCATCTCAAGGAGTGCCGCATTATAGAGAGGGTTTGTTGTTGTTGCAATGCCCGGCTGAAGGAAAACAAGTGCCACGGCAGTTTCTCTTACACTGAACTCAATGTGCTTTCTCTTAAAATAATTTTCTCCGTTTGAAGGAAATACCGTCAGCATGAGAGGAACATTCTTTGACTCATCCTCATAGTTTGTTTTAAGTATGAAAAGTGTCGTTCCTACAACATTTGTCCTGACCCAGAAAGTTCCATTCACCTTATCAACATTCTGAACAAGATTCTTTTTTCCGTACTGCACCTGAAGATTTTGAAAAGGGAGGACAAATCCATCCGGAAGACTTACTCTGCCCTGATAGAATATTTTATTGGTGACATACTCTATGCCGCCGAACTCCTCTTTTTCATCAAGAGGATTTTTCGGTTCCTGTAAATTACTGACACATTTTGCCTTGTAACACCTTTCGCCCAGTTCACAGTCATTGAAGGAACTGCATTCTATATCAAGGTGTGTTTCTTCCGGACTGCATGCACTGAAAAAACCGATGAAGACAAAAATGATCAAAATTGAGATATGGAGTGATCTTTTCATATTTTTCACCTCAAAATATTAAACATAAGGCTCAGATGTCCGCCGCCTTGATAGAATTCTTTTTCAAGCTTGGCAGTTTCGGTTTCACCGTAAAGCTTCACAAATGTAAAATCGCCTCCAATGCCTAAAGAAACCCAGTTCCAAACTCTGAAATAATAATCAAGCGACCCTCCGGCATATACACCGTTAAAGACCATATACTCAGATTCACCTATTACCAGTCCGTATGAATCTCCTTTCTTCTCGTATCCGCCGATGTATCCAGCATAAGCACTGAGTGCACTTCTTGTCTTCTTGCTTCTTACACCGTGAATGTAATATCTAAGCATGAGTCCGCCGCCGGCATAAAGAACATCTGTATCAAATGAAAGGGCTCTTCCCTCAACACCCACGACAAAATCCTGAACGACCGCAACATTCAAACGGAACACATAATTCCCTATAACATCAAAATTCTTGATCTCACCGCCGCCGCCGGCAACGCCTCCTGAAAGCTCCATTGAAATCCTGAAAGTATGCCATTTTTCGATCCTTACATCCTGAGTCGGAACCCAGCCCTCTTTTCCCAGAAACTCAACTTTCATGAAATCTCCGGACTCCTCCAGAATGACCACTTCATCGTTCCTGTAAAGTTCAAAAAGCTTCTTGGACCTGATAGCATTTTCAGCATAAAGGTATGTCGGAACAACTATTCTTGCAAGATCGGGTTCAACATACCGGTGTGTTTTCCCTTTCTCTCTTTTTTCAACAACAAAATCATCATCAAGCGGCTGAACAAAAACATCTTTTCTCACAACCTCATCCTTAATATCATCCGGAACAAAGTCATCCACCACTTTTTTTTCTTCCTTTTTCATAAACGGATCTTCTTCTTCCCGCTCTTCTTTTTCTTCAACAAATTCATCTTCGTTTTCCGAATTTGCTTCATCTTCTTCATCTTCATCTTCGAAACCGGTAAAATAGTCGGTGACATCATTAAAACCGGTTACGCTTTGTCCTGATATAAATGACCAGACAAAAATCAGACAGAAAACAGTTAAAAATTTTTTCTTCACAATAAACCCCTGATATCTATTTCCCGACACTTAAAAAACCATCTTACTTCATAGTTGAAGTATTTAAATTAGATAATGTTACTACTATTGGAATTTTTTTGCAAGCAGATTTCGTGTTTCTTTTTTCATAAACTACTGTTTTTTTCTACCTGACATTAATCATTTATGATGCTCAATTGATCAGATGGTGCCGGAGACCGGACTCGAACCGGTACAGGAGAGTATCCCGAGGGATTTT
>CAZVWR010000061.1:0-17468 GCA_964630905.1 uncultured Spirochaetales bacterium | reverse complement strand
ACCATATTCCTGACAGACCTGAAGGGGGACACAAAGATTTTTCAAAGATAATTGAACTTGCAAAAACATGTAAGCCACCGGTTGAACTTGAAAAAGGGAAGATTGTTGGCGGATTCGGGCACAAACAGACTCTAGCCCTTGCCGACAAAGTGATTGATGCAGTAAAATCGGGTGCGATCAAGAGATTTGTTGTAATGGCAGGATGTGACGGAAGACATCCGACAAGAAAATATTTTACGGAAGTAGCTGAAAAACTTCCAAAAGACACTGTGATCCTTACGGCAGGATGTGCAAAATATAAATACAACAAACTGCCTCTCGGTGACATCGGCGGAATTCCGAGAGTTCTTGATGCAGGACAGTGCAACGATTCATATTCACTGGCTGTAATTGCGATAAAACTTGCAGAAGCATTTGAACTTGACGACATAAACAAACTTCCCCTTTCATTTGACATTGCATGGTATGAGCAGAAAGCTGTTCTTGTTCTCCTTGCACTGCTCTATCTTGGAGTTAAGGGAATAAGGCTTGGACCGACACTTCCGGGATTTCTTTCAGCAGGTGTTGCAAAAGTTCTTGTTGAAAAATTTGATATTAAAGGTATAACTGATGCTGATAGTGATGTCGCCGCTATGATGGAAGGAAGATAATTTTTTGGTTAGAAGGGGAAATAGTGCAGAAAATCCTGAATATTACAGAAAAGACAAATGTTGTGATACACTCGCTTGCACTTATTGCTGCACATCCTGAAATGGATGCCGTGTCTGTTAAATACATTGCTAATGAACTTCGTGTTTCTGAATCGTATCTTGCAAAAGTGCTCCAACCGATAGTAAAGGCAGGTTTTCTTGACTCTTCAAGAGGAGCAAAAGGGGGCTATGTTCTCAAAAAGAAACCTGAAAAAATTAAAATGCTCGATCTTATTCTCCTTCTTGAAGGGCATTTTCCTCACAGTCAGTGCCTTTTTGACAGACCCAGATGCAGTGACGAATCGTGCCCTTTCCGCCGCCTTTCTGTCAAAGTTAAGGAAACCATAATCAAGGAACTCGACGGATTCACAATCGCCGATGTAGCGAAGAATTTTAAGAACTGACCTTCATTCCCTGCCTTATTTCATCAAATTTATTTTTTGAGAGCTTGTTCAACTCTTTAAGACGGTCATCATAGTGACCGCTCCTGATATATTTTGACAGAACTATCTGGAAAAAGAGAGGGCTTGAAAGGTCGTGATCCAGTTTTGCCTTTGTGAGCTTTTCGCAAACTTCTTTACCGCAGATGCATGTTCCTATTCTTGCTCCGCTTAAAAATGTCTTTGAAAAACTGCTTAAATAAATGTGAAGCCCGGCTTCAACTGTGAGTGGAACTTCTTTGTGCGTTCCGAAATCGAGTTCTCCGTATGAATTGTCTTCAACGATGTAAACTCCGTGTTTTTTTGACAGTTCCGAAAAAATCTTCTTAACTTTTTCATCATAACTGAAACCGGTAGGGGTATGAAATCTCGGCATGAGATAAGCCATTTTTAAAGGACGGGATTCAAACAGCCTTGCGATCTCTTTTATATCAGGTCCGCCGTCTTTCATTTTAACGGTTTCTATCTGTACCCCTTTTTCTTCCAATATCCTTATCGCGGCAGGGTATGTCGGCTCTTCGACAAGAACCCAGTCACCCACTTTGAGCATTGAAGAAAAAATGAGATGAAGCGCCTGCTGAGAACCGCTTGTTATAAGTATTTCACGATCTTTTATGTTATTCAGTTTTTTGGTCATTCTTTCTCTAACCACCTCTTTAAGTCCGGCAAAACCTGAGCTGTCGCCATATTCAAAAGCGGCATGTCCTTCATTTTCAAGAACTGAAATGAAGATCTTTTTTAAGTCTTCAACCGGAAAAAAAGGGTCAACATCCCGTTTTTTAAGATAAATTCCACTGCCAAGACTCCTTTTCAAAAGCCCCTCTTCATCAAGCTCCCTTATTGCATTTGTCATAGTTACAGCAGTTGTTGAATAATCACTAGCAAGATCTCTTATCGCAGGAAGTCTGCTCTCTTTATCAAACTCTCCATCAGCTATCCTTCTTTTCAAATCTTGTGCAATCGTTTTGTAAAGCGCCTTTTTACTTGATTCTGCCATCTTTTCCCCGCAAAAACATTAAAACTTCAAGATTGTAATATAACGCTTTGGCGAATTCAAGTTTTAAGTTATTTCTTCTTCAAGACAGGTGTTTCCGGCATATATTCATCATAAAGACACTGGTCAGGATATTCTTTGCACTGGCATCGCTTCGTCAAAGAAAATATCTAACATAATATTCTTTAATGCCATCATACTGATAACAAATCAGGTCATAATCATATGAACAAAAACAGTATGGGTTAAAGTCATCATCTCCCGGAACCGCAACACTTCCATCGCTTCTGGTATTGGTGTACTCAATTATTTTATCTTTGTCATCCTCAATTTCCATTCTGAACATCATTTTCAGATACTCTCCTTCAGAACCGTCAATATTATTAGCGAAACAACCATACATGTTTCCTGCAGGAAGATCATTATTAAACTTTGAAATTCCTATAGTGCAAGACTTAGAAAATAGCACTTCAGTCCCCCCAAAACCACGCCACTCACGACGAAAGCTCTGTTTTAATGATACTAACGGGCCAAAATCTGTTTCCCGTGCTCCGGATTCTTTCATATTTGGAATTAGATCAGCAGAAAAGCTTAAGTTAAGCGTTATGAACCTGTACATAAAATACCAACCCGAAGATTTAGGGTGACCACCATCATAATAATAAGCATCTAAGGTGTTTTCGTTAGTGCTACTGACATTCACACTATCTCCAGTCAACTTTGTTATATAAATGTGATCTTTCGTTTTCGGGTCTTTAAGATTCTTAACCTTATAACCAGATTCTCCGCATGCACTTTCTATGGTTTCTCCTATTTCTCCAACTACCTTCAGATATGCCCAGGATTCCCAATTCTCCTCAGGAAGAATCCACAAATTGTCAAAGGCACAATCATCACTCATTTCACAGTTACTCTCTATAACAATTGCATAATCTTCATCAGGGTATTCATCACTGAAGATACTTCCCATATCAGAACTTTCGTCAATATCCTGGACATAACTTTCATTATCCTCATTATCCTCATCAAACTGAATATCCGGGACTTCGTTATCAGAATCGAAACTGTTACTAACATCGAAATCGTTTTCCGACTCTGGTGCCACATCCTGCTCTTCTCTATCATGGTCCGCAAAACTTTCCTTATCGACAGAACTTATATCAGCATCTGTTTTAGGACTGTTTGAATTACATGAAATCAGAAAAAGTGTAAAAATCAGAATCGCAACCTTCATAAAACCCTTGAAATTCAAATAATTAACGGATTAGATTATCTGAAAAATCATTTTTAGTCAAATAGCACAAGCACTTACTTGAACGATTGTTCAAATATTCAAGTAAAGTACAGGGAAATTCTTTGATTTAATAAAAATCCGTGTTAAAAGTCACTATATCGGCTGAATGTTTGATTTCGGGAGTTTTTGAGTGCGGATTTCGGTGAAAACGGTTGCTTTTATAGTGGGTTTTATAATATTCGGGTTTATTTACCCGCAAGATAAAAATGAAACGAACGGAAACATAAATTACGCTGTAAAACCAGTTGAAAATCTGGAAGGTTCTGATCCGCTGGATGAATCTTACAAAGACAGTGATCAGGAAAGAATGCAGGAGATAATTATCTACCAGGAAAGATTCAGGAAAAAAAAGTTCAAGGCATCTGCGGATCTTGAGGCGGCAAAATATCATGATTTCTACAAAACAAATAAATCTGTCGCAACAGCGTTTCACATAATTGGTTCAATTGCATTTGCCACCGGTCTTTCTTTATTTATACATGACAAAACAGGTGGAGAAAATTCTTTGTCTGCTCAATATACACTTATGCTCGGCGGACTTTCGCTAATAGGCGGAGGCACTGCGATCAGCAATGTGGCATCGGAATCATTAGTTATATCGAAAGGATACAAAGAGATAGCTGAAAAACATACGGGTGATAACGGATCTACACTCGAAGAATATTATTCTAACTCAGGAATTCAGGCGAAAAACAGAAAAAAGATCGCAAAATCTTATGAAACTCATGGTGCCGTTTTAATTGCTTTATCCATTCCAATGTTTGTTATTGCAATTTACGGATTTGTGGACAGTAAAAAATATATTTACAAAAAATACGAAAATGAAGATTCCGGTGATTCCGTAAGTCGCAATATTGAAAGTGATCTGCTTGTGACTCGTGTTGCTCAGGTTCTCACCCTTTTTCCGGCAGTATTATCGTTAACCGGTGGAATTATAATGCTTGCAAAAGCCTCCAAATACGAAAAACTCAGCACCGAGCCATCCATTTTAACTTTAAACAGCATCGCACCGATAATTGATCCTGTTTCAAAAACTTACGGGCTGAGCATGGGATTTTCGTTTTAGGTTATTCTTTTAAAATCGGCTATTCGTTAAAGACTCTTTTTTTTGTCAATTTCCCTAAAATTAAGTAGAATATTCACCGGACTTTTTTACGGGGCAAAATATGAAAAGAATTTTCGGCTTATTATTTTCTGTTTTTTTTGTGTTGACAATAAATGCGGCGAAGTTTGAGATTCCGCTGAATCTGTTTGACTCAGGCTTCTCAAATAAGATCTCTGTTGATAAGGCGGTTGTTGATACTGAAAGCAGATACATTTCGATCTATATGACCGTTGAGAGTTCATGGCTTGAAAATCTTGACGACTTAAATCTTGAAATGCTCAACAGGTTTTATCTTAACTTTCTGATAAATAAGAAGTTTGATTTTAAAGGTGTTACTTTTTTTGTAAGAACGAATGATCTGGAAGAATATCAGCACATCTTAAAATTCCTGCCTGTTCTTCCCCCCGTTCCCAAAAAAGAAGGTGAATCTGCTCCACAGACAAAATCGCTTGTTCCTGAAAAGAAATACGGAAATATCGAAGGAGGACTTACCGGTAAAACAATTTTTGTAAGTCCCGGACACGGCTGGGTTTATAACCCGGATAACAACACATGGATAACCCAGAGAGGAGTCTGCTACGGCATGCGTGAAGATGACTCAAATGCAGAGATAGTGAGTTATTTCCTTGTTCCATATCTTCAAAATGCAGGAGCACTTGTCTTTTCCGCAAGAGAAACAGACAGAAACGAAACAATGGTTATCGTTGACGATGCAGACGGATCAGATTTTCCGGAATCAGGAACTTATGAAGAAGGGGGTACATGGGCTGAAACAACAAGCGGTAAAGGTTTTGGGAGAACAGATTTCCCGATCGAAATTGAAAACAATGTAATGGAAAACGGAAAATACAGATATGCAACAGCAGGAACAGGAGCATGGGCAAAATGGACACCGAACATCCCTGAAGATGGAAATTATCATGTCTATATCAGTTATAAAACATTCACCGACAGAGCACCAGATGCAGTCTACACAGTCGTTCATGCCGGAGGTGAAACCGAAGTCACAGTAAACCAGAAACACCACGGAAGCACCTGGGTCGATCTTGGGCAGTTCTATTTCAAAAAAGGAACCGGCGGGTCGGTCACGCTTAATAAAAGCGATGATGCAGAAAATGGAACTATTCTGATTGCTGATGCAGTTCGTTTTGGCGGAGGCAATGCCATTTTAAAAAGGGGAACTTCAACATCGGGAAAACCCAGATGGGAGGAAGCGGCAAAAGTTCACACTCAGTTTATGGGAGCACCTGAAACTGTTTATCAATACGCCGATAATGACCGGACAGCAGATGTAAGTGCCAGAAGCAGATGGGCTGCATGGGAAAATGAAGCTGATCATGATGATTCAGTTTTTATTTCATGGCACTCAAATGCTTCAGATGGCTCCTGTTCAGGTGGCGCAAGAGGAATTTCAACATACATTTACGGACCTAATTCAGTTGATGGGCAATACCTCACCACATATGCATCTGAAGGAAGTTTAGAACTTGGAGAACTTGTGCACAACCGCATTCTTAGTTCTGTAAAATCACTCTTTGACCCGAACTGGAAAGAGATCGGAACAGGAAACTACAGTGCCTATTTCGGCGAACTTAACCCGGACCACAATAACGAAATGCCGTCTTGTCTTGTTGAGCTCGCATTTCACAATAATGTGGCAGATGCAGCAATGCTTAAAAATCCTAAATTCAGAAACATTGCGGCAAGAGCGGCGTATCAGGCGATAGTAAAATATTTTGCAGACCGTGATGACAATGAACCGGTCTATCTTCCGTCACACCCAAGGAATCTTGTGACAAAAACTAATGATGACGGATCAGTCACTCTTTTCTGGGATGATTCTGAAAGTGATGCGGATTTCTATCTCGGTCATCCGGCAGTTGGATATCTTGTTCAGATGAGTTCAGACGGAAAATCTTTTGATAACGGTACTGATGTCGGAAATGTTAACGAGTTCACTTTTGTTGATCCGCAACCTGGGGAGCCGGTTTATTTCAGAGTGATCGCATATAACGATGGTGGAGTCTCTTTCCCGAGCGTTGTGGCAGGTGCAATTCCTCAGAAAACCGGAGCACAGATCCTGATAGTTGACGGCTTTGAAAGGGTTGATCAGAACACTCCGAGATTTGCAGTAGGGACAAGTGAAAGCAATAGATACACCATCGAATTTATTAATAGTTTCAATTATGTTATTCAATATCTTGAAGTGTTTAAAGAGCTCGGTTTTTCAGCAGATTTCTCTCAGAAAAAAAATGTCGGTTCGATCGATCTTTCAAAATATGATGCAGTAATCTGGTTTGCCGGAGAACAGGCAACGGCAGATGAAACATTCACAACTTCAGAGCAGGGCATAATTGCTCAGTACATTTTTGACGGTGGCGGTTTTTTTGTAAGCGGTTCCGAGATCGGCTGGGACCTTGTCGGGAAAGGAACTCAGGGTGATATAGATTTCTTCAATGAAATACTAAATGCAGATTATATAAATGATTCCTCAAATCTCTACACTTTTAAAGGAAGTAACGATTTCTCAACAATTTCAGGACTTTTTGATGACGGAACATATATCTATCAGGCTAATTATCCTGATGTTATTGAACCGTATAATTCAAATGGCGAACCCATTCTTTTTTATGATGACAGCGAAACTCTCGGAGCAGGAGTCATCACAGTTGACACCCAAAAAGTTGCAATACTTGGATTTCCTTTTGAAACTATTCTTGAAAAAAACATGCGTACCGGCCTCATGGGAAAAGTGTTCGAGAAATTTGAGATCGTTCCGAAAGAAATACCCAATGAAGAAGAACCGGATGATGAAGAACCGGATGATGCGGAACCGGATGATGCGGAACCGGATGATGCGGAACCGGATGATGCGGAAACAACTGATGATGTTGAAACAACCGATGATGCGGAAACAACCGATGATGCGGAAACAACCGACAGCATCGAGACAGCAGACGATGCGGAAACTGCTGATAACATTGAAACATCTGATGACAACGAAGTTCCTGATATGTCTGAAACTATTGATGAAACTCAAAACTCAGATGATGACAATTTTACCGAAGAAAAGAACAAGAAAAACAAAGGATGCAATATACTTTTAATATAAGAGGTCGCCATGTTTAACATGTTAAAAAAACCGGTTTTTTTTGCTGTTTTAATAATTGTCCTGCTTTCCGGCTGTGACAATCTGAGCAAGGAAAGCGGATCTTTTTCAGTAAAATTTGTATGGCCGGAAGACAATAAGCCCGATTTTTCCACAGACTCATATTATGCATGGATCGACATCAGAGAATGGATAGACGGTGATGCGGAAAACATAAAGATCCACCTTAAAGAAGGTCCTGTCGCCTTTGACAATGAAGGAAAGCTGACCCTCAAACTTGAAAACCTTTCATACGGAAAGAACAGGGTTATAGTCGTCGAGGTGAGAAAATCCAATCAGGATCAGGATAGAACTCTTTATTACGGAATATCTGACATGTTCGATCTTGATCCAGGAAAACACACAGATGTAACTGTAGACATGAATTTTACCCCCGGAACTGAAGAAGGCAACAACAGTTTTGCCATCGCAATGTTTGAAAATAATGAAGAAATTCAAAGCACTGCAAATGAAAAAGTGTCAATCAGGGTTTTAAAAGCCACTGGTTCAAAAGTGGTATTTTCAAACAGACTGGATCTGCTCGACATTCAGATAAATAACGAAACAAGAGAGTATACAGGTTCAAAAGTTGTTAATTTTTCAGATCTTTCAGAAATAGATGAAAACACTTTTGAACATCCAAATTGGGATCTGACCGAAGGAAGAGAGGATGCTGAAAACGGGGATGGCAACAAGACGGTTTATGCAAAAGTTATTGATGAGTACGGATACAGAAGTGAAATGGCATATGCATCAGTCACTCTGGATACAACATTACCAAGCGTTTCCAATGTGACAGTTTCTCCTGCCGGAGATCCGGGTCTGGCAAATATCGGAACACAAATTGTCGTAAAATTCATTATGAACGAGCCGGTAACAGATCTGATGCTGTTTTCAGACGGCATTGAAATGACCGACAAATCAAGCGGATCTGACATGTACTTCACATATACTGTAACAGACGCTGATGTCGATGGTTCCGTTTATAATTTTAAAGTGTCAGCAAAAGACAATTCAGGGAACGAATTAAAAGATTTTCCTCTCGGAAGCGTTCAGATAGACAGCACATTGCCTGAGTTGTTGAACTTCTCAGTTTCAAAAAATAAAGTCCGGATGGGAGAAGAATTTTCGGTATCTCTTGAAGTTTCAGAGACATTGAAGAATCTTAATGTTCTCGTCGGAGCGAAATCCATTTCTGAAAAGTGCAGTCTTGAGGACGGATCTGAAACAAAATATATCTGCAAACATCTTGCCGACATTGACGGAGATGAAGGTGACGGAGTCAAGCAGATCGCTGTTGAACTTACTGACCTTGCAGATAACAGAGTGTCTCATACATTAAAAAAAGATGATGAACCGGTAACAATTGAATATGATATTACATCTCCGATACTTGCGAGTGCTGTGATCCTTCCGGAAACTGTGAACAGATCGTCTGACAAGATAAATCTTAAATTCTCATTTGCTGAAAAAGTGAACTTTGATTTAAGTGATCTGGTTTTTGACCCGGATACCGACCTGGTTTTTGATTGCGGAGATATTTCAACTGCTTCAAAAAGCTTTGAATGTTCTGCACCTTTTGCCAAAGAAGATCAGAGAGTTGCAAATTACAATGTTTCAGTTTCAGTCAGAGATGAAGTGGGCAATGAAAGCAAAGATATCGAGCTTGGAACAATATCAGTTGACAGACTCTCTCCTTTCCTTTCATCTCAGGATGTAACGCCCGAAGCGGTAAAATTGAATGAAGAATTTACTGTGACATTCAGCGTAAGTGAGCCTCTTCTGACCGATCCGCTGGTAAGGGTCGGAGACAAGACTCTGCCGGGAAGCGAATGTATTTTCAGCTCAATTACATCTCTTTGGACATGTAATCATCAGGCTAATATTGATAGAGATGAGCCGGATGGACAGAAAATGATATCTGTTTATATTGTTGACAAGGCAGGCAACGCAACCACAGAAATATTAACAAAATCAATTAATTACGATGCAACGCCGCCAGTAATAATAAATTCTGTTTTCCTTCCTGGACCCAGGATTAACAGCTATGATGATCTTTTCTGGGTCAGATTCAGCTTTTCTGAAAAAGTGAAACTGGATGGGTCTTTGGTACTCTCATTCACAAAAGAATCGGGAGATGAAATGACAAAGACTTTCTCATGCACTCATACAGACGGTGTCGGACAATCCTTTTCATGTGTAACATCATTTAATCCGGAAGACATTATTTCAGGCTCATACATATTTTTTGTAGATGCCGAGGATTTAAGCGGCAACAAACTTCTTCAGGACGGTATAACGAACCGTATCGGAAAACTGGATGTTGATAGAAAACTTCCTCAGATAACTATAGATTCTGTCAATCCCGAAAGTGTCAACTATGAAACGGACTATATTGAGGTCACATTTACGACCAATGAACCTGTTCAAGCACTTGTCAATCCTGAGGTTAAGTTCGGAACCAACATTCAAACCTCTTCGCCCTTTTCAGTTAACACGGAAAGAACCCTGTTCACATATCACATTTCAAATCTGCAAATGGCGTATGACGGCACAAATGTAATAAATATCAAAGCTCAGGATATTTCCGGCAACACAGGTGAAGCATCAAGAGGCGGAATACCTGTTGACAGGACAAGACCTGTCGTAATTTCATCCAACATCAACAGAGTCCTTGCAAAAAGCGGTGAAGAGATCGTTGTTTCGGTAACATTTTCCGAAGAGATGAAACCTGCATCCGTAAAGGTCGAAGATGCGGGGCTCGGCCTGACAAAAGACACTTCCAATTCCACAGACAGAATATTCATTTACAGATATACCGTAACAAGCAGTGACGCCGGAGCAAGAGAAAAAAATTACAGCATTTCAATTTTAGGCGACGACACTTTTGACAACAGAACTGCCAGTCCCCATGAGATAGGATCTGTAACTCTTGATCTTACCCCTCCGACAGATGCCAAAGTTGTCGATCTTGAAATAACTACCGCCACAAGCCATTTCTATCTTGTTGATTCATGGCCGGTCGCTTCATCATATCAGCCTGACATTGATTTTTCATTCTCAGTGACAAACGCTGATCAGATATCAGGTTCTCCTGCTGTTTATTTCGGTGGAAGGGATGCTGTTCTGTCCGGCTGTACCGGAACACTGACTGACATAACATGCTCAGGCTCATACCATATCACAGGAAATGAAGGGGAAGGGATTAAGCATATGACTATTGATCTTTATGATGATGCCGGAAATATATATTCTGCGACTCCGGGATGGGTTCTTTTTGATTTCACAGGCCCAAGGCTGGTAAGCACATCTGTTACAAGAGATCCGGCGTTTGCACATTCAAGGGACGAAACAGAGAAAATTCAGTATTTCAGCAGAAAGGATCCGTTCAGTGAAAAAAATGTTCAGCTTGTGCTTACAATGTATGCCGATGAATTGATAGATACAGCTTTTTCAAATATGATCGACCATCTTCCATGCGAAACAGGCAGTTATGCTGTCAAGCCTGAGGAGATAAGCGGCAATTCATTGACCCACATCAGAGCTGTCAATGATTGTATAGGGTTATACTCTCCTATGGTAATATGGAGAGATTTTGTAGGTAACGAGATCGCCCGGGAATCAGACTGGAAAATATCAGTTGTCGATGACCAGCCCGATCCGCTTGATATAAAACGGGACTATGTAACTTATTACAGAAAACCTTTCGGCTCTATAGATTCCACATCAGCGCCGAGATTTTATCTGACAGCATCTCCTGGAACAATTGTTTCTGATCATATAGCAATGGTTGCATTATATACTGAAACCGGCATTCTCGCAGGAACTGCCGTTGTTGAAGATAACGGTTCTTTCAGCGTTGACTCTCTTACCGGAGGAGATGTTCCTGTCATTTATATCAACCCTGTTTCATTTACAGGAACAAAGATTCCTGTTAAAGACGATCTTGGAAATCCATACGACATAAAAACAGTCCTTCAGCCTGTTCCGAATGTTGTCTGGACTGCAAATCTGAACAGAAAGGTTCAGGGAAGTCAATGGCCTAACAGTTCGAGTTTTATTAATACTTACGGAGAAATAAGCTATCTTGAAAGAGATAATTTTCTAAACTCATATGAAACCGCCGATCTTCCCTCCTTTATTTTTTCCGGAGCCTTAACTTCAAAAAGAGACGGGGCTGAAATACAGGTATTTGAAGATCCGATAAGCTCTTTTTACCGGACAGGCAGAGCCTCTGCATACAATCCCGCTAAAGATGAACTGCTTGTTTTCGGTGGCAGAACTGTTTCTGACGGAAGTTCAATGGAAGTCTGGTTTAATGATCTTGCAGTATGGAACGGTGACAAATGGAAAATTATTGAAACTGTAGGTCAGACACCTGACAGATCTGAAAACGCATCGATGGTATATTTTGAAGCGGAAGATCAGTATGTTCTTTTCGGTGGATCCAAAAATATTGAGATGGTTCAGTATTATTATTCACAGACATGGATATGGACAGGAAATTACTGGATCAATACAGGAAAAACAGGTCCAAGCGCAAGAGATAACGGTGCGATGGCCTATGATCCGGTAAGGCGAAAAGCTGTTCTTTTCGGTGGAAGAGATCCGGGTGGAACCATAAACCCGGTTGACGGACTCAGATATGTAAACGACGGAACATGGGAATGGGATGGAGAAAACTGGTTGAATATTCCGGTTTCAGGACCTGATCCTTCTGCGGGAGAAATGGTTTATGATCTGACTTCAAGAAAATTGATATACTACGACGGTATATCAGGATCAACATGGAGTTATGACGGCTTAAGTTGGGAAACCCTTGCAACAGGGGGACAACAGCTTAAAAACTTCAAAATGGTGTATGATTCAGTTTTAAACAGAGTTTTGATCTACGGCGGAATAAAACCTGATTACAGTTACAGTGATTCAGTTTATTCATTTAACGGCTCATCATGGACTGCTCTTGCTGCGGCACCATATCAGATTGCTGATCATGTCATGTGGTATTCAAAATCAAAGAACACCACATATGCCGCTTTCGGGGCCTATAACGATTTATGGATAGATCCTTTTAGAAATCTTCTTGAACTCAAAGGGTCAGCATGGAAAGAACGGACATTCCAGACTCATGAAGTTGCACATCCCTCAATTGCCTATTACCCGACTAAAAATAAAGCGTATATGTTCGGAGGAGAAATTGAGGACTTTTCCGACACCTATACTTTTGAGTTTGACGGGTTTAAATGGAGTCGCGTAAATAATGATACATCCAGACCTGCAATGATAAAAAACAACGACTTGATTTACTACACTCCTGCAGATGTTCTGCTGCTTTTTGATAAATCACCGGCGAGAATGTGGCAATATAATGGATCTGAATGGTCGGTTAGAACAGATTCAGGAAGTCCATCAAAAGTTGACCTCTATAAAATGGAATACTTTCCGGAACAGGGACATGTTGTTTTCATTGCAATTTCAGATGGATCATATCTTGAGACATGGACATACAATGGATCAGCGTGGACGTTAAAGTGCAGAAACGGTGTTCCCTCCGGCTGTATTCAGCCAGATTTATTATTTCACAAAAATTTCTCAATATCATACGATGCACAAACTCAGAAAGTTTTTGCATTTCTTTCTAACGATCACAGTGGAAATATTGAAACTTGGAGATGGACTGGATCAGTCTGGCAGACAGTAACAGTAACCGACCCTGAAAATGATGGATCTCCGGGGTTTCTTTACAGCCCTTCGGCAAGTTATTCTCCGACATATAAAAGTACGGTGCTTACAGGAACAAGCAACACAGATTTATTTGAAATCTGGCTGTTTAACGGATCCAGCTACAAAAAGATCGAGCAGTATGAAATTTCAAAACGGTTCTATTTTGATTCAGTCTGGATGGAGAACGAACAGGCCATTCTTGTACGCGGAGGTCGATCAGGACTAATGCCGTCAGATCATTTTGTAAAAGATTACTTCCTGATAAGACTGCCGCAAAATGTTGTTCCCACTCAACAGTATGTTGTTCCGATGAGCACAGCCGGCATGCCGAATGAAGCAATCATCAGCAAAATTGATGTTTCCTGGATAGGTGGAGGAACAACAAAAACAGCAACAGCGGATAACGATTTGACAATATTAAGTTTCTGGCACAAGAACGGATGGGAGGAGCTGACATACGGATCAGGGAGTTCAAGTTCCAACAGTTTGATATCTGAAGAAATTAGTGATCCTGATATTATTGATTTTATGCAAAACGGAATTGAGAACAACATTTCTTTTAAGATCAACCCGAAGATCATCGGAACCTATTCATACTCCACTCCTGCCGTTTCAACCTCGGCCGTTGAAGTTGATGTATATTACAATGTTGAAGGAAAAAGAGATGTCCCGCGGTATCTTGACAGTCAGTATTATATCCCTTCAAAACAGTTCGATTATGAGTCAGCAAGACGGACATGCCTTGAATGGGGAGGAGATCTTCTGATAATCAACAATGCAGATGAAGAAAATATTGTCAGGAACATTCTCGGATTCACTGACTCCACACAGTACTGGATAGGAGTTAACGACATTCACAAAGATCTTGAATTCCGCACTGTCAGCGGAAGACTGATCTATAATAACGGTGTGGTTGACGACAGTTATATAAAATGGGCAAAACTTCATCCATATGATTCACCAACCGATAACTGTGCATATCTGCTTAACGGCAGATGGTCTCTTAGCAACTGTACTGTGGCAAGAAGCTTCGTTTGTGAAAAAACAAGAGAGAACCGCTATGTCATGTCGACAAAAACAGAAAACTGGACAAATGCAAAAGCTGTTTGCGAGTCTCTTGACATGGACCTTGTGATAATAAATGGTCCTTTTGAACAGTCAAAAATTGAAAAAATGACTGGCGGGACGACTGATTTCTGGATCGGTTTTACGGATGCCGACATTGAAGGAACCTGGCGTTGGGTGAACGGGCTTGCCGGCTGGACAGGCAATTCAGCCGGAACATCTTATTTTTACAACAACTGGGAAACGGGATACCCGTCAACAACTCTGACTACTTATGACTATGCTTTCATTTCAATGGCAGGAAGTAAGAAATGGAGGAACAATACCGCAGGAACAGTGCTTAAACACTATATCTGTGAAGAAAACAGCGAAGAGCTGTTCTGCTCGCTCAACAATCAGGATTGTGCTTTAAGCGATGAATGCTGTTCCGGACTTTGTTCATACAATTTAGACAAATGTGTCTCCTGTCTTGTAAACGGGGATAAAACATGTGCCGCAGGAAGCAACTGCTGCAGCGGAATATGCAACACATCATCAAATGAATGTGCTGAATGTCTTAACCTTAATCAGCCGACTTGCACAAGTGCAACAGACTGCTGTGATAAATTTGCGACCTGTGCTTCAGGAAAATGCTGTTATTCTCTCGGGATTGACTGTTCCTTAAATTCAGAATGCTGCACAGGAATGAGTTGCGGTGATGAATCAAAATGCTGCAAATCCTTAACAACAAGCTGTCTGCTGAACAGTGAATGCTGTACAGGAGTCTGTGCCGGAGCTACTAAAAAATTCTGCTCATGCAGGACAACTGACCAGTCTTGCATTACTAATTCCAACTGCTGTACCGGAATATGTAACAAAGGAATCTGTCAGTGTTCTGAGCTTGAAGGTCAATGTGTTTCATCAACTGACTGCTGCAGTGGTAATTGTTACAAAGGAAAATGTATTAAATAAAATATGTGTTTTGAGCGGTTTTTTTTGAGAGGATGAAAATGTTTAAAAGGATTTCTGTAATTTCTTTTATTGTTTTATTTTTCTTTTTTTCATGTTCGCATGGAGAGCCAAGTTCTTCAAATGATTTGGAAAACGATGATCCAACGGATGACGGAACAATTGTCGAAACCGATCTTTCTATCGAAGATGATGAAACTGAGAAAACTGATGAAGTTGAAAATGAAGATGAAATGGAAGACATTGACAATGAGGAAAGCGACTTTTCCAAAGAAGACGATGATGTAGAAATTCCTGAAGAAAATGACTGCCCTGAATGTCTTATCGTGGAAGAAATAAAATGTTCTCCTTTATCTGGTGCCTGTTCTGAAAAAACAGTAGATACGGCGCTTTATGCGAGTTTCAGGAAAGATTTCTATTATCCTGATTATCAGGAAGGTGATGTTACAAATCCAATTCCGGCTCCGGTAAACGGCGGAAGGTTCAACACGACCGGCATTGCATTAAAAGGTGGGGAAGTGACTGCTGTTCTGATAAACGGGGTAAATGTCAACGATCTGCTTACTCAGAAGAAACTTGACTGGTACCATGTCTATCCGCTCACTTTTGCTCAGGGAGATGCATTCTGGGTCAACTTCCACAGCCGTGAATCATCATGGGACAGTGTATCGACAGGAACGCTTAAGGTGGAAACGGATGAAGGTGTTGCCTTTGAAGGGTCATTTGATGTAAAGATCAATCAGATTCCCCTTAAATATGTCGGTTTCGTTGATGATTACAAAACAGTTGTCATTTATTTTGAGAACAGACATTTTGAACCGGTTAAAATAAATACAGTGCTGTTCAACGGAAGAAATGTGACTGATTCATCCTGCATTGCCGATAAAAATATCAAACCGTTTGAAACAAAACTTGTAACTCTTGAACTTTGTGAAGCGGTTAAACCGGGAGACCCGTGGACTGTAACAGTACTCACAGATAAGCTTTCCCCATCAACTGCCGGTGGACGAGTGATTAGAAACTTTTTTCCGATTATGACATGGCAGAGCGGAAGTGACTGTCCTTATCCGCCTTATAACACAGAACTTTTTGAGGATCATAGATCTCACGGGTTTGACACCTTTTTTACCCGTCCTTCATATGCTGCCGAGTGTCACAATAAGTTCGGAAAAGGAACAAGCGACATTTTTGAATTGCTTGGTCCAGTTTCCACGACTGATGATATACACCACATTTTTACAATCGAGCATCCTGATCATTATCTTGAATTTCCTGATGTTTCAAGGATAGCGGCGGCACTTCATGCCGATGAATGTGACAATTCTCTTCTTGACAACGATTATCCAAAACCTGAAACTAGAGCACAGTATGCAAGAAAAACCTGGGGAAAATGGCCTGAGATGCCGACTTACATCGGTGGATCAAGGGGTCGATATAACGGATCTTTCGCAGGAGCAACTGATATTCAGGGCTTTGACTACTATGTTGCGGCATGTGCTCCCCATATAACTGTTGCAGGAACACATCCTCCTCTTCGCGGAGCATTTGATCAACTATGTCTTGTTTATGAAAACCACATGCCTCACACCACCTGGTCATATACTCAGGGTTTGTTCAGCGGTTGGAATACAACAATTCCGTTAGTCGGGACAGAGGTTCTTCGTCAACCGAATCCCGCAGAATACAGGCTGCAGACCCTTAATGTTCCGATGGTGGGAGCTAAAGGTCTGATGCATTTTATGACTAATGAGGAACTTATTGAAAAAGTGCCCGATACATGGGCGGAAATGGGAAATGTCAACAGAGACATAAGCGGGCTCAAGCCCTATCTCCTGGAAGGAACGATAAACAGAATAATAGATGTTCCAGATTCACATATAGTTTCAGTTCTCCGTTCCAGAAAGGTCATGACAGCCATTATCGTGAATTTGAAAGTTAAGACAGCTCCGACTGAAACAAAATGTCTTGCAGGTTCAAATGAACACTGGATACTGGATAACAATATCGTTTCATTTGATGTTGAAGTGCCTGAAGATTTCAGGGTTTTTGAAATACTTGAAC
>CAZVWR010000060.1:0-18165 GCA_964630905.1 uncultured Spirochaetales bacterium | reverse complement strand
GGCAAGAAAAGGCGGGAGTCCGACTGAAAGGGCGGGATTATTAAGCCGGTTCATCCTTCTTTCGCTCAAAACGCTTACCAATGTGACTGCCTGACCCACTATTTCCATCGGAAGAGCAACAGGTGTTCCCTGAAAGTTCGCTCCGCTCAATGCCATGTTCTTTTCAGGGAAGAAAACTGGGTTGTCACAGACTCCTGAAAGCTCAGTTTCCACCTGTGACTTCGCCCACTTTACCGCATCATGGGCGGCACCGATCACCTGCGGAGTTGAACGCATTGAATATGCATCCTGAACTTTTACTTTCACTTTTCCGGTGAGAAGGTCGCACCCTTCGACAAGTTTCAATATTGACGCGGCACTTCTTACTGAACCTGCAAAACCTCTTGCGACATGAATATCGGGAAGATAAGGTTTAAGGTTTGCTTTGAGTGCAACCAGTGACATCGCAGTTGCAATCTCAGCCTGCTTAAGCCACCTTTCAACATCATAAATTAAAATAGCGCTCATTGCTGTCAGCACATTTGATCCGTTTATTGCGGCAAGTCCGTCCCTTGCATGAAGACCCGGAACCGGAATGCCTGCCCTGTCATAAGCCTCTTTTGCTTCAAGCAGTTCACCTTTATAATATGCCCTCCCTTCGCCAAGCAGAGTAAGCGCTATCTGGCTCATCGGTGCAAGGTCTCCACAGGCGCCTACTGATCCTTTCTGACAGACAAACGGGGTGACATTTTTATTTAAAAGCTCAACAAATGTCTGAGTTATTTCAGGACGGCATCCGCTGTTTCCGTGGGCGTGGACATTGATCCTCGCAAGTATTGCCCCTCTTACATATTCAAGCGGGGCCGGATCTCCTATCCCTGCTGAATGATTATAGATCAGATATTTCTGGAAGTCCTTGATATCACTGTCATCAAGCACAGTTTCGCTGAATTCGCCAATTCCTGTGTTCACTCCGTACATGATCTCATGATTCTCGATTTTTCTTTCAAGCATAGCTCTGCAAACCTTGATCCTTTCAAGCGCCTCGGGGGCAAGTTCAACTTTTTCACCAAACCTTGCAACCCTTACAAGCTCTTCAACTGTAAGCTTTCCGCCATTGATCACAACTGTCATAACCCTCTCCTAAAAAAGTTAAAAAAATATCGCGAAAGCAATTTAGCACACTTGAAAAAAAATCCAAATTTAATTTAACCCACTTCGCAAAAACACCACTTTTTGACATCAGTCGTCTCTTTCATATAATCAGTAAAGTTTTTGTTTATATGGGGAGATAAAATGCTTCTGAAAGGAAAAGAGCTCGCTGACAGAATAGTTGAAAAGATCAAAAGTGACAACATCCCTTCTCTGACACTTGCCGTTTTTCATCCGGTCGGTGACGGTGCGGCTGAAAGTTATCTCAAAATGAAGGAAAAATGGCTCTTAAAGATCAATGCAAAGATCAAAGTGTTTCCTGTTTCAGCAAGCACGCCGCTTGTAAAATTTTACGAGTGGATCGATGAAGTAAACAATGATCCTTCCATTCACGGGATAATGGTCGAGCTTCCTCTGCCGATCGAAGTGAATTACTGGAATCTTCATACAAAGATAAATCCGGCAAAAGATGTTGACGGGATAACATTCCGTAATCAGGGGGAATTTTTTGCGACTATCACTGAAAAAATAGTTCCATGCACAGCGGTTGCATCAATCCGGCTTCTTGAACATTTTGACATTCCTATCGTCGGAAAACATGCCCTCGTCATAGGAAGAAGTAACATCGTGGGACTTCCCCTTTTCAAACTTTTTCTAAACAGAAATGCAACCCCGACAATCGCCCACAGACACACTCATGACCTGAAAACTCTCATTCGGACTTCAGACATAATTGCAATTGCCGCAGGGAAAAAAGGGCTCGTTGACTCCAATGATGTAAAAGACGGTGCAACAGTTATAGATATCGGAATAAATGTTGCTGATGACGGTTCCGTATCAGGTGACTTCAATGTGGCAAATGACAACGAAAAAGAGCGGATAAACTATTCACCAGTACCTGGCGGAGTTGGAGTAGTTACTAATGCAGTAATGCTTGAAAACCTCGCCAAGTGCTATAAATTACAGAACAATTTGTCAAGAGATCAGTTTTGACGGACAGACTTTCAAGAATCATTTCAGAAACGAACAACACTCTTATGACCATTCTTTTAAACTGGGAAAAGATCGCAGGAAAGACAAACCGCGAAATAATGATCCCTTTTGAACTCAGGAACAAAGTGCTTTTGGTCGCAGTTCCCAACGGAATGGTTGCAAAAACCGTTGTCCGTTTCAAGGAACAGATGATCGGCAACATAAATAGACAAATAAGGAAAAATGCCGTTTCTGAAATAAAATTCTTTGTTGATACTGCAAGATTCGGAAATGTGGAAATTGCAGAACCTGCTCAAACAGAAAGGAAAATTGAAATTTCAAAGACCGATATTACAAAAAAGACCAAAGAACTTCAGAAACAGGGGATTAGCGAACACCTTGCAGAAACGCTTGCCGAGATCGAACTTCTAATTGAAAAACGGAAAAACAGTTAATGTATCTTTCAAAGGAACTCGTCCTTAAGATCATCAGAGAAAAACCGTTAAATTCAACAAAGCTCATTCTGATGAAAAATGGAGCGGCAGTCAAAACAGAGATATTCCGTAAAAACTGGGACCTGTTCAATTTTCTTGAAAATCTCAAACCCGACAACACTTTTGATTCAATAGCGATTGCTTCTATTTCAAAACCGGTTTTTTCAAATGTAAAGATCTTTATGGACGGACTTTTGTTAAAAGCTTTTTTTATCATAGAACACGACGAAGAAAAAATCCCTTCAAAAATTGATGCTTTCTTTAAAAATTGCAGCAAGATAAAGAACTTGTCTTCGCCTTTCTTTCTTTTCAATGAGCCGTCAGTCCCTTCGGTTCAGGAAGAGAGTATAAATGCCGCCGCTTTTTTTTCATCTGACGACAACCCTTCATCGATCGCTGAAAATATAAAACTTGCCGAAGATGCAGGATATAATGTCATTTATTCTGCTGTTTTAAAAAAACCTGAAATGAAAAAATGTAAGAATCAGATCGATGGACATCTTAAAAACATTGATGAAAACTATATTTTCACAATTCTTCTGTTCTTTAAGATCTCAGCCGGTGAAATATCAGCCATTGAGAAACTGACAGGATTTGAAATAATTTCCAGAGATGACCTGATAATCACAATATTTGACAACCGTGCTGACGGAACAAGCGGAAAACTGAAACTTGCAGATGCGGTACTTGCAAAAGAAAAGGCTCAGTTCCGTAAAAAGATCACCGGTTTAAGCAGAATTAAAGGTGGAATCGGACTTAAAGGCCCCGGCGAAACCAAAGAGGAGGAAAGAAAAAGGATCCTGAAAAACAAAGAAAAAGATGTCAGAAAAAAACTTAAAAATGAATTTTCAAGGATATCTTCACAGATGAAATACCGCAAAAAAAGCAATGCAAAGACAGTTGCCGTCGTTGGATACACAAATGCCGGAAAATCAACTCTTTTCAACCACTTGATTAACGAGAATGTCTCTTTGGAAAGCAGCAGTTTTTTCAGTTCGATCGACCCTAAAATAAAAAAAATATCGCTTTTTGGCAAACCGCTTTTTCTTGTTGATACAGTAGGATTCATATCTGACATGACTAGGAACATTACCGATGCTTTTCGAGCCACACTTGAAGAAATTGCCACAGCCGACATGGTTCTTCACATAATAGATTCAAGTGCAAAAGGATGGGAAAAAAGAAAAGAATTCATTGAAGAGATCCTTGAATCTAACGGAACACCACCTGAAAATATTTTCACCCTTTTTTCTAAAAGCGACCTGATAACAGTGAAGCACCCTGTCAGAAAAGGGTTTTTCTATAATTCTTTCAATTCATTAGACATAACAAGGATCAAGCAGTTCATATTCCGTCATATTTTCGGCAATGATCAGTCATAGGAATATCACTTGTTGACACTTTTTAACATATATGGTAGTCTTAAACGTCATTATTACCTGAGGAGGTTGACATGAACATTAATTATGCTTTCAGAGGATTCGAGGAAAACAGTGACGGACTAAGGGATTACGCTTCAAAAAAACTTGGTAAAGTTGACAAACTTGTTTCTGCAAACACTTTGATCGAGGTCATTTTTCAAAAAGACAAAAACCTTAAATTTACAGAGATCAAACTAAATCATGAGGGTGAGGATTTCATTGCAAGATATTCAGACGAGAAAGAATTCTCAGCATCAATCGACCTTTGTGTTGACAAGCTTACAAAACAGATAAAAAAAGCAAAAGACCGCAAGGTTGACAAAAGGCGGTCTTAACTGCTTTATTGTGGGCGGGTAGCTCAGTTGGATAGAGCGTTGGCCTCCGGAGCCAAAGGCCGTGGGTTCGAATCCCGTCTCGCCTACCACTTTTGAAAGATGAATGCATAAAAAAACGGTTTTTCTGACAGTTGTTCTGTTTCTATTTAACACCCTTTATGCCATAGTTACGCTCAGTGATTTCGATGAGATATCAGCAACACACAAACTGATTGATTTTACTTGGAAATCACCTGTAGTTCCAAGAATTACCGTTAAGAACATACCTCAAAAAATAAAAGAGGTGAGCAACGGGAAAAGGGTAAAATTTTTTATAAGAACACTTCTTCCGTTAATTCTTGTGGAAAACGAAAAAATCGAAAAAGAACACGATTTCATTGTCGGAATTGCGGCAAAAGAGAATTGGAATAAAAATGACATCAGCATCATCTACGAAATTGCTCACAAATACAGAATCATTAAAAAAAACAGAGACCTGACAACAATTTCAGATATTGAGAAGGATGAGATCAGATATTTTCTTGATCACAGAATAAGGGCTGTTCCTGTTCCGATAGCTCTCGGGCAGGCGGCACTTGAATCGGGATGGGGAACAAGCAGATTTGTATTTGAAGGGAACAATCTGTTCGGGCATGTTGCAAAAGACCATAAAAAGGGGCTGAAACCGAAAAACTGGAGCGGAAAGCAGAGGAACATAAAAATCTTTGATTCTCTTCAGGATTCCATTTCGGCTTATATGCTCAACCTGAACAGGAACAAGGCATATAGAAAGTTCAGAGCACTCCGCAGGGAATATCCGGGAAATTCCTTAAAGATCGCAGAAGGTTTTGGCAACTATGCGATAATAAAGGGGGAATATATTGAACGGCTTAAACAGGTCATAACGAAATATGGTCTGTACCGTCTTAATGATTCAAAGCTCGGAAATGGTGAAAAAGCGATAATATCAAAGAAAATCAAGCAGATATATATAAATTAGAATACTATTCCGCAACTGCAGCCGCCGCCACCGACTTTTTCTATGGTCTCATCATCATTAAGCTCATCGCCATCTGATTCAATTTCATCTTCATCTACTGAAGTGTCGCCAGTGTCTCCAGTGTTGCCGGAGTTGCCGCTATCTCCTGAGTTGCCGCTATCTCCTGAGTTGCCGCTATCTCCTGAGTCGCCAGTGTCTCCGGAATCACCTGTGTTTCCAGTGTCGCCTGTATCGCCAGTGTCTTCATCAACGATTTCATCAATGTCGTCCACATCCTCGTCCATATCCTCGTCCATATCCTCGTCCTCTTCCTCGTCCGAATCATCAAACTGGTCAGAGTCGTCAATAGTATCATCATCGGTCTCTTCGATCACTTCCTTAACTTCAAGTGTATAATCTCCGGCAGAACCCTCATCTCCTTCAACAACGATGAAAATCGTTTCGTCTTGAGTTGATTCGTGGATTATCGTTTCAGCAACCCCTGCGGCTCCATCATTTACGAATTGGAGACATTCGCTGCCCTCTCCACAGATATTTGTGAGAGCAAGCACTCCGTCAAATCCTTCAACAGGGGTGAGTTTGATCTCTATCTTATCGCCTGTCTTAAGCTCAATTGAGTATATGTAATCGCCTGACGCATATTCTTCAGATCCGCAGTAGTCACCATAACTTGTAAGTGCCGAGTTTCTGCCGGTTGTGGTTGAATCATGAGTATACGGAAGTGTCTTTATTTCTTCAGGATTCTCGCAAATCCCAACTGGATCTGCTTCAAAATTAGCTGTTACACTGATGTTTCCTGTCACATTCGTGTCAGTTCTCGGGTTGTCTGTCACTCCGTCACTCCAATCAACAAAATGATAGTCAGCATCCGCAACGGCTGTCACTGCTGTTCCTGAATTTCCTTCTTCAACTGTCTGTTCAGCATCACCGGTCAGAGAGCCGTTCGCTCCGGCTGTATAGGTCAGTGTGTACTGAGCAACTGTAGTAAAGCTTTCATCAGATCCGTATGCAGTACCGGCTGAATTTGTCGCATAAGCCCTGACATGATAGGTTGTGCCTTGTGTAAGTCCGGTAAATTCGATCACGATCAAATCACTGACATCACTATCCGGATAGCAGGAAACATCAGGATTTTCATTTTCACCTATGCAGACACCCTTTTCCGTTATATTTGTACCACCGTCGTCTATTACCGTTCCAGTTACTTTTGCAGAAACTGTAGTTATTTCTGTTACGGAATCTGTCGTAACTGAAGGAAGAAGCGGTGCCACATTTATAAACACCGATTTTGATGCTGTTTCGTAGTTGTCTGTGTCGTCAGGAGTAAAATCAACTTTCAGTTCCTGTGCAAAACCTGCATCCAGAACTGTTCCCAAAGCAGGCGTGTAAACAAAAGTTCCATCGACATCGGCTGTCGCATTAAGCTGTGTGCCGCTTAAAGCTGTTCCGTATGTTATGTCAGCAGGATTTTCCCATGTGATAACGGGAGTTGCTTTGTCAGTTATGACACTTACAGTACCGGTTACAATTCTGTATGTTACCTTATCATCCGGAGTGAATGTTACAGCATAATCAGCCGTTCCTGCATCCGGAGCCGTTGATGGAGCATCGAATGTAAATGTTCCCGCGACCGGACTTCCTTCATATCCGGCTGTACTTCCGCTGAGATCGGAATCGGCAAGTGTCTGACCGTAAGTGATATCTGATGCGACCCATGTCACTTCAGGCGTTGCTATAAAAAGACGATATTTGCCTTCTATAAGTTCAAACATTGTATCACTGCTGATATTTACAACAGGAACTACGTCAAAAGCATCCGGAACCCATGCTCCGGAAACGAAATTTCCATCTGGAAGTGTCACATAATAAGCAGACATATCCGTCCAGTTTTCTTCATATTGCCCGAGTGCACCGGTTCTTGTCCAGTATACTCCTACACCGGATGTAATATCAGCTCTCCTTTCTGCTGAGGTAGCCTGATCTGAGAACCAGTCAAAGACAGTGCCGTCACCTATCTGTTCTGCTCCGCCTAACTCTGTACGGGACGATATGAATACAGTATCGGTTACAACGCCGCCAGTTGCTGTATTAACCCATGGAACATCAGTCACCTGAAGTGCATCTAAAAATGCAGGTGAGAAATCTGCCATAAAACCTGCATTCAACCATGCTCTAAGTGGTGCTGCATCCCAAACATTTGTCCATTCAGGATTATAAGCCCTTCCTCCAGTTCCGCTTGTGGATGAAAGCGTAACTCCGTCAACTCCGCCGTAATTAGTGTGAACTACACGCCATTCAAGAGGATTTCCGTTAAATGTCCAGGTATCATCATAAACAACCATACCTGTTGGAAGTTCTGATGCAAGAATAAGCTCTCCGGCAGCTGAAGTCATAAAATCAACTTGATTACCATAAGAAGTTCCGGCAGAATTAGTTGCATATGCTCTGGCATAATAAAGTGTTTCAGGGGTAAGTTCTGTAAGAGCAATTATAAATGAATTTGATACGGCACCACTCTTAACGCACATATCATCAGTATCAGGATTTTCACTTTCACTGTAACAGATCCCTTTGGAAGTTATCTCTGCACCGCCGTCATCAGTAATCGCAGCTCCTGCCTTTACTGATCCTGATGTAATATTTGATACAGCTTCCGTGATCACTGAAGGAAGTTCTGTATCTGTCGTAAAACTCTTAACTCCGCCGTAAGTAGTTCCTGCACCGTTTGTTGCATAAGCACGGAAATAATATGTTTTATTCGGATCAAGACCTGAAATTGTTTTGCTGAAAACACCTGTGCCTGAGCCGTTTGTATCCTGAATTACGCCGGATTCGCCTATTTCGGGAGTTGTATCTGTAATTGAATAGACAATCCCTCTTTCAGTCACTGTTCCTCCACCGTTAGCAGTTACATTTCCGCCAAGAATCGCTGAATCAGCCGCTACAGATAATGCGTCTGATGATGTGACCGCCGGTGGCTGAATTATTGTAACTTCTTTGTACAGGGTACATGAGTTTGCATCGGTGACTGTACATCCCCATGTTCCTGCTGTAAGTCCTGTCACACTGACTGTTCCGTCGCCTGTCGGATTTCCGGGTGTCCAATTATATGAGTATCCTCCAGCACCGCCTGTTGCAGAATTAAAGCTTGCGGCTCCGTTCGATCCGCCGTAAACACTGACATCCGTTTTTGAAGCAAGTGTCATGCTCAAGACAGTCGGCTGTGTAACTGTAAAAGAAGTTGATGCTGTGCAGCTGTTTGTATCAGTTGCCGTGATCGTCCATGTTCCTGCCGTAAGTCCTGTCACGCTTACCGTTCCGTCACCTGTCGGGTTTCCGGGTGTCCAGTTGTAAGTGTAGGAACCTGTTCCTCCTGTTGCGGCGTTTGCAGCAGCGGCTCCGTTTGATCCGCCAAAACAGGAAACATTCGTCTGCGATGCAGGAGTGATCGCCATATTTGTTCCTGTTCCCGTAATAGCAAAATCATACGCACTTTCATCACTATCGTTGTTATTTACTGTTATTGTGGCGTTTCTCGCCCCGGATGCAGAAGGATTAAATGTCACCTGAAATGTCGTTGAGCCCGATGCAGCTACAATTGCAGCCGGAGAAGTCGTAACAGAGAAGTCAGCAGCATTTGTACCGCTGATATTCACAGAAGATATGTTCAGAGTTGCTGTTCCTGTATTCTGGATAGTGAATGTTCTTACTATTGTTGTATTACAAACCGGTGTCGTACCGAAGTCAGTGTGATCTGTCGATGAAGGTGTAGAATCCCCGTCAGCTATCGAAACGCTGTTACCTTGAATGTTGATCTCGGGTAAAGCCATAACATACACCGAAACTACAGGAGAGCCGGCTCCGCTTAAAGGCGCCCATTTGCTGCCGACATCATTAGGAGAATTATAATTTAATGAGATGTATCCTATGTCAGTATTAAGCTCAAGATCACTATAGAAAAAAACATCGTCGTCATCATTAAGGTTGTTGTCAATATTCCAGAAATAACTTACATTTACTCCGTCAGAATAACTATCGGAATACAAATAATACCCTGCTGATACATGTTTCCAATAATTATGATTCATCACTCCATGGGTCGAACTCTGCTTTTCATAAATCCCATTTGCTGCTGCTGGTGACGATATCCCAGCAACTTGAACGAATTGGGGTGAATCAGCAAACACGACAAAAGTAAACAACGCAAAAAACAGACTTAAAAGATTTTTTTTACTCATAATAACTTCACTCCTCTGAATTATTTCATTCTCGACACACAAAAACTCTCAATTTATTGCGTAGGATTATATTACTTCTATTAGTATTATTCAAGAAAACAAATAAGTATTTCTGAGATCTTTATTTCAGATTTTCAGGATTGAGGGGCAGAAGCTCTTTAACAACGAACAAACCGTCTTTTCTTATGAGCTTATCGTCAAAATAAATTTCGCCGCCGCCGTACTCAGGTGTCTGGATCATAACAAGGTCCCAGTGAATTGCCGATCTGTTTCCGTTATCACATTCATCATATGTCGCGCCGGGTGTAAAGTGGATCGATCCGCAGATCTTTTCATCAAAAAGGATGTCAACCATCGGCTTTGTGATATAGGGATTTACGCCGATTGCAAACTCACCGACGAATCTTGCCCCTTCATCAGTGTTGAAGATGTGCTCAAGTTTTTCGACATTGCTCCCTTCGATCTTTACGATCTTCCCTTTTTTGAAAGTAAGGATCACTTTATCGAATTTTATTCCGTGATAAACAGTTGGTGTGTTGTATTCAATAACGCCGTTTACGCTGTCTTTAACAGGAGCTGTGAACACTTCACCGTCAGGAATGTTGTATTTGCCGGCACATTTCACTGCGTTTATCCCTTTTATCGAGAATTTGAGGTCTGTTCTGCCCGGACCTTTGATGTGAACTTTGTCAGTTTTATCCATAAGTTTCTTCAATGGATCCATTGCCTTATCCATTTTTGCATAATCGAGTGTGCAGACATTGAAATAGAAATCTTCAAACGCTTCAGAACTCATTGAGGAAGCCTGTGCATAGCTCGGGTTCGGGAAAGCGAGAATACACCAGTTTGTGTGCTTTACACGCTGTTCAAAATGAACAGGTTTTGCATATTTTTCCATATATTTCTTCATGTTTTCAGGCGGAACATCGGCGAGTTCATAACTATTGTCACGACCGTTTATCGCAATGAACGCCTGCATTTTCTTCATTCTTAACAGATCGATCTCAGCCATTGTTTCAAACCATTTGTCATCAGCCGCCTGAAGTGATTTTCTCTGAAGCTGTGTGTCGTTGTAAGTGACGAATGCCCTTGCACCGATCTTCTTTATTTCATCGATCAACGCATGGACAAGAGGAAGCGGCCAGTGGTCTTTGAACTCAATGAGAACATTGTCCCCTTTTTTAACGCTTGTGCTGTAACGCACCAGATTCTTTGCCAGTTTTGCAATTCTTGGATCTTTCATCTTAACCTCTTCAAAAGTGAATAAAACCGATTACAGCTGATTTTAGTATCAGTGAAAAGTCATGTCAATTTTTACTAAACTCACCTATTATCTTGACTTAACATCACCACAGACCTATCATTCCTTAATGAAATAAGATTTTGTTCCCCGCCCCGATATTTTCATTAAAGTTGTAATTTATAATTCAGTACGAGGCAGTAAAATGGTATCAATGACAGAACGACTAAGAGAAACAGGCCGTGAAGAAGGCAAACTTGAAGAAAAGAATATTGTCTGCAAAAAAGCGATCCTTGCCGGAATTTCAAACGAATTGATCGTGACTATCACCTCTTTATCGCTTGAAACAGTGGTTACAATGCAGAAAGAACTCAGAAAAAAGAAACCGGTTTATTAAAAATCATCATCACTTAGTTTTCTTCTTTTTGGGCTTAGGCTCGGGAACTTCATTTGCCGTTATCTTTATCAGATTGCTGAACCATTTGCAATCATCAATACCATCCTCGATAAGATAATGCGGCTTTGCACCATTGTAAGGCGGCGCCTCAATTACATCACCGATGAAATCTCGACCTGCCTTAGTCGGTTTCAGGAAAAACTGATTGTCACAAACAAGAGCTATCACTTTCCCGTCACAGTAAACCGCATATTCGCCGAACATCTTCCTGACAGTGACAACTCCCGCATCTTCAATGTTTTCAAGGATGTACTCTATAAATTCTTTTGAAGTTGACATAATTTATCTCATCGGCCATCTTTTTGAAAAAGCTTCTGAAACGATTTGCTTTTCAATATTCTTGTCAATTTTATATTTTTTCCTGACTTCAGCTTTGTATTTTTCCATTAATTCCGTGTGTTTGTCAGCATTTTTTAAAACATTTTCTTTCTTGAAATTGGGTTTAGACGCATCTATAGGATAAATTCTATCTGCATCTTCCATTGCTTTAGATTCTGTTGCCACAAGTTCTTTAAATATTTCCTTTCTTTTTTCCTCTGTAAAACCAAGTTTGATTTCAGAAGTTTTTTTGTTTTTTAAATATTCTTCAAGGTTTTCTTTCATTTCAATATTTGTTTTGTAATTACTTCTATCATTACTTTTTGCAATTTCCGGTGTCACATTTCCAATTTCGCCATTTTCACCCCATGTAACCATTGCTATTTCCCAAGCTTCATTCGCAATGGTTTTATCACTGTAGAGATGCAAGAACATCTCATCAATTTCATTATCTTTTTCAGTAATATCTGAAATTATTTTCTTGATAGTTGGTATTACCTGATTTTCTTTGATTTTGGGCGAAACAATAATCCTGTAAGCCATTTTTTTACAAAGAGGTAATTCTTGAAGTTCTTTAAGGCTGTAATCTGAAAGGTTCTTTTTTCCTATAGCTTTGTAACTTAAATTTTCAACCTTGAAGATTTCATATTCAACTGGACCACCTTGTCCATTCAATATATTATTTAATGGTTGATCTTTTTTTGATATTTCTGGCTCTTGATTTGATATTTCTTGCTCTTTCTGGTTTTCATCGACATTGCTTTCATCCACAAACATTGGGATTAGAATGAAAAAAACCATGGTTGAGATCCCAAAGTATTTTGACAATTTTTTCCTTGTTGCATTTTCTTTAAATACTCCAGAAAACAGTGTTGGTTTTACTAATCCCATAAAAAAACAGCCAATTGAAAGTAAAAATAAGATTGCAAAAAGGACTGACATCGATTACTCCTTTAAAATAAAAAGTTCCCCTGAAATTGCAAACACTTCATATCTCAAACCATTTAGAAGGTTTAAATGGATTGACAATAATAACTTTGTCAAAATCGTGCTCCATTTTGAACTCTTCTATTAATCTTTTCTCGTCTGATTCACTCATCATTACAGTAATATGATTTATAAGAACAAGCCACCATTCATTGTATTTAGTTTTTACATTCTCTATTTTTCTAGTTTTTTCCATGATACAATACTTAATATTGCTTTCCATATCTTCTATTGTCCAGCCACCCGAATCCATGTCATCACAGTATCCCACATCAAAAATGTAAGGTATTTTATCATCATCAAGTCTAAAGACCTCTATTTCGAAATTATCTTCTTTAAAAATTATGCCATTCTCTTTGAATGGTTTTTCAACAAAATCATCAAAAGATTTTTTTATTTTTTTGGAAAGAGTTTTCCAATTTTCAACCGGACGAGAAAAACTGAAGGATACAACCCAGCAATTATTGTTTTCAGATGTTCCAAATCCATGGACGAGTTTGTTTAGTTTTTCAGTCAAAGAGAACTCTTCTTTTTCTAATCCTACGGTTTCCTCACCACCATAAAAATTTTTATTCAATCTTCTAACTTCGACAGCAATTTTTCCATCACACAAGAAATCAGGTGTACAATTTTTAACGGGTTCATACTTAACTGTCTTAAACCCATAAAATCTTAGAAATTTTTCTGCAATTTTTTCATCAAACTTCATGTTATTTTTGCTCTCTGTCAGCCCCATTATCCCCTGCCATAAGTATGTCTTTCGCAATTATTTTCAGGAGTTTTGCTAATTTTTCGAGGTCTGGTTGTTCAATCCAGCGAAGGGATTTCAGAGATTCGACTTGATAGGAATTCAATATTGAGGAGACATCAGTTTCGTTGACCCACATGTCCTTTTTCTTTGCAGATTCAATTACTTCCATCCAGTTGAAAGAAAACTTCTGTGCGATAAAAAGTATGTCTGCGACATCTTTCGGTTCATTTCTGCCGAGTGCGGAGATTTTGTTCGAAAGGATGTTTTCCCATGTGTCTATCCTGTTGAAAAGATGATTTGAAACAAACCCGCCTTGATGAAAAGGAACATCGTTGATCATTTCGATTCAATCTCCGGTTGTCGATAAAATTTCCCTTGCACTCATGTATTTCTCTTTTAATGAATTTGGAAACAGTGCGTTTATTACTTTGTTATCATTGATGATTTCTATCATTTCTTCGATTGTGAATATTTTGAGAAGTGTGTACCAGTTGTAACTTCTTAGCAGTCTCACGACAAATCTGCGGCGTTCATCATGATTATTTCTGTCTGATAAAATTGAGAAAACATCTTCCGTTGTGAGGTTCAAATCCCAGAGAATATTCTTAACAAGTTTCTGCGTTTCTGGTGTGTTTCGCATTTCTGAACTCCAATTAAACCGATTGATTATAATTTGTTCTCTCAAAAAGACAAAAAATCTATTAATTTTGGACAGATTGATTCTCTAAATTGTAATATTTTTTGCGTTGTGTATAATCAATTTGCATTTTTTTGAGGTTTATTTTGAGAGCTGCGATAGAGAACATCGGCAACAGAACCATTGCAAAATACAATGATATAGCGAATTTTTCTTCATTTGTCCTCAGATGTCTCAAGGCGATCGGGTCAGGGTCGTTTTTCAACCGTGCTGTATTCGATGTACTTGTAATCCAGATATTCTTCACTGCTTATGAGCTTTTATCTCTTTTCATATTTTTAAGTGTCGTTTACGGGAGCATTTTCATCGGAATAGTTCTGCAGACGGTCAAAAGCTTGGGGCTTGTCCAGTATCTTGGCGACATCATCATGGGCCTTGTGGTGCTTGAGATGGCACCGCTCATAACAGTTTTTCTTCTGGCTCTTAGAAGTTCAAGCGCCGTCAATGCCGAAATTGCAGTGATGAAAGTCAACAAAGAGATTGACGCCCTTGAATCGTTCGGGATAGATCCGGTAAAATATCTTTTTGTACCGAGGATAATCAGCTTTGTCCTGAGTGTCACGATCCTTTCTTCCGTTTTTTCTATCGTCGTCCTTTTCAGCGGATTCATCTTTTCAAGCATCATTTTTCAGATGAGTCCGGGAATGTATGCAGATCTCATTGCAAAATCGGTAACAGCGACAGATCTTCTTGTAATGCTGTTAAAAAGCATGACTTTCGGATTCTTAATATCAGTCATTCCCCTTTATCACGGCTGGCGGACAAAATATATGATGACTGCCATCCCTGTTGCCGTTTTAAAAGGAATGATGAGCGTTTTCATGTCAATTATACTTGTGGAGGTGCTGTCATTAGCGGCAAGGTTAGCGTTAAACTATTTGTGAACGAACCCGATTTCGATTCGTGGTTCGCCCAACACATCAACTCAGCTAAGACTGCATTCGTCTCTCCTGACATTCCTCTCCTTTCAAATCTCACAGCTATTGACAACATCGCACTTGTTGCAAGGTTCCATTCAGACATTCCTGACAAAACCATTTTCAGCAATATAAAGACACTTATGGATATTCTGGACATCGGATCTGCAATAAATTCAAAGCCTTCCTCGTTTGACGAAATGACCCGTTTCAAAGTGAAACTGCTCAGGGCGATAATGCTGACCGGTGCAGATATAGTTATCGACAGACCTTTTTATATGATAAGAAACATGCCCACAGTTCACTCAATAAGAAAAATACTTACATTGCTTGACACACATTTCGAGCAGTGTATCATTGCAGATTATGAATGGCACCGTGACAGATACGGAGATTTGATTGAGTAAATCAGCAGGGTTCAAGGTAGGGATTTTCCTTATTATTTCAGTCTTTGCCATAATTGTGTTCGTAATATTTCTCCTTATTCAGAAAGATTTTTTCACAGAACATCGCTTTTATACCCTTTCATCTCCGAGCGGAGAAGGAATAACAGAAGGAATGCCTCTGTTGTTTTCAGGTTTTGAGATAGGGAAGGTTTCAACTCTTGAACTTGACCCTGCAGGAAATGTTGTCATCTCGGTAAAAGTTCCGCAGAGACATTCGGTCAGAATAAATAAAAGCTCCACATTCACTCTTGAAAAACCGTTCATCGGTTCTCCGAGATTTGTTGTGAAAACTCCCGATATCAATGCCCCGGGAGTTGATGAAGACCTCGTTTTCCCTACAGACACGATCGATGATATCAACGAAGTCATAAAAAAGCTCCAGCCGATGGTTGAAAAAGTAGATGCGATCGCAACAAATGTGAAAGTGATGACAGGCAAAGAGAGCGACCTTACAAAAACCCTTGCAAACGCACAGACTATCACTAACGAACTCGCGAGGAAACAGGGTGTAATCGAAATGCTTGCCGGTGATCCAAAGACAGCAAAAGACTTCAAGGAAAGCATTTCGTCCCTTAACACAGCCCTGAAAGAAGCGGAACTGCTTATATCAAATGCCAACAAAACCCTTTTGAAAGCTGATGAACAGATACTCGGGGAAGAAGGAACTGTTAAAAAAGTGAACGGGATAATAGATGACCTCGAGAAAAAAATGAAAGAGCTCGATTCTCTGGTATCCAACCTTGTCAAGACCGGTGAAAATGTTGAGGGTGCGACCAATGATCTCGAAATGCTCCGTAAAGAGGTCGATATAACTCTGAACTCAGTAAATATAATGATCAAAGATGTCAGGAACGCCCTTCCGATCGAACAGAAAAAGGAGATAAAACTGCCATGAAAAAGATATTTCTCCTTTTAATATTTATCTTTATTTTTTCATGCAGTTCACAGCCGGCTCCGGCATGGCAGCAGGAAAGTTTTGTGAACATGAACAATTTCATATCAAATTTTATGGAAGGGAACGGGAAATTTGCAGACAGTTACTACAAAAGACTTGTCGAAAGTCTTCAAATGACAACAGATCCCGATGAAATAGTAAAAGCGCATCTTATCAGGTGCTCTCTTGACTATTCTTTAATGAATTACAGAACTTGCATAGAAGCGGAACCATTGCTGGATATTCTCAGAAAGAACGAAAATACCGTTTATTACAATTTCATTTCTTCAAAAAACTCAGATATCCCTTCAAAATATAAGGAAATTGAAAAACACACTTCACCCTGCGATACTGCAAAACTGAACAAAGCTGTAAAAAAACTTGATGAACCTCTTTCAAAACTGATCGCCTCTTCTTTCGCCGTAAAAAGCGATTGTTACGATGAGAACACACTTCTTAATGCTGTTGAAACGGCATCAAAGGAAGGGTGGAAAAAAGCGGCCGTAAGCTACATTATGTTCAGTGCGGAACATTTTGACAGGAAGGGTGAGTCTGAAAAAGCTGAAGATCTCAGGAAAAGAATTGACTCCTTAAATAAAAAAGATTGACCGGATTTTAACGGAGGTTAACATGAAAAGATCTAACTGGCTGGTTTTTCTAATTATTTTCATTGTCAGCTCATGCGGTTCCGTTGAAACAAAATCGCAGGGCACAGATGAACAAAAGTCCGGCACATCAAAAAAACAGGAAGGTGCTGTCAAAGGATCATCCGTTAATTCCGGCGACATTGAACAGCTCGTTGAAGCAATAAGAACTGGAAATAAGGATGCCGCTGTAAAAATGATCGACAGCGGAGTTGATGTGAATTCAAAGAACAAAAGCGGTGTCTATCCCCTTCACTGGGCTGCGGCTAAGGGAGACAACGACCTTGTCAAAATACTTCTTGACAGGAAGGCCTACATAAATGCAACTGACGGATACCGCGAAGAACCTGTAATAATGTGGGCGGCAAAAAAAGGGCATTTTGAAACTGTGAAAATGCTCATTGAAAAAGGTGCCGCAGTCAATATCAGCGACAGATACAAAGAGACGCCTCTTATGGATGCAGCCCGTTACGGTCACAATGAAATGCTCAAACTTCTGCTGAATAACAGAGCCAACATCAACGATGTGACAGTTGACGGAATGAGCGCTCTCATGTTCGCTTCACAGAACGGACATACCGACACTGTAAAAACCCTGATTGATTACCGTGCCGACATAAACAAGATACACTTTAAGACAAGTAAGACCGCTCTTGCCTATGCAAAAGAAAGGAACAACAAAGAGATCATCGCAATGATATCAAGACAGGCGAAAGTTGAAGGAGATCTGATAAAAAGACCGGTAAGGCCGGAAGATACTGAATTTGTTACGGCTCCTCCCGATGAAGCCACACTCAGAAAAGCGTGGGCAGGAAGAGAAGACTACCTTCCCGCGACACTTAATGGAAAACAGGTCATGGTCCACATGAACAAATTCCTCCCCGACATCACCCAGTGCTACCAGAACAGATACGAACAGGGCGACAGAAATATGATGGGAACAATGGAGCTGATGGTAAGAGTCGCAGGAAGCGGAAAAATACTCGACATCTATTTCACAACAGAGAAATATCAGTCATCCCTTTTCGGTGACTGCATACTTGATGCAATTAAATCACGGGATTTTCCCATGTTCTATGACGGACAGGTCGATTTCAAATATAGTTATTCAATTTAAAACTGCCTAAATTCCACCAAAAGAACTTTTAATTTTCCCTTGACTTGCTGAAAATAATTTAACACAATCTGATCATATATCGGGTGG
>CAZVWR010000059.1:0-18426 GCA_964630905.1 uncultured Spirochaetales bacterium | reverse complement strand
TTTATCATTGATGGCGGAACATATATGTCGTCAGGACCCGGAAGATAGTTATATTTCGGGCTTCTTAAAAATCCGAAACCGTCCGGAAGGATCTGCAACACACCGTCTGCCAGAATAATCTCATTGTTTTCAACCAGTTTCTGCAGAATTTCATAAATAAGTTCCTGCGATCGCTTGCCTGAAGCATCTTCAATACCGAGCTTTTCGGCCATCTTGACCAGTTCATCATTCTTTTTGTTTTTTAATTCCTGTAAATTCATTCTTTTCTCCATTAAGTTAATAAAGTATCCTTTTTTGTGTATGATTCAAATTTGAAATTTTGCAAGACACCATCCACGGCCCTTCCGGTAAATCATTTGCAGATTTTTTGCTGACTGTACTCAAAATTTTTGAGTTGAACGAAATGCACATTCAGTTAATTAACCATTTTAGCCGTTTTGTCAAATATATTTGATCACTGTAAAACATTTTCCTTTGTAATTGCCTGAGATCGCTTGATCTTTTTCAAATTTTCAAGACTTTCCATAATTACAGTTTCGCATGATTTTATCATTATCGCTTCAATTCCGTCCCTTATTTCAAGAGGAAGTTCCTCATATTCATCCCTGTTTGCTTCCGGAATGAACACTTTTTTTATTCCCGCCTTCTTTGCCGCCATGATCTTTGCCCTTATGCCGCCGACTTTAAGAACTTTGCCCCGCAGTGTTATTTCACCTGTCATGGCAATGCCGGGAAGAACCGGAAGACCGGACATCATGGACCCTACAGCAAGCGCAATGGCAACTCCGGCAGATGGACCATCTTTGGGTGTCGCCCCTTCAGGAAAGTGGACATGAATGGTCGAACTGTCCCACAAACTCTTATCGATCCGGAGCGTCCTTTCAGAAAGACTCTTAATGTAACTTACTGCAATTTCTACAGATTCCCTCATTACATCGCCGAGCTGTCCGGTTATCTTTATATCACCTTTACCCGGATACCTTATCGCTTCAATCTTGAGAACACTTCCTCCGTAAGGGGTCCACGCAAGACCGTTCACAACACCGGTCTCCTTTTCTTTTGCCGCTTTTTCATCGCTATATTTTTCAACACCCAGATAATCTTTGATATTTTTTTCTGAAATAGTTACTTTTTTAAGAGGGATCCCTGCGGTAGAAGCTTTTTTCAAGGCGATCTTCCTGCATATCGAAGCAATTTTTCTTTCGAGCTCTCTTACTCCCGACTCCGATGTATAGCTGTCAATCAGACAGTTGAGACCGGATGATGAAAATTGAAGTGACACATCCTCTATACCGTTGAGCTTCTTCTGTTTTTCGACAAGATGAACAAGAGCTATGTTCTTCTTTTCATACCAGGTATAGCCATCAATCCAGATTATTTCCATCCTGTCCCTAAGAGCAGGAGGTATCATTGAAACATCGTTGGCTGTAGCGACAAAAAGAACTTTGCTCAGATCAAATTCCACATCAATATAGTGATCAATGAAAGTTTCATTCTGTTCAGGATCAAGAACTTCAAGAAGAGCACTTGACGGGTCTCCCTTGTAGTCGCTTCCGAGTTTATCTATCTCATCAAGAAGGAAAAGGGGATTGTTCACTTTCGCCTTTTTTATCGACTGAATTATCTTGCCCGGCATTGAAGCGACATATGTTCTTCTATGACCTCTTATTTCGGCTTCATCCTTTATTCCGCCAAGCGACTGTCTGATGAATTTTCTTCCCACAGCTCTTGCCAATGATGCCGCTATTGAGGTCTTGCCCACACCGGGAGGGCCGGCAAGACATATGATCGGTGATTTCATATCTCCTTTCAATTTGAGCACTGCAAGATATTCAAGTATCCTCTTTTTTACTTCCTCAAGTCCGAAATGGTCATTTTCAAGTATCTCGGATGCCTTATCAAGATTGATCTCAGATGAAGTTCCTGTCTTCCACGGAAGGGCGAGAAGCGTTTCGATATAGTTTCTGACAACGGAACTTTCCGGATTTACAGGAGATATCGATTCATATTTTTCCAACTCCTCTTCCAACCGCTCTTTGACATATTGAGGAGCATCAAGCGAATCTATCCTTGCTTCGAGAGTTTCGCTCTCCTTATCCGGAAAACTTGAATTCTTCTGAAGTTCGTTCTTCAGTGCATTGATATGCTCATTTATGAAAAATTCCTTCTGTCCTTTTTCGAACTTTTCCCTGACAGTTGACTCTATATCAGCTTCAAGAGTTCTCAGCTCCATTTCCATTTTGAGTATCGCGGTCATCCTGCTGAACCTTTCTCTGACATCCCTCGATTCAAGAACGGGCTGAAGATCAAGCGGATCTGATGTTCTTATTATCGAAGCTGCAACATCAATAAACCTTGAATTATCCTTAATGGCGAAAGTGCTGCTTATTATCCCTGCCGGAATATCAAGTTCTTCAAAATATTTTGTGAGTGTCTTTTCAAAAAGCTTTCTCTCTTTTTCAACTTCTTCCTTTTTTACCGGTTTAGATTTGAAAACCTTTGTTCCAACCTCGAAAAAACCTTTTGTGTTAGATCTTATCTCTCCGACACAGACTCTTCTTATCCCCTCTATGAAGACATGGAAAATATCGCCGGGCCCTTCAACGACCTGCAAAACCGAACAGAGAGTTCCTATTTTGAACATTCCTTTTTCATCAGGGATCTCCATTCCGGGATTTTTCTGTGTAATGAGAACTATTTCCTTGCCCTTGCTGTTCAAGGATTCCTCAACTGCCTTTATGGAAAAATCCCTGCCAACCTTGAAAGTTATGGATGTATATGGAAACACTACTGCATCCCTTATCGGAAGCAGTGGAAAAAATTTTTCAGAATTCATTCGTGTCAGGCTCCTTTGTTGCCGCTTTTTGTACCGACCGGGGTTTTCTTTTCAATGACTTTTACCGGATCATCATTTGAATTGATAACGCCGGGAGTGATTATTATCTCTTTTATCTTATCCTTTTCTTCCGGAGTTGAATACATTATGTCAAGCATCGCCGTTTCAAGTATTCTTCTTAAACCCCTTGCTCCTGTTTTGAGCTTTCCGGTCTTTTTTACAACCTCTTTCAAAGCATCTTCTGTGAACGAAAGGTCTATACCGTCAAGTTTGAAAAGCTCTTTATACTGGCTTACAAGTGCATCTTCGGGCTCGGTAAGTATTCTTAAAAGTTCACTGTCATTAAGTTCGTCAAGATAAGCCGTGACAGGAAATCTGCCGATAAATTCAGGAATAAGCCCGAATTTAAGAAGATCTTCCGGCTGAACATTCGAAAGGATCTTCTCTTCAGACTTTTTAACAGTCTGTTTTGAACCGAATCCGAGTTTTTTCTGACCGATCCGCCTTGATATTATTTTATCAATTCCCTCAAAAGCTCCGCCGACGATGAAAAGGATGTTTGAAGTATCAAGCTTCAGATATTCCTGATGCGGGTGCTTTCTGCCGCCTGTCGGAGGAATGTTTGCAACAGTCCCTTCAATTATTTTCAGTAACGCCTGCTGAACACCTTCACCGCTGACATCTCTTGTGATCGACGGATTTTCAGATTTTCTTGCGATCTTATCTATTTCGTCAATGTATATAATCCCTCTTTCAGCTTTTTCGATGTCATAGTTGACCGCCTGGATAAGATTCAGCAGGATGTTCTCAACATCTTCACCGACATATCCCGCCTCAGTCAGGGCTGTTGCATCAGCTATCGCAAAAGGAACATTTAGAAGTTCGGCAAGTGTCCTTGCAAGCAGGGTTTTACCTGAACCTGTAGGACCAAGAAGAAGAATGTTGCTCTTTTGTATCTTCGTTTTAATTTTTTTCGGGGCGTTGACCCTTTTATAATGGTTGTAAACTGCAACAGAAAGGACTTTTTTGGCATATTCCTGACCTATTACAAATCTGTCAAGACGGGTCTTTATCTGAACAGGTGTGAGAAGTTCACCGGTCTCGTTCTGCGGGATCTCACTGTCACCTTCTTCGTGAAGAATATCCGAACACAAACCGACGCACTCGTTGCAGATATAAACTCCGCGACCGTAGATTATTCTTTCAACTTCGATCTGCGTCTTGCCGCAGAAAGAGCACTGAATAACTCCGTTCTTGTCCTTCTGGGTCATTTCACCCTCCTATTTTCTTTTCACCACACTGTCGATAAGTCCGTACTGAACGGCTTCTTCAGCAGACATGAAAAAATCTCTTTCCATATCTTTTTTCAGAGTTTTTCTGTCCTTTCCGGTGTGTTCTTCAAGAATTGCCAAAAGTCTCTCTTTAAGGAAAAGTATCTCTTTTGCATGAATTTCAATATCTGTCGCCTGTCCTCTGAAACCGCCCATCGGCTGATGGATCATTATTCTTGAATTGGGAAGCGAAAATCTTTTCCCCTTCGCACCTGCCGCCATGAGCACAGCGCCCATGCTTGATGCCTGGCCGACACATATCGTTGCAACATCAGGTTTCACATACTGCATGGTGTCATATATTGCAAGACCCGCCGTAACAGAGCCACCCGGGCTGTTGATATAAAGCTGGATGTCCTGTTCGCTGTCCTGTGCTTCAAGAAACAGAAGTTCCGCAACGACGAGATTGGCAACATCATCTGTCACATCATCTCCAAGAAAAATTATACGGTCCTTTAAAAGACGGGAATAGATGTCATAAGATCTCTCTCCACCCCCTTCCTTTTCAACAACTATCGGGATAAGTGATGCTTCAGGAGTTCTTTCCTTCATCTTTTTTCTCCTCAGTGTTCTTTTCAATAAATATCATCGCTTCTGTAATTTTCTCAAGCACTTTTCCTTCCCTTATCTCCATTTTCTTGGCATTGAGTCTCTCTTCACCGTAATATTTTCTAAGCTGTTCAGCATATTCCGCAGGAAGTCCGTAATGTGCCGCCTCTTTTGCCAGAGCATCATTAATATCCCTTTCAGTAACTGTTATCCCGAGTTTTTCTGAAAGCTCGTGAAGAATTATGTACCGCTTTGCAACCCATTTTGCATCTTCTTCTATTTTCTTTAAAACATCTTCAGCTATCTCTTCAATTTTATTCTTTTTTTTGTGTTCGTCAACTCTTGCTTCGACCTCACTTTTCAAAATTGAAGGAGGAACATCAATATCGTGGTTTTTAACATAGGTATCAATTGCAATATACTTTCTGTTATCAAGATTAAGATTGTCAATATATTCAAGTATGTGTTTTTTCATCTCCTCCCTTAGTGCCTCAACAGTATCGGGATATCCTTCTTTCCCTGAGAGAAATTCATCTGTAAGTTCCGGCTCATTCTCGCATTTTTCAACTTTTTCCACTGATATAGAGAAAGTAACTGTTTTGCCGGCAAGTTCTTTGGCCTGATAATCTTCCGGGAATTTTACATCGGCTGAAAAACTGTCACCCGTTTTATGTCCGTAAAGTGCCTTTTCAAAATCGGGAACAAATCTTTTTTCACCAAGAACAACTGTTACATTGTTTCCTTTTGTCCCTTCTATTTCTTCATCACCCATCTTGCCTGAAAAAGTTATCGTCATGCGGTCTTTTTCTGCTGATTGCGCATCTTCGCTTTCTTTGAATTCGACAAATCTTTTTCTTATCTCTTGAAGTTCCTGGTCAACCATCTCATCCTTGAATTTCAACGGAGTATATTCAGCTTCTAACGGCTTTACTTCGACATTGACTGATGGGAACACTTCCACCCTGTATTTGAATATGAACGGCTCGCCTTCAGCTACGGTGCTTTTTTCAAAAATATCGGGGGCTGTGGCAAACTTGAGGTTTTCTTTTACCGCAGTTTCCTGAATGCCTGTCGATACGAAATGGTTCTCGGCTTCATCTTTAATTCCTTTTCCGTACATCTGCTTAACTACATTCAAGGGAACTTTTCCTTTTCTGAAGCCTTTTATGCTGGCTGTTCTTGAAAGATGTGAAAGTGTGCCGTGAATATTTTCCTTAACCTCTTCGGCAGAAAATGTTATTTCAAGTTCTTTTTCCACATTACTAAGATGATTCAATTTGTAATCCATTTTAACTCCCCGTATTAATTAACTGTTTAATGTAAAAAAGCATTTTTGCCATTTTCTGGTGCGAGGGGGGGGACTCGAACCCCCACGGTCGCCCGCTAGATCCTAAGTCTAGTGCGTCTGCCAATTCCGCCACCTTCGCAGTATCATTTTTAAAATACCGTTTAATTGAATCTGCCATCTAAGACCGTGAAAAAAGTGGTAGGCCCTGAAGGATTTGAACCTTCGACCCACTGATTAAGAGTCAGTTGCTCTACCAACTGAGCTAAGGGCCCGCCAAATATGGGGTGGGAGATGGGACTCGAACCCACAACGCCCGGAACCACAATCCGGTGCTCTACCATTGAACTACACCCACCGCGATAATTCACATGTAAAAAAACAAGTGGTACGCCCGAGAGGATTCGAACCTCTGACCTACGGATTAGAAGTCCGTTGCTCTATCCAACTGAGCCACGGGCGCACTTCCAAAAAAAGTCACATGGTCGGGGTGAGAGGATTCGAACCTCCGACCCTCGGTTCCCAAAACCGATGCGCTAACCGGACTGCGCTACACCCCGAAGCACGAAGGATATTATAAACAAACTGATCAAAATCAAGTTTTTTAACTATTTTGAAAAGTTTTCATTGAAATTGAACAATAATTACAGCTAATTACCGTCATATTTTGTGCTGACAGCCTGCATATCGGAATAGTATCCGGTTATTGCACCGATACCGAGTTGACCGAATTCGTTAAGTCCCCAGCAGTACATGGCTCCGGTTATTTTAACGGCACAGGTAAAACCGTCACCGGCTGAAACATCTGCCCATCCATTGCCCATAAGTTCTCCGGGATAGTTCTGAGGTTCTATTGTTCCGTTACCTAACTGACCGTAATTGTTCTTTCCCCAGCAGTAAAGCTTATCCTCGGACGAGATTCCGCAGGTGTGCATATTGCCGGCTGAAACCATTTTCCATGATGTCACCATTATTGAATCAACACCAACTGGAATATTGGAATTGTTATTTGTTTCGTTGTCTCCGAGCTGACCTTCGCTGTTGCCGCCCCAGCAGAAAAGAGTTCCGCCAACCTGTATTCCGCAAGTATGATCGAATCCTGCTGAAACATAGTTCCACTTTTCTGTACCGATATGTTCCGGAACATTTTTCATGTTTATTGTTCCGTCTCCAATTTGCCCCGAAGCATTCATTCCCCAGCAGTAGAGATCATTATCAGTTGTAATTCCGCAAGTATGACTGTCTCCGGCAGAGATCATTTCCCAATTAATGGTGGAAGCAATATTGAATGGTTGATTAATATTATCGTAATTGCCTGAACCAAGCTGACCGCTTGAATTCTGTCCCCAGCAGTAGAGATCTTCACTCTTTATTGAACACGAATGATTCCTTCCTGTAGAAAAACTTCCATCTGCGCTTGCATAAACAAGAACGGGTTCAATCTCCTGCTTTCCTTCACCTGATTCATTGTTCCCGAGCTGTCCAAAATAATTATATCCCCAGCAGTAGAGGTCGCTTCCCTGATCTATTCCGCAGGTATGGGCTTCACCTGAACTCACTTTTGTCCATGTTGTAGAGACGGACTTGACCTTAAAAGGGATTTTCTTCTCCTTGCCTGTTCCGCTCTCACCGTTGCCAAGCTGAGCATTGAAGTTTGAACCCCAGCAGTATAAGTCGTCATAATAATCAATTGCACAGACATGGTCTTTCCCGGTGGAAACTGATTTAAAAGCCGGAACACAGATCTCTGAACCTATGAAACTCTTATCAAACCCTTCATTACAGACACATTCGCGCATTCCGGTAAAATTTTTATCATCTTCTGTTTTTTCAGGAACACATGTCGAATCAGTCAAAGTAGTGCACGGGTCTTCAAGACACGGGTCGGGAATTGCATTACATTTCTCTTCAATATCATTCCATAAAAATCCCGGTTTACATCCGCAAATATATTCCTCATCGTCTTCAGGCATACATGAGTTGTCAGAATTTTCAACAGTTGTGCAGGGATTCGGGTCACAAGGATCATTAATAACATCATCATCTATTTCAGTTTCGACATTGGAAATATCACTGTCATCACCTGAATTACCTGTATCTCCGGTATCTCCGGTATTTCCGGTATTTCCTGTGTTTCCGGTATCTCCGGTGTTACCCGAATCATCATCGTTTCCGGCTTCACCATCCTTGACACACAACCCGTCCTGACAGATCAGACCGTCCCTGCATGTTCCATTCCCGAAACACTTTTCGCCAAGCGTTCCGACCAAACTGTCTTTGAAGTCAGAACAGCTTGAAACAATTAAGATGATCGCTGAAATTAAAATTTGTTTCTTCATTACCAGCTCCATTGCATGCCTGCATAAGCTCCGTCAAATGAAGGGATCACATAAAATGATACCGCTTCATTTTTCTTATTTTTTCTGCTTTTTTCCACTCCGTCCCATATCAGCAGTGCAATTCCGCCTGCCATGAGAACTGAGCCGGTAACATAGCCGACAGTTGAATATGTTCTGAAACTTTTGTATTTCCCTTCATCTTCGCCTGTCAATTCATAGTCTTCTTTTGCATTTTTCATCAGAACATGTGCCGCAATACCCGATCCGAACATCAGAACACCCGGAACTGTGAGAACCCAGCCGGTCACTTTCTTCCACGAAACAGGTGTTTTATCCTTCTTTTCACTTTTCTGTTCATCTTTTGTCTGCTGAACACTCTTTTCCATGCACTCCTTGTCATTAAAAAGCTCGCATATCATCGGAGTTATCGCTTCGACAAGGGCATTCTCGTTCCCCTTGAACTTTTTTGAAACCCTTGACTGAACTTCAACTTTTCTCACATCAACAAGCTGAAGGGTGATTATCCAGTAATCCCCCATCTTTGAAAATGTTCCGGAAACCGATAATGGTGCTCCCATCGCGGCACCGATCTCTGCGATACAGGAAGAATCTTCCGCTCCGCATGACATCTTCATCTGCTCGGCATCAATTACCGACTTCATTTCTGATTCACTGATGATAATGTTCTTTGAAACTCTTGCAATCTCAGTTGTAACAATAGAGCTCACTGTCGCCGCTTCCTTTTCCGTAACACCCGCTTGAGGTTTGAGGTTCCAGACAACTATCTTGTCGGCAAAAACACTCACTGTCAATAATGTGATCATCGCAAAAACAATTAATTTTTGTCCCATTCTTATCTCCGCTTCAACCATTTAAAAATTCTCAAACCATTGAATCTTAAAGATTATAACTTTACTGAAATTTAAGTCAAAAAAGAGTACGCATCCCACAATCTAAAATAATTCGGTTCAAAAAAATTCATTCCTGAGATTTTTTGTTATAATGCCATGACTTTTTGGAGGTTGCATGTCCACCCCTAAACGATCTGAAATACTCGGCTCAAACATTGTTCCGCTGATGTTCCGTCTCGGCTGGCCAGTCATGCTTGCATCTTTACTTGAAACTTTTTATCAGCTTGCAGACACTTTCTGGCTTGGACGGCTCGGAGGAGAACAGAGCGGAGATTCCGTTGCGGCTCTTCAGATAGCATTTCCTCTTTTATGGTTCTTTGCCTCGGCTGCGGCAGGTTTTTCGATGAGCGGAACAGCTCTTGTGAGTCAGCATACCGGAGCAGGAGACAAATCAAAAGCCGATATAGCTGCAACACAGATAATTTCATTTTCACTTCTGACCGGTATAGCTGTTGCAATCATAGGGATTGCCTTTGTTCCGCAGCTTCTTCAGCTTGTTTCATCGGATAAGAATATCTCTTCAATCGGAGCATCATATCTTGTCTGGTTCTTTCCATGCATGCCTTTTGTTTTCATAAATGCCTCTTTCAGAATACTGTCCTCGGCAGCCGGTGATACAAAAACACCATTAAAAATAACGCTGATAACAAATATCATTAACCTTATAATTGATCCTCTTTTCATAATCGGATGGGGACCGATACCGAGAATGGGTGCGGCAGGAGCGGCTGCGGCAACTCTAATAAGCACTGCCCTTGCATCAATTGCTGTAATATACATAATGATCAAAGGCAACACTGGAATTTCACTTGACTTTAAACATATAATTCCGGAAAAAATATGGTTTGCAAAAATCTTAAAGATCGGCTTTCCCGCGGCAGTGGGACACAGTGCCGAATCTCTCGGATTCATTCTTTTAATGGCCATCATCGCAAAACTTCCAGATGCAAGAAATGCTCTTGCAGGATACGGGATAGGCAACAGGCTCACGAGTTTCATTTTCATCCCGGCACAGGGTCTGGGACAGGGTCTTTCAACAATTATCGGTCAGAATCTCGGTGCCGGCAATTTTGAAAGAGCCCGCATATCGGCAGTTGAAGGAATCAAAATTATTTCTGCAACAATAGCTATACAGATCGCACTTATCATACCTTTCAGGGAATCATTCATCGCACTTTTCATCCCTCATGATGCTGAAGTTATAGCATCCGGCGCCCATTTTCTTCTTATTTTCGGTCTCTCCATTCCTTTCTTCGGAGTGATCAGAGGAGTTACAGCGGCTTTCAATGCTGCGGGAACAAATGTACCTGCAATGATAATAGGCTTTGCACGGCTCTGGGCTCTGAGAGTTCCCCTTTCATGGCTTGGCGGAATTGTTTTGGGACTTGGTGCGACAGGTGTGTGGTGGGGAATGGGGATCAGCAATGTCCTTGCGGCACTGCTTTCAATAATACTGTTTGTTAAATATAAATGGCTGAAAAATATTACACTTCAGTAATCAGTCGCCGAGAAGATCGTCAAGTTCCTCTTCTGCACTTCTGTCCTTTTTCTTTTCTTTCTTCGGAGCGGGTTTTGGTTTAACTTCTTCCTCTTCTTCCTCTTCTTCAAAATCATCAAGCCCGTCATCGAAATCTTCGGAAGCCGGAGCTTTCTTTTTCGGAGCAGGCTTCACTTCTTCTTCTTCTTCAAAGTCTTCTTCGTCTTCTTTTGCCGGAACAACTTCTTCCTCTTCCTCTTCTTCTTCTTCTTCTATTTTTTTACGGTTTTCAGCTTCCTTTCTCCTTCTTTCCATCTCTTCCTTATCTCTTCTTTCCTCTTCTTCTCTTGCTTTTCTTGCTTCTTCTGCCTCCAATTTGGCGTCAAGCTCTGCTTTTTCCCTTTCGAGTCTCAGTCTTTCAGCTTCAGCGGCGGCTCTTCTTTCCTCTTCTTTTCTCTTTTCCTCTTCTATTCTCCTCTTTTCCGCTTCAGCTTTTCTGATCGCCTCTTCCTGTTCATCAATGAGGGCTTTAAGTGACTGAGCACTTGAACAGGCGGCATCAAATCCTTTTGTGCAGGATTTATCATAAAAACCGTGCATTTCCTTTAGTTTATCAAGTTCAAGAGTTTCTCCGTAAGCCTGACTCAAATAGACACCGATATAGTAACATGATTCAGCATGTTCCATTTCGCAAGCTTTATCATAAAACGGTTTCGCCTCCATTTCTCCGTTCTCGGTATTATCAACAATAACTCTTGCAAGTTTATAACACGCCTCTCTTGATTTTCCTTCGCAGGCTTTTTCATAATATTTTCTTGAGAGAGGAAGTCTCTCCTCTTTTTCCTTTCTGAAAACGATCATGTCTGCAAATTTTTCACAGATATCGATCATTCCGCTCATACACGCCTTTCCCCAGAAAAGTTCGACCTTTTCGTAACCTTCCGGATCTTCAAACTTTTTTGACCATGTCTGTCCAAGATCGACACATGTCTTCATGTCCCCTTTTTCACAGGCCATCTCAAAAAGCTCGATCGCTTTCTGGACATCTCTGTCAATGGAAGCGACACCTTTTGAGTACATTTCACCCATCCCTCTGCAACCCTTGCCTTCTCCACGTTCACAAAGCTCTTTGTAAAGATTGAAAGCAGACATGCTGTCCTTGTAAACTCCGCCTTTTCCGGTAACCCACATATCAGCAAGGATGAGACATGACCCATTGAACTGACCGTCACATGCTTTTGTAAAAAGTATCCTCGCCTTTTTGTTCTCTTCATTTATGTCGTCACCGTTCTGCCAAAGAAGTGCCGCATTATGGCATGCTTCAAAATGATTCTGCTCGCATGCCTGCTCATAAAAACCTCTCGCTTTGACCTTGTCAGTAGCTTTGACCGAGTTTCCCTTGTCAAAAAGTTTTGCCGGATTAGAACCACACCCGGCAGCAAAGATCAGAACAGTAATAAAAACTGACTTGAAGAAAGATTTTTTCATTTGTATTCCCCCTGGATATCAAAAAATCATAATAACAAACTGGTATTAATTTAACTATTGTAGCGTGCAGGTCAACAATTTTTTCTTAATTATTTTAGTATTTTTACTTTTTTGAAGTGATTTATCACCGATTGAGCCATTTTCTCAAGGCCTTCGGAGCTCCAGTGTACATCTCCTTCAGCAAACCATTTTTTTTCCATTTCAACGACATCTTCAACATTGATGAAATCAGGAAAAAAATCAATAAAATCAATGCCTCTTTCTTCACAGAACTTTTTCCAGAAAAGAACCTGAATGGAGTCAAGATTCCTTTTAAGAATGTGGAATTTCCATGGATATACTGCAATATGAAGCTTTATTCCATGTTCAACGGTTAATTTATGAAGAAGGTCCATGTGTTTTTCTGAAAGCTCAAGTCCCTCTTTGCCCCATTTGTTGTAATGCTCCATATCCATTGACCACAAGTGTCTGACAGGATAGAAAGCTCCACCCCAGAAAGGGGAATCTTTGTGTCTCGGGTTTTCCTGAAAATAAAAGAATCTGTCATATAAATATCTGTATGAATATGAGTTCTGATAAAAAAACAGGTTCAAATCACTTAAAATAAAAACCGGTTCAGATGGTTGAAAATATGCATACTCAATTTCATCCTGAACATCAGAAACATCAATGAAAACAAATAGATCATCCATCTCAAGCCCTTTTTCGATGAAATATTTCATCTTGAGATAATAAATCTTCGGCGAATAGCTTATGCACCCGGCATTTAAAAGCTCTATTCCCTCTTTTTCAAGTTCTTTCGCAACAATGCCGGGAAAAGTGACATCCCACTCCTCGCTCACCCCTTCAGTAAAGGAATCACCAATAAAAACGAATCTTCTGCCATTCTTTTTCAATGGAACATCTCTCTGTTTTTTGTCAAGAAAACCGAGCGAATTCGTGTGAACGGTATATTCGTTGAACCACTTTGTTTTTTCGGTCATATTCGGCTTCAACCCATGATGGTAATATGAACTGTTAGTCCTGAAATTGTTGTAGGGAGGAACAAAGAAAGTCGTTGCAGCGACATCAAAAAGCCCTGCAAAAACAAGAATTATCATCAGGTTGAACACGACTATCTTCATAGTCGAAGAACTCTTCTTTAAAAACAGAAATATCACCGCAACAAAAAGAACCGCAACAAAAAAAAGATTGAGAAAATATGCGAAACTGAACAAGCTAATCTCCTGTATATCTGACCATTAATTCTTAAGCATCAACTCATTAAAATTTTTCTGCTCTTTATCTGAAAGTTTCTTTTTTTCCTCTTCTATTCTTTTATTTGTCAATTCCACGCTGAAAGAAGGGCTTTCCTTTTGTAATATTATAAATGTTTTCAAAGCGACATAATGCATTCCTCTTCTGCTGTAAGTGTTTGCAAGTTCAAGCCGCCAGTTGGGATTTTTTGAAATATCAACTGCTTTTTCAAGATATTTGAAACCGTCAGCATAATTGTTGTTCATAAACTCCCTCTTTGAGAGCCATTTATAGTAGTGCGATATATTCTTTGATGATTTAAGCAGAGATGTTTTCATCCCTTTTTCCGCCTGGTCAAGCGCCGATTTATCAAGATGGAGTGAGCAATACGCAACCTGAAGATGGTCAAAGAAACCCCCTGTGAGAGCGGCACCTTTTGAATAGTGTTCAAATGCCTGCCTGTAATCTTTCCTGTTTTCAAATATCAAACCTTTATAGATCAGAAGCCGTCCTCTGCTTTCGTCAGGAAGGTCTTTTTTTGATGATTCGATCTTTCTGATGAGCGTTTCTGCAGAATCGAACTCTTTTCTGTCAAGATAACTCCTTATAGCTGAAAGGAAAAAAAGCTCTTCGTTGCTGTGGATGAATTTCAGGGAACTGCTGTCCGTCCTTGATATTTCAAACAGAAATCTCTCAAGTTCAGAAGTGTTGCCTTCACTCACAGAAATGATCCTCGTGATCTCTTCGCTTTTCCCTGCAGATTTAAGATCGTTATATATTTTCCTGATAATTAACGGATACTTACTGCCGCTGAGCTCTATACTTTTCCTGTAAAACTGAAGTGCAGAGTCAATAGACCCGAGACGGAGAAGATAATTTCCCGCAAGATAGTGGGTAAAATAGTAACGGGGCGCTTTCAGCATTGCGGCAGTTGTGTATTTCCCGGCAATTCCGGTCTCCTCTTTTTGAGTCGCGTTAAGCTTTTCAATCGCTTTACTCATCGGGACAGAATAGTCCGCCGGATAATTGTAAACAAGTTCTTCATACGAAATATTTCCGCCGTAACCTGCCGTTTTTCTTCCGCTTTCAGACAAAGTCATTAACAAGAGAAATAAAGATGCCGCAATACAGAGAATTATTGCGGAAATCCTTTTTTTTCCTGAAAGTTCCAACGGCTCAACGGTCAAAACAGCAACTACTATCACAGGAAAAAGAGTTGAAAAATTGTGCAGATTGAAGTCGATCGTGTTATGAAGCAGGACAAAAACAAAAACCGACATAAAGCCGCTGTTCCTTTTAATATCCTTTCTGCCTTTTGCTATGATCCACAAAAGGATTGCAAATATGAAAATGCCGAAAAAAATTCCGTTCTCGAGCATAAACTGCACCGGCTCGTTTTCAAGTTCAGTGAACCTTCTTTCCGGATCGTTCTGATAGTACGGATAAACTTTTGAGAAACTTCCAAGTCCTGAACCTGTGAGATAAAAATCACCCAGATAGTCCTTAACTGTCTCCATTTCCTCTATTTTGCTGAAATATCCCTCTCTTTCAAAATCAAATTCCTTTTCCAGCAGTGCATATCCTGTCTGGAAAACGACAAAAAGAGCAAGTATCAGACTTGAAACTGCAAGATAGAGTTTTGCTTTTCCTGTTTCTTCATCAGATTCCGTCCTTTTGATCAAAAGAAAGAATACGAGAGAAACCGCAAAGGCGAGAATGCCTCCCCTTGAAAGTGTTGATACCACCGCGATAGAGTGAATGAAGAAGAGCGATCCGTAAAAGATCTTTTTTCTGCTGAAATCATGAGAATATATCGAAGTCAGTGAAAGTATTGCAGATATTCCGAAAAATGCCGCGGCATGGTTAGGGTTTATCAGTATCGGGTCAAGAAGAAATCCGGGGTGTCTCAATGCTCCGTAAAGCCAAGTTTGAGCATTTACTATCCTCAATGCGGCTGAAACAAGTATTACAATTGAGGATATATAGATGATCGTATCGATCAGAATTTGTTTCCACTTTCTTTTTCCAAGGAATACCGTCCTTGCAACAATAATTGAGAAAAGTATAAGAATGAAAATCCTCATTATTGAATAAACTGTGTCCGGAATTGACATTGTAAGCGGTCTTGCTCCAGACCCTTCGATCATGTGAAAGAAATGTGCTTTCGGGTTTATAAGTTCAAGAATGCTTAACGGTATTGGAACAAGCTGGAATAAGGCATAAATAAGTATGACAGCAAGCGGAAGTACAATAGATGACATCAGAAAGGGTTTTCTGTAGATCAGCAAGTATGAGAAAAAACAGAGTGACACGGCGGAAAGAATTGAAATAATTAAAAGATTCGTCCCTGTATGTGAATATACGCCGCCAAGCAGAAATGGGGGAAGGATAAGAAAAATCGAAAAACAGAACCGGACAAAATGATCCTTGAATCTGTTCATGACAATTCCTCACAGGAAATTATAATAAATCTGCACCGTCAAAGTGTGTTCGCTTGTAATAGTATCGCTTGAATTCGTGCTCGGAGACTTTTCAATTTCAAAATCATACTGTATTGCGGCAAATCTTGATATCCAAAGAAATGCGGAAGTTTTTGAAAAGAAGCTGAACTGATTCACATCATCAACTGGCAGAAGTGCATCAAATTCTTCCTTAAGTTCAAGAAAACTGAGGGGAAACCACGAAAGATAAAGATAAAATTCAGGGCCGGTAAGATTTTTAAAATATGGAACCCTTGTAATAGTGTAATCACTTTCGAGCTTTGAAACATCGTATGAAAAAGGGTTGAAATCCTGTCTGAACCCCCATCCGACACGACCTGTTATTTTGAAAGAATTGCCATAAATGTAATCAACATTCAATCCTGTTCCTTCCTGCAGAATTGTGGATGAAAAAGATTTTGCGTAGGTAAAGACCTTGTCTCTTTCAAGACTTTTTGTCTGCCCGTCATCTTCAACTACTGTCACCTGCGGCTCATCATTATCGCTTGAAGTTTTAAAATATTTGTATCCGAACGGAGTTCTCAGTCTGACAGAGACATATGGACCGACATATTTGTTTATCCGGTATATGAACGAACTGTCAAATTTCATCAGGTCCTTCACAAATCGGAGTTTTTCGCCGTCAGGTTTTTGAAAGAGCTCATTTATTTCAAGCCTGTTTATGAAAAGAAAGTTCCGGTCATCATAAATAATGCTTGAATTTAGTGTGGAACCAAATGTGAAATCATTGGAATCGCCTGATCCACCCTTGATATATCCCGAATTCACAAGAGAAAAGTTGGCAGAAATATTTGCCTTAAAAGACCAGTTACCTGTGTATTTTCTGTCCTCGATATCACTTATGACCTCTCCGCCTCCAAGCACCGCCCTTGTTTTTTCTTCAAAGACCATCTGCACTGTACTCAATTTTCCTCTTTGAGTGCGGACAGTTACAAAATTTTGAAATGAATAAGGCGATTCACCCCTTTTTATTATTCTGTAAAGATCGGGCGGAAGGATCCAGACCTGCTCCTTTTCTCCTCTTAGAACATCGGCTCCGGAACCCGCACCGACCTGGATCTTTGTCTTTTCATTGACCAGAGAATAAGACTCGCGGATATCATTGTTATTCTGATCAATTGTTTTGATTATCAGTGCCGACCATGAAGGAATTACGACCGTTGTCCTCTCATTAACCACATTGACAGTGATCTCCATCTGCACATCAAGCGGTCCTGATCCGATATAGATGACATATATCCCCTCAAAAAGCGGAATCCTTCTTCCCGTTTCCGCATCTGCAACAAATTCACCGTCTTTAAATATCGTATAATGAGGCTCAAGAGTGGAATCAACTATGTACGGAACGAACAATGCCCCTTTCTGCATCGGGATCATTGTTGTATCATTATTCAGCTGTTCAAGTATTGCAGGATCGGTTATTTCTTTTATATCAACGGCTTCACTGTATATTGAAAAGGAGATTAGGAGGAGTAAAAAAAAAACAGGATTTTTAATCAATGTTCATTGCTTCATAAATTTTATTGAAAAACACTTCCGCTTCCTTTTCTATTATTTCCCCCATCGTCCTTACGGCATGAACGACTTCCATGCTTGAAACTTCTCTTCTTTCATCAAACGAATGTGTGATCACCGTTCTGTCCGATTTATAATCTCTCAGTTCAAAAACTATCGAAACTCTGGCAAACCATTTTTCCTCGCTGTCAACCAGATCAAGAGCAAGTATCCTTCCGGTGAGAACAAAATCAGGACGCCTGTCGAGCTGCATTATTACATCTGAAAAGAGCTCTGTCTCTGTAACATGTTTTGCTATCTGGTCAGTGATCATATCTGTAGGGCGGCTTGCCCAGAAACGGCTTGTATAGTACTGTATCTCATTTTGAGACTTTCTTTTTACGATGTTGTGAATTCTGTAGATCTTATCTGTTTCAAAAGTTTTTATCCTCACTGTGCCTGCGATTTTCTTTCCGAGTGTTTTTGATGGAGTGTAGTATATCTGATAGTAGTGTTTTTCAGGTGCTGATGATGAAAAGAGCGAACATCCCGCACCTGTAAAAAGTGTGATCAGGATCGTTATGATAATTAACTTTTTCATTCTACTTCCCCCGACTTAGGAGCATTGAACAAAGCTGAAGGATTTTCCATGATTATTCTTGTAAATTCACTGAAGTTGCTCATCCCTTCAGACATTTCGGTCAGCGATGTGTCAATATTCTCCTTGCTTCTTTCAAGCGTCAGATTGACGGTATCTATTGTTTTCTGAGTAGTTTCAACCAGTGCAAACATTTTGTCGATCTTATCCTTTACATCGGCTTCTTTATAATCTTTGTTCAGTTCTCTGACGGTATCTTCAACAATTGCAAGGGTTTTTGTTATTGAACCTTCAGGCGAAGTAAGATCTTTCACATTTTTTGTGATCGCTGAAATATTGCTCATGTTGCTGTTTACCTCTTTAAGCAGAACATCAACTCTC
>CAZVWR010000058.1:0-19938 GCA_964630905.1 uncultured Spirochaetales bacterium | reverse complement strand
CCTTCAGTCTTTTCTGCGGAAAGCACGGTGTTTTTAAGATATGACATTATTGAAAAAGAACAATTAAGCGCCTTTTTCCAATTTCCCGCAGAAAGCTCATTTTCAAGAGATTCGATCAGCTCTTTAGGTATATAGTTGAAATTTCTAAGTTTTTTTGAAATATCTCCCGGATTGAAATAATATTTCTCTCTTAAAAGGAAATTCAACTTGAAAAGATATTCAACTTTTTTAAGTTCATTGCTTTCAGGAATTTTCATGGAATCGAGCAGTTTAAAAAGTTCACCGGTATCCATACTGAAGAGGGCATCTACATCTCCTGAGACTTTTTCCAGCACCGAGGAGGCGATCTCGTGAATTTTAAGGAAAGAGTGTTCCGAAATATCAAGAGATTCAAAAACATCCAGAGGAACTCTCCCCGCCAGGATCTCTTTTTTCGTGCTGACCCAGAAATCAAAAATTATTTTTACGAGCTCAATATGTGTGTTGTTGCTTTCGGCATGGATCTGCTTTCTGAGAAAATGGATCAGCCGGTCATTCCTGTGAAAGAGTTCATCTATCGCAGTGGATATTTTTCTCAGTTCACCCTCAGCACCGATCTCATTGAAATAGACCGGAAACAGCACAGCGATCTGTCTTGCAATATGATAGGAAGAGCTGATCTTACTGTTAAGAAATTTGGTGACATCGTTTTGAAAAAGGTCTGTATCGGAAATAAAAACTCCGCCGACTTTAAGGTTGATAAGGAGTGCAGAAAGAAGTTTTGTGCATTTTGAAGGGTCGACCGCAATTATTTCAAGCCAGGTACGGATGTTCTTGATATGATTCCGGTTCATTATTATCTGCCAGTCAGAACTGACGCCTTTCATTTCGGGATAGACAAACCCTGCTTCTATAACCTTTTCAAAATAGTGGTCGGTTAATTCCGGGCCGGCCTTGCTTACGATCTCGGTTCCGAGGGTTTTTATGCAATCCAGAACTGCACCCTGAAAACGGTTTTGAACCGGTTTGAAAAAATTGAATATCCTTGTGACAAACAATTTGCTTTTTTCATCATCATCAAGAAAAACTGTTTTCAGAATTCTGTTAAGATCAAAGAGAAGGTGCTCTCTCATTCCGGCCATCGAATCAAGCTCAAGAAGATAAAAAATATAATATATCCGGCTTTCCGGTGTAGATATCAGGTCTAACGAACGACGCAAGTTCTCTGTAAAAAAAGAAAAATCTGGCACAACAAGAAGGTTTTTGAATGATTTTGCATTATGTATTATTTCGGCAGAATCTTCAAACAACTTTGGGGGGAATTGAGTTTTTAACATTTCGTCAACTTCCTTTGATTCAGGACCGTATTCAATTCCCAGACCGTATTCCCAGACAGCAAAGGGCTGTATTGTCTTCCAGTAGAGGATGTTTTTTATCAGCGATTTTTTCATTATGTTGAAAACGGTATTCTGCAAAGCCGCTTGTGTTGCCACACCGGCCAAATATTTTTTCAGATAACTGGATGATTCGATCAGTCCCAAATTGTCTGTAGATAACATTTTATCGAGTATATCAACATAGTATGCCAAAGAAGATGTTGCTGTTGTCTCTTGACCTGAGAATTTATAAAGAATTTCCACAGCGCCAAGAAGTGTGTTTATAAGACGGTGTAACTGTGACTGATTCAGTTTGAATGAGGTTATTGATACCAGTTCATCGGCAAAACAGATGAATATTTTCTCTCTCTCCCGGTGTTTCATAAAACTCCACAGGTTTTCAAGGATTATCCATCTGTAGCCCTCAACTATTTCATCAAGATCGGGAAAACGGTGATGTTTTTCTTTCAGATAATCGGTCAATCTTTTTGTGACCATTGGGAAAGGGGCAACAATTTCAAGGAGGAAAAGTTCTTTTTCTGAAAAATTGTTATGAACAGACTGTGTTTCCAGCATGTTGGCTCTAAGGGCTTCTGATTTGTGAACAATATTTGCCATTTGCTTATTTCCTTTAAAAAGAAAAAACAAAAAACTTTACGCAACCGCTTATATGCAAACGATATGCCAGGTAAATTAAAAAAATAAACTCAGTTAATTCAGCTGCTTAGAGCCGGAGCTGCAAAATGGATGATTTTGTGACAGGGCATTTTGCCCCATGTACTCTTTTTGTTAATATTTTTTCAGTTTTCTTCTTAAAGTGGTGATATCTATTCCAAGAAGCATTGCGGCTTTTGTTTTGTTGCCGTCAGTGATAAGAAGTGCCTTTTCAATATATTCCCTTTCGTTATCAGCAAGTGACATGAAATTACGGGTCTGTATGTTCTCTCCGGTATGTTTTAAAGACTCCTGATTTATGCCGGATATATCGTCAAGAGTAATGGCACTTCCCTTTGAAAGCAGAACGGCTTTTCTGATAAAATTTCGTAATTCCCTTACATTTCCGTACCATGGTCTGTCACAGAGATATTCCTGTGCATCTTTAGAAATATTATAGACCTGTTTCTTTAATTCATCTGCGGCTTCTATCATAAATCTTGACGCAAGCCATGTGACATCCTCTTTTCTTTCCCGTAAAGGGGGGAGAATTATTTCAAATTCTGCAAGCCTGTAGTAAAGGTCTTCCCTGAATTTTCCTTCTTTTACCAACTCGAAAAGAGGTTTGTTGCTGGCACTGATTATCCGCACATCAATGTTTGTAGGGGTGTTTGAACCCACAGGAACGATGGTTTTTTCTTCCACGACTCTGAGCAGTCTTGACTGAAGGTGTGCCGAAGCATTCTCAAGTTCATCAAGAAAAATTGTTCCGTTATTTGCAGATTCAAAAGCCCCGTATCTTTTTTTATCGGCACCGGTAAAAGCCCCTTTTTCATGTCCGAAAAGTTCACTTTCAATAAGATTTTCGGGCAAAGTTCCCAGATCAAGTTTAACAAACGGGTGATTTTTCCTTCCGCTCATATCATGGATCGCTCTGGCAAGATAACTTTTCCCTGAGCCTGTCTCTCCTCTTAATATTACTGAAAAAGGTGTCCATGCAACGCTTCTGGCTTTGTCAAAAACCTCTTTCATTTTAGGGCTTTTTGCGAAAAACCAGTTTTCCTGAGCGTTTTGTTCCTGCAGTGCTCTTATCTGTTCCTGCTGCATTAAAGGAAGCGAAAGGTCGTAAAGAACACCGAGAATGTTCTTTGCATCAACCGGTTTTTGTATATATCTGTCAACACCTGCCTCTATGGCACTTATAAGATCAGGTATTTCAGCAAATGCTGTGTTAAGTATGACCGGAATGTTCCTGCTTATGGCTTTTATTTCCTTTGTAAGCTGTATTCCGTCTTTGTAAGGCATTCTCAGATCGGTTATTACAATATCGGGACGGTGTTGAATGAATTTTTTTAATCCTTCACTTCCGTTAGATGCAAGGTGAATGGTGTGAAAAAAATCCTTAAGAAAAACAAAAACAGTGTTTCTCAGATCATCATCATCTTCAACATATAACAGTTTTATATTCCGTAAAAGAAGGAATTCACTGGGAAAAATACTTTTCATTACAATACCTTACCAAAAAAAAGACCGTCTGCTATATAAGAAATACAGAATAAAACTGCAAAGTCAAATAATACACAGGATAATGAGACAGCAAAGGGCATTCTGCCATAGCTTTTTGCCCTGTTTGCGGTGAAGTAAATAAAGAAAAACAGCCTTTATCCATGTATTGGCAATATAACTGCGTTTTGGCACAAACTTTGCTCGATATAAGAGGTTTCGGTTAAAAAAGTTCATTTGATGTGGAGAGTAAAATGATGAAAAAGAAAGTGCTTCTTGTAGATGATGATGCAGATGTTATTGATCAGAACAAATTGTTTCTTGAATCAGCCGGTTATCTTGTTGAATCTGCCGGAAGTGCAAAAGAAGCGGAAAAAAAACTGGATTCATTTGATCCCGGCATTGTCGTAGTTGACATAATGATGGAACACCCTAAGGCGGGCATTGAGCTTGCACGAAAACTGACAGATCCTGACAATGATAAAAGATATCCGGTTATATTTCTTACAAGTTACGGAACAAATCCCGAGCTTTTAGATGAGCCTGATTACATATGGTCAAAAACAGTAAATGTATTAAACAAACCGGTCGATCCTTTAAGACTTTTAAGTGAGATCAGCGGATATTTTGAATTTTTACGACTTCATCCTGGTTAAATCAAAGATACAAAGAATTACATGCTCAAAAACCCCAACCTTTCTTGACAATAATTTGAACACGATTTAATATTTTGCAGTTGTGTCAAAACTGGAGGTAGCAATATGAAAAAATTTTTAGCGATCACGGCAGTTTTTATGTTTTCTTTTTTTATGGTTTCATGCGGAGATGAAGATCCTAAACTGAATCTTTCTGATGATGAGAACGAAACGGCAGATCAGGAACAAACCGGTGACGAAGAGTTAACCGACAGGGAAGCTGTTGATAAAACAGCCGTAAGAGATGAAGAAGAGACAAACGATGAAACAATCACCGTTCCCGATGAAGGTCCGGATGAAAACATTGAAGTTCCTGATGAAACAGCTTTTGAAAAGACTGGTGAATTCAATCTTAATTACACCGGTCTGATAAACACCACTTTTGATACATCAACAAGAGGCGGAGATGGAATAACAACTTTCAGCCACAAAGGTGCCCCGTTTTCTTTTGGAAAAATATCGGTTCTTGTACAACTTTTCCCGATGGCAATACTTCAGCAGAACAATGTCGCTGTAATGTGGCTTGAAAGTGCACCGGGGTTTAGTGGTACAGAAATAAAAAAAGTTTTCGGGTTTACATTCCCTTCAACGATACAGCCCGGCAACACAACAATGGAAGCGGCACAGGCGTATGCATTTTTCGGTGATATAGAGATAAATATTCAAGGCGGACAGTTCAATGTTAAATGTGTCAGGAGTGCTGCCATTGCAGGACAGTTTAATATGATCTCATATACCGGGGCTAATGCTGATTTTACAGCAAGCGGGAATCTTCTTGATCCGAGTGCTGCCGGTTCACAACTTCCCTACCCTGTCTGCCCCGATTAAGATCAGAATTTAAATCGCATGCCGTCATCCTCAGGGTTTTTCCTTTATCAGAGCAATATGCTTGAACTTCTTGTTGAGAAAGCAGTTCCTGTAATAGAAAAACTCCGTCACAGCGACCCTCTGATAAAAAATATGGTCGTCACCCAGACTTCAGGCATGGGACGGTGGCTTTCTTTAAAAATCGCTGAAAGATCGGGAATATGTGCAAACACAGAATTTCTTCTCCCCGAAAATTTCATTCATCAGATCGCCTCCATAATTTTTGATGAAAAAGGATCTGACCCTTTTTTTGAAACACCTAATCTCCGCTGGTTTGTCTATGATCTTTTAAGCAAAGAGGTGTTCATCAATAAAAAGGAGTTGAAGACCGTCAGGACATATATAGGGGACGATGCTGTAAAAAAATATCAGATATCGGGTCTTATCGCTGACATGTTCGATCAGTATCAGATATTCAGGCCTGAACTCATTGCAAAATGGAAAAAAGGGGAAACTCTTTATAAAAAAGACAAAGATGAGATCTGGCAGAAAGAGATATATTCAGCAATAATTTCAGCAAAATCAGACACACTCGACAGAGCCGGGTTTTTTAATGCTTTCAAAGAACGGATAAAAGATCCCGGCACCTCACAATCTTATCTCCCCTCAGGTGTTGTCCTTTTCGGCATTTCGACAATGACCGCCTTTCAGCTTGAACTTTTCAAATCTCTTTCAGAAAAAATGGAAATTCACCTCTTCCACCTGAATCCGAGCCGTGAATTCTGGGGAAACATTGAAACAACGGAGTTTTCAGGGAAAGATTCGTTTTTTTATGAAACGGACAACCCTCTGCTGTCGGAATTCGGATTTGCAGGAAAAAACTTTTTTAATCTTCTGTCTGAATCTGAAGGTCATCATATTGACTGTTTTTCCAATGATACCCAAGGCGGAACAATTTTAAGCCGCCTGCAGAACGATATAAAAACCTGTGTAAACCCTAAACCATGCCGGATAGATTTTGACGGATCGGTCATCATAAACGGGTGCTGGGGAAAAATGAGAGAAATGGAAGTGCTCAAAGACACACTTCTTGATCTTTTTGATTCAGACCCGTCACTAAATCCGCGCGATGTGATAGTAATGGCACCGAAGATCGAGGAATACAGCGATTTTGTTGAAGCGGCCTTCGGAACCGGATTGTCAGGAAACCTAATTCCATTCACGGTTGCAGACAGATCAATAAAAAATGAAAGCTCTCTTATCGAACCGTTTTTAAACATTCTTTCGCTTGACGGGACGAACTTTTCAAGGTCGGATGTCCTGTCAATTTTCGAAAACCCCAATATCTACAGAAAATTCAATGTTGAAAAAGAAGATCTGGAATCAATAAAAAAAGCGGTTTCAGAAAGCGGGATCAAGTGGGGAATCGACAAGAACTGGAGAAGATCAAGAGGTTATCACGAATTTGAACAGAACTCGTGGAAGTTCGGTATTGAGAGAATGCTTTTAGGATATTCAATGCCAGGCAGAGGAACAGACACATTTGCCGGAATACTTCCATATGATGAAATAGAGGGAGGTCTTGCAAGAACGATCGCAAAATTCATAACATTTACAAATGTGATATTTGAGTTCAGAAATGATTTTTATGAATCAAGGACCATTAAGCAGTGGGAGGAAAAGCTCAACAGACTTGTAGATCTTCTTTTCATTGATGATCAGGAAACTTCAGCCACTTTAAAATATCTCAAAGACTCCTTTTGCAAACTTTTTACGAACTCGGCAACAGGCGGGTTTGAAGGAAAAGTTCCTCTGAGCATTGTAAGAGAACACTTGAACGATTATTTCTCAAACTCAGGGTTCGGACGGGGATTTTTAAACGGACATGTCACTTTCTGCTCGCTTAAACCTATGCGCTCAATCCCTTTCAAAGTGATAGCACTGATAGGAATGAATGATGAATCGTTCCCCAGAGAGAACACATCATCAGCTTTTGACCTTATGTTCAAATACCCCAGGATAACAGACCGGTATGTAAAGGAAAACGACAAATATCTTTTTCTTGAATCACTTATCTGTGCAAGGGAGAAATTGATCATCAGCTATACTGCAAAAAATCTCAATGACTCTTCAAAGAGCATTCCTTCATCAGTAGTTGAAGGTTTGAGAAACTATATCATGGAAAAATACTGCATAAAGACCGATCAGCTTGAAAAACTTCACCCGCTTCAACCTTTTGGTGTAAAATATTTTGTTGAAGGATCAGATCTTTTCTCTTATTCACAAAAAGATTTTCTTGCCGCACAGCATTTTCAGAAAAGTCTGCCGGAACAACTGTCAGGGAAAGCCGGCAAAACTCTTGACATTTCAACTTTCGACATCAGAAAAAGAACAAAAGTACTTAACATAACTGTCAACGATCTTCTTTCATTCTTTGCAAATCCGCAGAAATATTTTTTCCGTAATATTCTTAATGCCGCTATGCCTTACATAAAAAAAGAGGATGACGATCTTGAGATTTTCACTTTTGATCATCTTCAGGGATACGGTCTGAAAAATGAGTTCGTTTCAATGAACCTGTCAGGTCTTAACACTAAGGATTTCATTACCAGAATGAGGGGCGAAGGGAACATTCCGCATGGAAAGACAGGAAGAGTGCTTATAAACCGCCAGATAGAAAACATGCCCGATTTTCTGAATAAGATCAGACATCTGACCGGAGCCGATACAGCAAAACCCGTTGCAGTTGACCTTGAGTTCACTGCCGGAAGCCACACCGTTTCTTTATGCGGGAACCTTGAAAATGTATTTACAGAAAGACAGGTCCTTTTCAGACCTTCAAAAACGCCAAAGGAAAAAGACAAAGTGAAAGCTCTCATACTCCACCTTGTAATGAATTCATCAGGTATCATGAAGGAAACCGTTTATTCATTCATGGATTCAGACCTTTTATTCAAACCGTCAAATAACGGATTTAATGAACTTTCAGATCTCATCAGAATATATCTTAACGGCATCACCAACCTGCCTCTGTTCAACCCGTGGATCGCAGAAAAACTGTTCAACGAAAATAAGCCGGGTAGAACGGAAGACGAGGTTTTCGGCATGATGATAGAAAAAATGGACGACGATTTCGGCGGAATGACTTACGACATTTACTTTGACATGGCGGCCCGCATTACAGGCTTTTTTGACCGGCGGAAAGAAACGGTCAGGGAAGTTATGGATACAGCTCAGACAATATATTCAAAAATTAATCTCTTGAGCGAGGAGATAAAGTGAGCGGTTTTTCTCCACACGATGTCCCTTTGAAGGGGCTTAATCTCATCGAAGCAAGTGCCGGAACGGGAAAAACATATTCGATCGCCGCAATATTTCTCCGTCTTGTCCTTGAGGGGGCACCTGTTGAGACAATACTTACCGTTACATTCACAAAAAGTGCAACCGCTGAACTCAAGAACCGTCTTCTTGAATTTTTAAGAACTGCAAAAAAAATACTTGAAGACAATATAAAGCCCGAAAAAGAAACACCGGTATTTAAAATAGTTTCGCAGTATCAGAATGACAGGGAAGAGTCGATCAGAAAACTCAGGAGGGCCATAACTAACTTTGATAGAAGCTCGGTTTTCACAATTCACGGATTCTGTTCAAAAATAGTAAGAGAAAACGCTTTTGAATCGGGATCGAGATTCAACCTTGAACTTTCAAAGGAAAGCTCCAAAGCAGTTGAAGAGGCGGTTATTGATTTCTGGAGAAAGTACAGCGGTTCGATGGACGAAGAATTCATAAGCCGGGCATCAATGGAAAAATGGTTTTCACTGGATGAACTTTTAAGACTGGTCAAAGGCCGAACTCTCTGTGACAAACCGCTTATCAGGCCGACTGTTGACATCAATAAGCTCAGCTCTGAAAGGAACAGGGAGATCTCAGGGGATCCTGACGCACTTGACAGGGAATTCTGCACTGATGCACTTATCCTTGCAGACCGTCTTTTTGATGAAACCAAGAAAAACATCATTTCAAAAAGGGAAAGGACCGGAAAGATGAGCTTTGACGATCTTCTTTCGATACTTGAGTCGGCTTTGAGCAGAAATGATGCCTTTTCAAGACAGCTCGTCACCATAATGGAAAAAAAATATTATGCCGTCCTGATCGATGAATTTCAGGATACCGATCCTGTTCAGTACAGCATTTTTACGAAGCTTTTCGGTTCTTTAAATAATCCCGTATTCTATATCGGTGATCCGAAACAGTCGATCTACGGCTTCCGGAACGCTGATGTTTTCGCATATCTGAAAGTAAGTTCCGGGGAAAATATAAAAAAATATTCGATGGAGCATAATTTCAGGTCATCCCCGAAAATGACTGAAGCTGTAAACACGCTGTTCTCTTCAGTGAGAAACCCTTTTATCATCGATGAATCAAAGATCGGGTACAACCCGGTAAAACCGCTTGAAGATGTTCCCGCCAATGAACTGAGAAAACAAGGTGTATGCCATCACGGTATTGAAATAAGATACATGAGCGCACTTGATCCGTCATTTTCTTCACTTACAACGGGAAATAGAAAATTCCCTGAAAAAAGCAGGATAAAGCTTTCTGCCGTGAAAGGGGTTTTTTTTGATGATCTCTGTTCAAAAATAATCGAACTTACCGATGTATCAAACGGATATGAAATTAAAGGTGAACCTGTAAGACCCGGAGATATAACAGTTCTTGTCCTTAAACACAGCGAAGCATCTGAAATAAAATCCTGTTTTGAGAAAAGGGGGATTCCGGCAGTGCTGACTTCCGATCAGTCCGTTTTCAAATCTTGCGAAATGCAGGACCTTCTCGTCATTATGGAAGCGGCTGCCAATCAGTCGCCATCAAGGATAAATGCGGCCCTGCTTACAATGTTTTTCAACATGGAGCCGTCTGAGGTAATCGATCTTTCAAATGAAACTTCCGCTTCTGAAAAATATCATGAACTTTTTGCATCACTGTACCGGAACTGGGAAGAACACGGCTTTCTGCGGGCTTTTTCTGAATTCATAAACAACAGTGAAAGATACTCTCTCCTTGCAAAATGCGGTGAAAGGACACTGACCAACATCAGACATCTGATCGAACTCATACACAACAGGGAATCAGCGGCAGGAAGATCGGTCGAACCGCTTCTTTCGTGGGTTAGAAAAAAAATGACAAGTGATGAGAAAAGCGAAGATGAACAGCTCCGGCTTGAAAGTGATGAAAATGCCGTTTCAATAATGACAGTGCATAAAAGCAAGGGACTTGATTTCAAGATAGTTTTCATTCCTTTCTTCATTAAAAAGGTCAACATGAAAAAAGCCTGGTATTTCCATTATCACGACAATGGAGATAACTACAGACCCGTCATCTCGTTTGACATAAATGATAAAGCCGCGGCAGATTCAAGCAGGATCGAAACAATGTCAGAAAACATCCGTCTTCTTTATGTTGCGATGACAAGAGCGAAATATCTTACCGTTATAAACTGGGGTAATATCAATTCAACAGGTGAGTCGCCGCTTTCAAAGATCCTTTTTAATATCTGTGATGATGATGAATTTAAAAACACGACCGACAGCGGACTTCTTAAAAAAATTAAGGACCTTGAAGAAAAAAGTAACGGTTCGGTAAAAGTTGACACCGGTCTTTTAAAAAGCGGAAAAATTCTTAAAAAAGAGATCGGGAACACTCAGCTTGTCCCTGCAAGAACAGCGAAAAACAGCATAAATACGGACTGGGCAGTTACAAGTTTCAGTGCCATAAGCTCTTCAGGCAGGAGTGAATTCATTCCAAAACTCACCATTCAGAGCGAAGAAACTGTAAAAAAAGACATTTCACTTTTTCCGGCAGGAGCATCGGCAGGAACAGTTCTTCACTCCATATTTGAGAACATTGATTTTTCAGGAAATAATAACAGCGGCGTGATCTCTTCGATCCTTGACAGCAGTTACATGAGATATCACTCTTTAGGGGAAGATATGCTTCCGTGGGTTGAGAAATGTGTATATAATGTTCTCAATGCACCTGTTTTTGACGGATCTTCACTTAAAAATGTAAAAAAGAATTCGATGGTCAGCGAACTTGAATTCTTTCTCCCTTCAAAAAAATTCGCATACAGAGAGATCAGCGATATTTTAGGTGACACCGTGAACATTGAGGGCGGTTCGATATCCGGTTTCATTCACGGATTCATTGACCTTGTCTTCAGGCACAACGGGAAATACTACATTGTTGACTGGAAATCCAACAAACTCGGTAACGACTATTCGTGCTATAGTGATGATGAAATTAAAAAAGAGATGGTTAGACACAATTATGTTCTTCAGTACATGCTTTATCTTGCCGCTTTTGACACATATATGTCAAAAACTGATAAAAATTACAGCTACGGATCGAATTTCGGCGGCATCCGATACATTTTCTTAAGAGGCGTAACTCCCGAAAACGGTTATGTTACAGGAATTTATAAAGATCTGCCTCATATAGAAACAGTGAGGAAACTCCAGTCACTTTTCAGATAAGAGATCTCTAATTCTCTGAAATAACAGAACAAAAAAATGGGGCATGGCAATTGCACTGAATATTATAGTAATATTGTTTTTTCAGGAGGAGTTATGAAAAAGTTACTGCTTGCCGCGACAATTATTCTTCTTTTTGCAAACCTTATCAGTGCAAAAGAGATGAAAACTGAGTTTTTTAACATTAACAGAACAGTCCGGACATCTGCCGATCTTAAAAACTTTGTAAAACTTGAACTGCCCGGCGTGATTTCACTCAAGAACAGCTCGATCAAAGGAGAGCTCCTTGGAACAAATGAAATATCGGGAATGAAAATTCACAAGATCCAGTGGAACTGCAACGGAATACCGGTCGTTGGAAGATACACCGTCATCAACGAAAAAGGGGGGAAAGTATTAAATGTCATCAACGGATTAAAGAATTTTTCACTAAATACAGTACCGGCTCTATCCTCTGTTGAAGCTGCCGGAAAAGTTTCATTTCAGAACAACGGCGATATTGCCGCGGATCATGATTTCATTTCAAATCTTGTCATCATTGAACGGTTCGGAAAATACCATCTGGCATACAGGATAAGGTTCAAGCCGTCATCGATCCTTGACGGAAGGTTCTATTATGTCGATGCACATGACGGAAAATATCTCGGTGGTGGAAATTTTGTCATGAAAGCTTCTGAAAATACTGCAAAGGTTTTCAAAACTAATCCCATCAGAGATAAAGAAGCTGCCGAAGTTGAACTTCCGTGGGTTGCTGATGATGCTGAAGGGAAACTTACCGCTGAAATTGATGATGCAGGGATAAGAAAAGTGGTTGCGAGCAACTGTCTTGATCTTGGCGAAACACTTGATTATTACGGATCGAAATACCCAATCTGCACCCCTACTCAACACGCAAACAAGATTGAAAACGGGAACTTCATTTACGAAGACTGGAACAAAGGTGTTGCATACAGTTTTGATGTTGAAGACAACTATTCCGAGATCGCAGTTTACTGGCATATGACAAGAGTGTACAAATATCTCATCGACCTTGGACTCAAAAATTTTACCCATCTTGCAACACACAATAAAGCGGGGCAGCTCAATCCGATAATCGGAGTAGGTAATTTCCAGATGCCTGAAAGCTCAACCCGCCTTGCTCCGATGGACAATGCGTTCTACAGCCCGCACGATCCTTATTTTAAAGACATGTTCTTCCAGAATTTTGTATATGAAGGGGACATTATCGTTCTCGGTCAGGGATCAAAAGCCGATTTTGCCTATGACGGAGATGTAATTTATCACGAATTCGGTCATGCAACGATCGAAGGAACAGCAAAGCTGAACTATATGGCATTCCCTGACAAATACGGTTACAGCAACGAAACTCTCGGCATTAACGAAGGTATGGCAGACACTTTCTCTTTTATTATTTCAGGAGATCCCTGTCTTGGAGAATATGTTTCGGAAGCTTACGGTTCAAGATACGGATACGAAAAAACAGATGGATTCTACTGCTTAAGACATGCCGAAAACAAAGAGATTGTAAACGAAAGTTTCACAGGTGAAAGCCACCACGACGGACTCCCTGCCGTTTCAGCACACTGGCTTATGTATCAGGCAGCTCTTGAAAAAGGTTTTAACATGGATGATTTTGCAAAATATTTCATGACATCACTTCTTTCGATCGTATTTTCAGACCTTGATTACGAGGGCTGGGGAAACATTCTCCTCAAGACCGTAAAGAACACTGATCTTGCTCCGCTTGAAGAAACATTCAGGAAAATTCTTGAAGACAAAGGTTTCTTTTCTGAGATCAGAGCAAGAAATATCATGAGCAAGGTTGACTACCTCTTCAGCGGCGGTATTGCTGAGTATCAGGGAATGCCCTCAAGCACTCTTGATGTTGAAATAGAGGGAAATCTGACCGAAGTCGCTCCGATGTATGTCCAGCTTTATTACGATGTTCCCGAATGTGTTGACACTCTTACAATAACAGGGATGGCTACCGACGGACAGTCAATGAGCACTTCTTCTGCTCCTAAATACAATCTGCTTGCAAGAAAAGATGAACCGGTAATCTGGACTGTGGATTCTGAACCTTTCAAAGTTGATTACGATACCTATATTAAAGGCGATGGAGAATGGGTTGCAAAAGGACTTGAAAGCGGAAAAAGATATTATTTCCAGTTTATAAACACAGGTCCCGAAGGACTTCTATACAATCCGAAAGCTGTCGGTTCATGGAGTTCGGAAAATGAATGCAATACCGAAACATCCGATGAAGAAGTGTCCGACAATGAAGTTGATGATGAGGAAATTGATGATACTGAACTTCCTGATGACCAGATAAATCCTGAAAAGAAAGATGATTCGGGGTGCTCGCTCTCTGTAATTTAAAGATCTATCGGGCAGGCGGCTCCTGACGGAGGACATTTCCCCGGCTCAACTCCCGCCTTCCTTGCCATATCGCCATACATCTTCACCCCGTTTGCATAGATCCTGTCAGGGTTGTATCTTTTGAATGAGTGCTCTCTCCCTTTTGAATGGTAACCGTTCTCTTTAAGATAGCTGGCAACAGATGCTATTGCGTCCTCCATTGTGAAAAGGTCTATTTTACCGTCGTTGTTCCCGTCAGCGGCAAAACACATTGATGCCGGCATGAACTGGGGATATCCGATCGCCCCTGCCCACGAACCTTTGACAGTTACGGGATCAAAATTCTTGAGTTTTGCCTGTGTAAGAAGAGCCGTAAGATTGCCTAAAGCGTTCTTTTTAAGCCGCTCTATCCTTTTATCCGCCTGTTCACGGGTCATCGCCCCTTCCTTTTCATATGCCCCTTCCTTTATGAGTATTTCATTGAAGTTCTCTGCAAAAAAATACTGTCCGGTGAATATTTTTATTATCTGCTGTTCACCTGTCATGACACCGAGCTTGCTTTCCCAGTTGAGTATGGCGATTATATCGGCAGGATGTACTTTCGTGTTTTTGTAAACCTGCTCAAATGTTGCATAGTATTTTGCGAAGAAATCAACCCCTTTTTTCACAGTTTCATCATTTACAAGTTTAGCTGTGTAATCTTCATGCTTTTTCGCCTGCTGTTTGACTGACTGAGGATTGAGTATGAACCTGAGATTCTTTTCAGTAGCTGCGTCGATCTGCGCCACATCCTTTCTTTCAAGAAGTTCCTTCAGTTCCTCTTTTTTATAGTGTTTTGAAACTGCCTTGTACAATGCCTCAAATCTCTCCTCACTGTATTTAAATGTCATGGCTTGAGAAAAAAGAGCGGTATTCATGAAAAAGAACAGAAGAAATATTAACGGTCTTGTCATCTCAGCCTCCCTGCGAGATATAGGTTGTCATATCCGAAAACCTTCTTGTATTCAGGGATCCGACTTATATTGACATTGGCGGAACCTTCAAGAAGTGCATCGCCTCCTTCACTGAACATTATCTTCAGATTAAAAGACATTTCTGTTCCCGGCACATTCCTGTTGAAAAGAAGCGTGCTTATCTCCTTTTTCTTTTTCAGAAATTCATTTTCCGGAATTTCAGCGACCATCCTTATTTTAAATGAATCATTGCTTCTTCTCTGTTCAAGAATGAATTCATCAAGGGTCATTACATCCTTTTCTATGTCTTCAATGTTCAATATCACTTTTTCAAGCGTATTGTCATCACGATTTCTCAATGCCCTCACTTTGACTTTAAAAATAAGAGGAACTTTTGAATTAAGCTTGTCAACAGCAGGGTTTGCCAGCGGGTTATCAATTCTGTTTATTGTGAATTCAGAAGCGGCATCGGAACTTTCGATCACCCCTTTAAGATAATATTCCCCTTCTCTCCCTTTTGCCGGCTTTATATCTGTTGTAATTATGCCCGGAACCCAGACAGCTTCAGTTTTCTGTCCATAGAATTTTCTCCCTGACTCGACCTCTTCAACTATCTCTTTTATGCTCGCAAGACCGAGTGCCCTGAAATCTCTGACAAAAAGATTCGCCGGATGATTTGAAAGATAGATCCCGAGAACATCCTTTTCAAGTGCCAGAGAATCAAAAATATCAAGCTCCTGTCTGTTTTCTACCATATTGAGAATAGTTTCATCGTTGTCACACACTTTGCACCCTTCGCCTGCGAGACTGAAAGCATCGAACAGGCTCACCTGCCCTGACTCTCTGTCTGCGGCCGATTTTTCACCTTCCTTTATCGCATAGGGAAGCATTGAAAGAAGAAGTCCTCTGTTGATCCCTGTGAAATCAAAAGCACCGGATTTTATAAGAAACTCTATCGTCCTTGAATTGACCTTTGACTGATTTATCCTCGTTGTGAAGTCTATCAGCGATTTAAAAGGTCCGTTCTTTTTTCGCTCTTCAATGATGACCTCAATGGCTCCTTCGCCCACATTCTTTATCGCTCCGAGCCCGAATCTTATCGAATTTTCCTCAATGCTGAACGAAAAATCACTTTTGTTGATATCAGGGGCATAGACACTCACACCCATTGACCTTGCATCGCTGATATAGCTGAAAACCTTGTCTGCACTGGCAGCTTCCGAAGAGATCAGTGCTGTGAAAAATTCCACAGGATAATGGGTTTTAAGATATGCGGTCTGATATGAGATATAACCGTAACAGGCGGCATGCGACTTGTTAAACCCGTAGCTTGCGAACTTTTCCATGTGATCAAAGACCTTTTCAGCGATATCTTTGTCCACGGAAAGTTTCTGCGCCCCTTCAACAAACTCGCTCTTCATCTTTTCCATTTCCTTTGCGAGCTTCTTTCCCATCGCTTTTCTGAGGGTATCTGCTTTGCCCATTGTGAATCCCGCCATTTTACGGGAGATCTGCATTACCTGTTCCTGATAGACAATAAGTCCGAAAGTTTCGTTAAGTATCTCTTCAAGCCATTCGTGTTCATATTCGATCGGCTCCCTGCCATGTTTTCTTCTGATGTAGTTGGGAATTATATCCATCGGTCCAGGCCGATACAACGCAACACCTGCGATGAGATCTTCAATTCTGTCCGGTTTCATCTGGTGGATCATCTTCTCAAAACCGGCACTTTCCATCTGAAATACCCCCTGAGTGCTCTTATCACAAAGGAACCGGTAAGTGGGAGCATCATCAAACGGGATCTTGTTAATGTCAAAGTTGGGAATCTTCCTTCTGACAAGGGTTACAGCATGGTTTATCATCGTAAGAGTCTTCAGTCCGAGGAAGTCGAATTTCACAAGACCGACAAGTTCCACCATGTTCTTGTCATACTGGGTTACACGGTAGTTATCCTTGTCAACAAAAAGCGGCGAATATTCAAATATCGGTTTCTGACCTATGACCAGTCCGCATGCATGTTTGCCGGGCTGTCTCAAAAGACCTTCTATCTGCGTTGCAATATCAACTATCCTTTTATAATCCCTGTTGTTTTTTATAAGTATCCTTTCGTTCACATATGTGTCTATTTCGCTGATAAGAAGCTTAACTGTGGCGATGTCATCCTGTTTGAGAGGGAGTTTTTCAAGTGCGGTTCTGAGCAGATCAGGGTCGTTTGCCGTTTCAGAAGAAACACCGTATTCATCGATCAGTTTTCTTGTGATGTCCTTTGTCTTTTTTGAGAACTGGGGAGTTACTAGCTCTGAAAAGGAATCAGGAACAAGCCTGGCTAGATCGTTCGCCGTTGAAAGTGATATATTCAGGGCTCTTGCGACATCCCTGACTGCTGACTTTGCCTTTAACTGACCGAATGTTGCGATTTGGGCGACATTTTTTTCACCATATTTTTTTGAAACATAATCAATGACCTGATCCCGCTTATCCTGACAGAAATCAACATCAAAATCAGGCATTGAAATTCTTTCGGGATTTAAAAACCTTTCAAAAACCAGCCCGAATCTCAAAGGATCGAGATCAGTTATCCTTGTTGAATATGCAACAAGCGAACCTGCACCGCTGCCTCTTCCCGGGCCGACAGGAATGTCATTATCCTTGGCCCAGCCGATGAAATCTGAAACTATGAGGAAGTATCCGGCAAATCCCGTCTTTTCTATCATTTTCAGCTCATATTCAAGCCGGTCATAATACTCTTTCTTTTTTTCTTCAGGTGTACCAAGTTCTGTAAATCTCTGCTCAAGTCCTTTTTTTGCAAGGTCTGAAAGATATTCCGGCTCGGTCATACCGTGGGTCTCAAAATCGGGAAGATATGGAACTTTCAGTTTCAGTTCAACATTGCATTTTTCAGCAATTTTCCATGTGTTCTCTATCGCTTCAGTTCCTGCTTCACCGTAAACACTGAAAAGATGACGCATCTCGTCTTCACTTTTTAGATAAAATGCACTGCTTTCGTGGTGCATTCTGTCTTCGTCCTCAACTTTCTTCTTTTCATTGATGCAGAAAAGGATGTCCTGAGCAACAGCATGTTCCGGCTTAAGATAATGAACATCGTTGGTTGCCACAAGTCCCGCACCGATCTCTCTGGCAAGCTTTATCAGAAGGGGGTTTACCTCTTCCTGCTCCTTCAGTCCGTTCACCTGTATTTCAATATAAAAATCGTCTTTTCCGAAAAGGTCCTGATATTCAAGCGCTATTTTTTTTGCATCACTGTATCTTCCCGATAAAAGTGCTTTCGGTATCTCACCTCCCAGACAGGCGCTGAATGCGATGAGCCCCTTTGCGTGATCTTTCAGAAGTGTGCGGTCGATACGGGGCTTGTAATAGAATCCGTCAATGAAAGCCGTTGATCCGATGTAGCAGAGATTCCTGTATCCTTCGTTATCCTTTGCAAGAAGTATTATGTGGTATGCGTCCTGCTTGGTCTTTTCAGTTCTGTCACCGGAAGAGATGTATGCCTCCATTCCGATTATGGGCTTAACTTCGGCTTCTTTAAGAGCTGCCGCCTTCCCCATGAAAGTTGTATAAAAATCTATCGCTCCGTGCATATTGCCGTGATCTGTGATGGCGGCGGCTTTCATGCCGAGCTTTTTAAGGTTGTCAAGAAGTTCCGCAGGCTTGACAAGCCCGTCTAAGAACGAATAAATTGTATGGAGATGAAGGTGAACAAAAGGCATGAATTCCCCCGGGAAAAAATTGTTTCAGAAGCTATTTTATAAATAAAAAAGTTATAGTAAAGGGGCAAAAAAGGGCTTTCTTAAAATCATTGAGGAATAACTTTGCCCATTGGGAAAATTGTTCTTGTGAGTATTACTGAAAAATCATTCCTCCATTCGACAAGCTCATGGTTGTTCAAACGGGCAGACACCTTCTTCTTTGCAGTAGCAGTCCATATCTCTGAGGATTAAAGGTGTTGAGCTCCTTTTCTGATATAATAGCCATTTGCCTTCGAACTCAGCATAACCGTATGGGAATCTTGTTGTTCCGTCACTGTAAGTTTCATCATTGTCCATTTTCTTCATGCAGTATTTTTTCTTCTTATCTATCCTGTAGTAACAAAGAAGTCCGCCATATTCATTCCCATCTGTTGTCACCTCTTCATAAAGCAGAATGTTCCCTCTGAACATTCTTGGAAGAAGTGAAAATGCGTTCTTTGAAGATGCCTCTGTAAATTCAGTTATAATATCAGTTCTTTTGTATGAATCATCCTCTTTTTCCGCAAGGACTATCTTTCTTTCAAATGTGCTGTAATATGCAAACCGGTTTTCATTTTCTTTATCAAAATAAAGATATTCCGTCTGCTCTCCTTCTTTATTGAACTTAAGACAGTCGGACAGCTTCTGTGGATTCTTCGACAGGTCACATATCCAGCCGTTGACATCATCATCCGTGAAAGAAAGTTTGTCTCCGACAAGTGAAGGGAACCACCCCAATCCTTCACCCAGAGATGTCCATTTCCATTCCCCTACTTTCGCATAAGACATTTTTTTGCTGCCCGGCTCACTTATGTTGGCAAATGCCCATTTATCATTCAGAGCGGGTTCGTATGAAAGCTGTTTTACCTTCTTGTTGTAAATAAGCTCCACCTTCTCATCATCGCTAATGTATACCATGAAAATATTACTGTTGTTAAGATCAAGACTCCTTTTATCAGCAGTAAGACCTATCCGCTTCCCTTTATAGTATGCCTGCTCCTGACCTCTCGCCGGAATTATGAAATTATATTGTTTCGTTTCAATATCATAGGACACATATTTCAACTTGACGGGCCAGTCTTTTATTAAAGGTTTTGCGGGAGAAAGATAAAACCCTATCTTCCCATCACTCATATTCCATGATTTAACAACACCCATTGTACCATCGTTCCCCCACTCCCATGGATTTATTTTTAAATCACATTCGTGCATGGAGATGTTTGAAGTATACATTTCTTCAACCTGCTCTTTATTGAGCGGTTTCAGACTTTCCATCACACACGGATATCCGCAGCAGTCATATTGAGGCATTTGAGTACATAGTGCCTGATTCTGCT
>CAZVWR010000057.1:0-20240 GCA_964630905.1 uncultured Spirochaetales bacterium | reverse complement strand
TACAGAGATTTTTAAGCAGAATATCTTAGGTTTAGCAATCTATGGGATGGCTGTGGTTTTAAATTGATTAATCTCCATTAAAACAGTATATTTATGCAACTTTTGAATTTGAGGTGACATGAGCTACCAACCACCGTTTCAAGTGAGTGCAGCGACGATAAACATGATAGCGGAGATTTCTGCTCTTATTGAAAGGTTTGTAATCCGTCTTGAGCAGGCTGACGGGCTTCACTTAAGGAAAGCAAACCGGATAAAGACGATTCGCGGAACTCTTGCGATCGAAGGGAACACCCTTTCTGAAAGTTTGATAACTGACATCATTGAAGGGAAAAATGTTGTCGCACCGATACGAGAAATTCAGGAAGTAAAAAATGCCGTCAAAACATATAATGCCTATACGATACTCGATCCGTTTTCAGTTAAAGATATGCTTAAAGCTCATGGGCTCATGATGGAAGCACTTGCTGATGATGCCGGTCATTTCAGAAAAAGGGAAGTCGGTGTTTTTCAGGGGAATGTGCCGATCCATCTCGCACCACCTGCCGACAAAGTTCCGTTTCTTATGGATGACCTCTTCAAATGGCTGAAAAATTCAAAAGATCACCTTCTCATAAAAAGCTGTGTGTTCCATTATGAGTTTGAATTCATTCACCCTTTTTCTGACGGCAACGGAAGAATAGGACGACTCTGGCAGTCACTAATACTCGGCAAATTAAACCCCGTCTTTGAACACCTCCCCGTCGAAAACATGGTCTTTTCAAACCAGCAGAAATATTATCAGGCAATACAAAAAAGCACTCAGAAAGCAGACTCCGGCATCTTCATTGATTTTATGCTTGGTGAAATATTGAAAACGCTCAAGGAACGAAAAGGTGAACCGCTGAAGAAACAGTACCAGTTCAGTACCAGTTCAGTACCAGACCAGTACCAGTCACAGCCAGAGTCACAGCCAGAGTCACAGCCAGAGTCACTTGAGCATAGAATTATATCAATTCTGAAATCAGGAGAGTTCTCAAAAGCTGAAATATCTAATAAATTAGGGCAGAAAGAAATATCGGGAAGACTGAATCAAGTCATTCGGGAGCTGCTTAGAAAAGAAATTATTGAATATACAATTCCCGAAAAACCTAACAGCAGGTTGCAGAGGTATCGGGTGAAAGAGAACGGATAAAGGTATCGTGAAAAAGAGAAATAGAGGCTATTTAAAAGAAATTGAACTTGTTCTTGGAAATCTGAAAGAGAATCGCATTGCAAAAAGCAACTGTATATCTGCTTTAAAAAAATATATTGAATCCTTAGAGTTTATTTTTAGTATTGAAGTTAAACATAGAATTGAAATAACATTTGAAAATGGTGAAGAGAAGAATACCGTTAATCTAATTGATGACAGCAGCTATGTTTTCTATAATTTATTAAAATTCTTGGATTCTGAACAAATTAGTAATGATGAAGTTGAGAATTACTTGAAAATTAGTCACAGATTTTTTAATAGCAGCAATGTTCCTAACCCGATTAAGTTGCAGTTGTTGGATGTTGAGAATAACTTTCTTAAACAAATTCGTGAAAGTTATTTTATTAAAGGAATTGAAGTTAACAAATCAATAGAGATAAGATATGATATTTTAAAGAATGCTTTGGCAAAACACTGTTTTATTGATAATATTTCTGTTGCGAAAGAGCTACTAGATCAGTATTTGTCAAAAATTTCACACAACTATGTTTTATCGGGACAATTGCTTCAGCTAAAAGAATATCTCTTCTATTTACTTTTAGGAGCTATTACAACTGAGGAAAAATCTGTTGTGTTGAATAACTATGTTCTTTTGTGTAGCAATTTTAATTTAATTTCTGAAAGTGAATTGAATCTTTTACTTGAGGACAATGAAGAGTTTTTGCAGAAAGAAGAGTTCGAGTTCTTAAAGGATCAAATTTCTTGTGAAAATAGTGTCAATTTGAGTAATTTTCGTTTTGCAATAGGAAGCATCTCTAAGGAGTCTGTTAAAAATAAAAATTTATTATCAATCATACGCTTTTCAATTCCATATAGAATGATCCAAGAAGACAGAGCGGTTTTAGAGAATAATGATGAAACTATTTATTTCTTACCGATTTCTTCTTTTTGGCAAGATCCCTTATTCGAGACTGCATACCGTCTTAAATTGTCTAACAAAAGTTTCATTTATTATTCCGATATAGATAAAAATTGTATTGAATACACTCATGTTGAATATAGATTTAATGGATTGCTTTTATTGGATAAAGAGTTAACTCCTGGTGATTATAAAGATATTGATTTCAGCAAAGAAACAGCCAGGATTGGAAGGGAATATTATCCACATAAAGACTATATTATTGATAAGTTAATAGATAATTATGATGAACTATCAAATATCGTTTCAATTGATAAGAAAAAAATTGATATTAATTTGTTCTCAAATTTTATTTTTCAGATAATTGATGTCGATAAAAAAGAAATCTTATTTCAAGAGCTGTTTTTGTTGACAAATCCTGACTCTACTTTAGTTGCGAATAAAAGGTTTCTTGAAAGAATGGAGGAATTCAATGTAAAAGAATCTGGGATAGATTTATGGAAAAAACTAATTAACGAAAATATATTGTCTGAAAAAAGCCTTAAAGACAGGGTTGTTAAATCAATCAATCATTTAATTAAAGAAAGTATAGAAAAAAATGGGGGTTATATATATTTTTGGAATAATGATAGACCAAAATCAGAAAAAGAGTGTCAACCGTATATTTATTCACATCTAAAAACTATTTTTGAGTTTTCAGGAATAAATATATCAAGAGAAGTCGTTTGTGCTAACGGAGCTGTTGATTTTTTTGTAAGCTATACCAGTGCAGATAAAAAACTTTTAAAGATTTGTATTGAAATGAAGTTGGCACACTCTGCAAATTTGGATCATGGATTAAATGTTCAGCTTCCAAGATATGTTAATGGTGAGAACTGTAATTATGGAATATATTTAGTTTTTTGGTTTAAAAACGACACATTTACTTATCCTCCTAATTTTAACAACATAAATGAACTGGAAACATACTTAAATGTAAATAAAAAAGATAAAAGAACCGAGGTTGTTGTTGTAGACTGTACAAAACCTGTTTCACCCTCAAAAAGTTAAAGGATTTTCCTCTTTAAGATTTCCAAGAAACAACCTTCATTTTATTGAAAAAACCCTGCGTCGGAATAAACTGCTTAATCAGAAGTTCATTTAAGTGAGGAAGTCCCAATGACAAAAACAATACTTGTTAACAAAAACAAGGTTTTAAAGCAGATAGAACTGACTGATACGGCGGATATTTTTGAAACGATAATCTCAACGGAATCAATGTCCCGGGAGGAGGAAAAATGATGAAAAGGTTTATATTCACTACTCATGACGGAGCTGAGATCAGTGGGGCAAAATGGATCCCTGAGGGTGAAGTTAAGGCAGTCGTTCAGATAGTTCACGGAATGAACGAATACATTGAAAGACATGCCAAAACTGCTGAATTTCTTGCGAATAACGGATATGCAGTATTCGGTGAAGACCACAGAGGTCACGGACTGACAGCCAAAAACGGCAACTTCGGCCATTTTGACAACGAGAATGGATATTTAAAAGTCATTGAAGACAACTACACACTCACAAAACTCATCAAAAAAGAGTTTCCCGGTAAAAAAGTGTTCCTGTTCGGTCACAGCATGGGATCATTCATTTCAAGAAACTTCGTTTTTGAACACGGAAACGAAATAGACGGACTTCTTCTCATGGGAACAGGCGGACTGCCGCTTAAAAATAAGATCGTGAATCTGACAACCTTGAAAGTTCTTGCCCCCTTTGTTAAGCCCGACACCAAACTGCCGCTTGTCCACAGGATCGGAAATGCTGATCTCAACAAAGCATTTAAACCCGGAAAAACAGGCTTTGAGTGGCTGAGCACCGATTCTTCGGTTTCTGAAAAATTTTTAGCTGACCCGATGTGCGGAAATGTAAACACCTACTCATTTTATAAAGATCTTGTGACTATGATGCTTGAAATGGAAAAACCTGAAAACATTGCAAAAATTCCAAAAAAACTGCCCGTTTTCATTTTTTCAGGAAGCATGGACCCTGTCGGAGATTTCGGCAGAAAAGTGACTCAGACTTATAAAGATTATATAAAAGCCGGACTTATTGATGTAACTATCAAACTTTACGAAGGATATCGGCATGAACTTCATAATGAACCGGTTAGAGATGAGCTTTTTAAAGAGATCCTTAACTGGATGGAAAAAAGGAGCTAGTTCAGAATTTTCTTTCCACTGATATCTTTAAAATATATCGGAGAATATTTTTATATTCATCATTAATATCAAGGGCTTCTATTGTTTTTTGAGTTGATGCCGATAGTTCCGATATCATTTTACGGTGTTCGTCTATGGTTCCTGAATCTGCAAGGGCTTGTCTGACATATTGAAGTTCCTGCAAAGTGAGTTCCCTTTTTGCAAAAAGCGTCCGGATATTTTTCTTTTCATCACCTTTGAGATTTTTAAGAAGCATCGATATTATAAGAGTTTTCTTCCCCTCTGTAATATCGCTTCCTGCCGATTTTCCTGTCCCTTCCGGATCTTCCAGGATGTTAAGTTCATCGTCTCTCATCTGAAAAACAAGTCCGATCCCTTCAGCCGGTTCAACTATCTTTTCTATCAATCCGTCAGGAAGTCCGGCGCAGACAGCTCCCATTATAAGCGGCAGCGAAAATGTATATCTTGCGGTTTTCATCCTGTAAGTATCAAGTATCTTAGATTCATCAGGAAAATCATTCATTGCGCCGGTATAAATGTCATTCATCTGACCCAGACCGGTAATGACTGCTTCGCGGTTGAAAGTTCTAATCAGACGGTTTGAAGTCTGTGCATCAAACCCCGATCCTGCAATAAGATCAAAAGCAATGAAGTATGCGATGTTACCCAGACATACAGCAAAAGATTCTCCGTTCTTTTCCGGAGTTAAAAGACCTTTCTGAGCAAAAATGTCCCTGTATGCAATATGTACCGATGGCGCTCCCCTTCTCAGAATGTCACCATCCATGACATCATCGTGCATCAGAAAACCGGCATGAAGCAACTCGATCGCAACTGCAACAGATAACATTTTTTCCTTATCATTTCCACCGAGAGCTCTGTATGAAGAAACAGCAAGTATTCCCCGGATAAACTTACCTCTTGAAATGAACTCAAAAAGCCTTAAAAGAGAATCTTCGCCAATGATATTGCCATATCCGCTGATCCCTTTTCCGTAATCCTGAATTTTTTTTCTGGCCTCTTCAGTTATCTCTGACTTTAACTGATCAACAAGTTTCATCATTACAAATATTTCCAATTATTAAGAGTCAAAAATGTTCATTGACCTGATATGCTCGATAATGTTGTAAACCGACTTAATTCTGATTATGTCCGTTCCTTCACTTTTCTTAATTTTTGTCCTGCTTTCAGGTGCATATATCCTTTTTAACCCAAGTCTTGAACCCTCTTTGAGCATTATTTCAAGTCCGGGAACCTCCCTTATCTCTCCACCGAGTCCGAGCTCGCCTACAAAAGCTGTATTCATCGGGAGAGCTATATTAAAAATAGAACTTAACAATGAAGCTGCAACAGGAAGATCGACAGCAGGTGTTTTAAGTTTCAAGCCTCCGACAACATTAACAAAAAGGTCAAAATTGGAAAAATAGATATCACATCTTTTTTCAAGTACTGCCGTTATCATTGCAAGCCGTCCTGCATCAATACCCGTCACAACTCTTCTTGGCTGTGGCAGATTTGAACTTGTTGCAAGTGACTGAACCTCAATAAGAAAAGGTCTTGACCCTTCAAGTATCAAGGCAAGTGCCGATCCTGATATCGAGCCCATCCCGTCGGAAAGAAAGAACTGGCTTGGATTTTCAACTTCGCTAAGTCCCGCCGAAGTCATTGTGAAAATCCCTATCTCATCAGTTGGTCCGAAACGGTTCTTTGAACACCGCAGAACTCTGTATCCAAGAGAAGGATCACCTTCAAAAAGAAGGACTGAATCAACCATATGTTCAAGAAGCATCGGTCCTGCAATTGCTCCGCTCTTCGTGACATGACCTATTACAAAAACCGTTATGTTCTTCCTTTTTGCGGTTTCAAGAAGCTTTACCGCACACTCCTTTATCTGACTGACAGATCCCGGAATTCCGGGGACAGAGGGCGAATAGACAGACTGGATCGAGTCACAGAAAAGAAAGTCGAAATGCTCATCTTCCACTTTGGCTCTGAGCTTATCGAGGTTGTTTTCGTTTGAAAGATAAAGTTCTCCGCACCCTTTTTTCCCTGCAAGTCGCTCAAATCTTATTTTGACTTGCGAGACCGACTCTTCTGCAGAAAGATAAAGCACTCTGCACGATCTTGAGATCTCAAGCGCCGCCTGAAGCATCAAAGTCGATTTTCCGACACCGGGATGACCTGAAATAAGGTTGTAGCTTCCTTTTACTATCCCTCCGCCGAGAATTCTGTCAAGCTCTTTATATCCGGAATTTATCCTTTCGCTGTCAGTTGTGGTCACATTGTTTATATGACTGAAAACAGCTTCAGGTGAAGAGAGAAAAAGTCTGTGGTTATCTTTAGGAATTACTGTTTCATCCTTTTCTTCAAGGGTATTCCACTCGCCGCATTCAGGGCATCTTCCAAGCCATTTGGGAGCTGAATAGGAACAGTTAGTGCAAATGAAAGATGATTTTTTCTTGACCATGACGATTGCTCACTGAGCTGCAAGGAGAAATGGTATTGTAACTGTCGAAAGAGTTCCATTGAATGGGGGAAATTTCCATTTTTTCTTTATCTGCTCTGTTATACATCTGTCCATTTCAGTCCCCTTGAACTTCGGAGTTTCATTGATGACTTTTGCCACCTGACCGCTTCCGATGATATGAAGAGTGATCTCCATTTTCCCACCGATCCCTTCATTACTTTTAAGAGCCTTGTCGTAGCAGTATTTTATTGAAGAGTAGTTGTTTTTTACGACTTCATTTATCTGTTTCTGTGTAAGTTCTTCGCCTCCCGAAGCGAAACTGCTTTCGGTTTTGACTTTTGATCCGACAGTTTTTGATCCCACTTTTTTCATGAAAGAATTTCTGAATGCATCAAGTTCTTCATCAGTGACAGTATCAAAAAGTCCGGCATTCTTTTTTTCCTTTGGTTTTTCTGATTCGGCTTGAGCCTCCTGACTTTCGATAGCCTCATTTTCTTTCTTTATTTCAAGAAGAAGCTCCTTCAGAATGAGATCTTCTTCCTTTTTTGCCACTTTTTTAACTGTTATCCCTTTGATATCATCTATTTTCATGACACCTGAGCCGAATCTGATGTCTTCTATGTTTATATCATCTATCTTCAATTCAGGTTCCGACTCTTCAATATTTTTCTGAACAAAAAGCTGATAGCCCCTGAAAAAAACAACGGGAGCCGCAATTATTAATAACGCAATGATCACCCATTTGAAATGGTTCTCTTTTTTAACTTCGATGTTCTGCTCTTCGCTTCCCACATCCTCCATCATCTGCTTTAATTCGCGTTTTTTCTGAGTTTCATCGTCCGTACCGAGAACCTGCTTGACCTTTTCTTCTGCCATAAGGTCGTATTCCTTAAATATTTCTGTAAAATCCTGACAAGCACCGAGACGCACCCAGTCTGTCATTGATTTTTCCCAGATATGCGACCTTTTTACCAGTCTGCCGTCAAGAATGAGAGCTGCGATTTCTTCAAAACTGTAATCTCTTTCGTCATTTGGAAGCCGGTAGATCTTTTCATTCATGTGAAACTCCTGAACAAGTGGAAGAACACGCGGAAAATAATACTGTACAGCCCGATTTTTGTCAATTTATAGTTCTTTGAAACTGCGCATTTTCTTAACTTCGCTTCTAATCTTTTTTGAGTTCAGTCTTTTCTCGATCGAGCTTTTTGTCGGTTTGGTCGGCTTTCTCCTTTTGGGAACGAATGCCGCCTTGATAATGAGCTCCCTAAACCTTTCAATTGCGGTTTCCCTGTTTTGGATCTGTGAGCGATCTTCAGTAACTTTTATGATCACTTCACCGTGAGATGTTATCCTGTGATCGTTCAGAACCATAAGTTTAGCCTTCACAAATTCAGGAAGCGAAGAAGCGGCAATGTTAAATCGAAGCTGAACGGCGCTACTTGTTTTATTGACATGCTGACCGCCCGGACCCTCTGACCGCATCGCAGTGAATTCAAGCTCGGACATTGGAATTGAAATCTTTCTGCCCTGATTATTTGTGATCGTGATCATCGCTTCACCTGTTATGACACTAATAATTCCCGCATCCTAAATCTTCCCAAAATAATAGACTCCGCCCCTCTTTTTGTCAAAAATAAAGTAGCCTCAGCTTCAGGGCTTTTCTGTCAATTGACAAAATCTCTTAAACCCATATAATGAAAAAGGTTTTTTAAGGAGGATAAAATGCCTGAAATTAGCAGATTTTACGGGATTGTTATCGCAATGTTTTACGACGAGCACAATCCCCCTCATTTCCATGCTGTTTATGGAAAACACAAGGTTGCAATAAGACTTGATAATTTTGCTGTTCTTTCAGGTAAATTTCCCCCCAGAGCTTTGGGACTGGTTATTGAATGGGCAATGTTGCATAAAGAAGAACTTGAGAAAGCTTGGGAAAAACTCCTTGCACAGGAACCTCTTTTTAAAATTAATCCTTTAAAGTGAGGTTAATCACATGCACTTCGATATAAAAAAAGCAATCTATTTAGGTGGTTATAAAATAAAATTGTTTTTCCAAGATAAGAAAAGCGGAATAGTTGATTTTGAAAACTATCCCTCCAGAAAAGGGGTTTTTGAGAAATTCAAAGAAATCGAATTCTTTAAACAGTTTTATATTGATCCTGACTTTAATGTTCTTGCGTGGCCTGGAGGAATCGACATCGCCCCTGAAAGAATCTATGAAATGGCTACAAAAAACAAATCTGAATAAAATCTCACGACAAACACGGGTTGACACGCGGGTCAACCCCTACAGAGTACATTTTCCTTGAAAAAAACCTGGTTCACTGTCAGAATGCAACTGACTTTTTGCGGGAGGGCAACATGAAAATAACAGCGATAATCGGGAGTCAGCGGAAAGGTAATACTCTTGCGACGGTGAGGGCGGTTGAGAGTGTGATGAGAGAGCATGTGAAAGATCTGGAGTTTGAGTATGTGATGCTGATGGATGCCGATGTGAGGATGTGTGTCGGGTGTTTCAACTGTCTGGCGAAAGGGATCGAGCTCTGTCCTTTGAAAGATGACATTCCTGCAATAATTCAAAAGATAAAGGGTTCCGACGGAGTGATATTTGCATCACCTGTTTATGTGATAAATGTCACACCTAACATGAAAAATTTCATTGACCGTCTTTCTTCGATCTGCCACAGGCCGGAACTGTTCAAACAGCATGCGATGATCGTTTCAACTGTCGGCGGTTACGGGCTTAAGCAGGTTTTGAAATATATGAAAGACATCGCGGGAGTGTGGGGAATGAGGTCGGTTACAGAGCTTGGTCTTGCAACTCCGCCGGTGAAAAACTTTCCGCCTGAACTCAAGGCGAAAAATGATGCGACAATAAGAAAAGCGACTGAAAAATTCATGAAAAAGCTTGAAGACAAAGGTGTTTTGAATCCGTCATTAGGCTCTGTCATCCAGTTTGAAGTGCAGAAAGCAGTATTTTCGCAGTCAAGAGAAGATCTTTCCGCCGATTATGATTTTTATCAGTTGCTTCTCAACAAAAACTATTATGTCGAAGCATCCGTCCCATGGTATAAAACCTTCATCGCAAAAACATTCGGAAGTCTTGTGATAAGAATGATGTGAACGTCTCCCCAGCCCTTTGAGCGTGGGCTAAGATAGCGCGGACTTTCAGCCCGCTATTTTAAATTTGACCGTCTGTAGGACGGTGCTTGCTTAGAGGCCGGGTGTAAGATCATTTTACTTTTTTCTTTTTAGGCTTAGGCTCGGGAACTTCCGCAGCAGTTATCTGAATCAGCTTACTGAACCATTTGCGGTCATCAATACCATCTTCGATCAGAAAATAGTTTTTCGCACCATTATAAGGCGGCGACTCAACAACATCACCGATGAATTTCCTTCCCTTTTCAGTCGGCTTAAGAAAAAACTGATTGTCACAAACAAGAGCGATCACCTTCCCGTCACAGTAAACCGCATATTCACCAAACATCTTTTTGAAAGTTATTGCTCCAGCATCCTCAATGTTTTCAAGAATATATGTTATAAATTCAGGGGAGGTGGACATTTATGAACCTCTGTTTGTATATTCTTGAATTATTTCAGCTATGTATGTGTTGTCTTTTTCTGTTGCAAGGTCAAATGCGGTCTTTCCTTTCCCGTCTTTGACAAAAGGATCTGCTCCGGCTTTAAGAAGAGCTTCTGTTTTCCACAGACTGTTAATTTTCGCCGCCTGCATCAGAGCCGTCTCGCCTTTGTTGTTTAAATAATTTATATCGGCACCTTTATCAAGCAGCATTTCAAGTCTCTCTTTTTCGCCGGCTGCAAAGAATACGGCAGTGTTACCGTCAACATCTTTTTTATTAATATCACATCCTTTTTTGATAAGATAATCCATTAGTTCAAGCACATCATCAGAAGAACCATCATTCCAGATGGTGTATCTGAAATCCTTTCTTTCTGAAGCGCCTTTGTCACAAGCTATCATAAGGAAAGTCATCCCGTATCGGTTTGTCAGATTTATATCCCCACCTGCCTCAAGGTATTGCTCGATCAGGTCATACCTGAATTCCATCGCCGCATCAAAAATCGAGCCGGGCTCCAAATACAGAACTTTTTTCATCAGCCATATAAAAAATAATAAAATCTCAACAATAACAAGAATTGCCATAAATCCGGAAAGTTCCATCTCTTTACCTTTCTTTTTTAGGGTTTGAGCCTCTAAAAAGCAATGGATAATAGTACATTCCGTCCCTCTTTTTGTCAAAAATAAAACACTTGCCTCCCCAGCTTTGGGCGTGGGCTAAGATAGCGCGGACTTTCAGCCCGCTATTTTAAATTTGACCGTCTGGAGGACGGTGCTTGCTTAGCCCGGGTTGGAGGACCGGGGGCAAATTTATTTCAGTAATTCACCAGAAACTGGCAGAAATCGGAATTGTCTATCATTAACTGCTGTATTTCGCCTAGCATTGTGTCGCACTCGGTCCTGACTTCCGCTTCATGCCTTCTAAGCGGACCGTAGTGGCCTTTGCTCCCTCCGCTCACTCTCAGCATTACTGCAGCATATTCCGCGGCAAAGATGGGACATTCCTTTTCAAGTGCCTGAAAGATCACTCCTTCACCCACACCGAAATTCTCCCAGTCCGATTCACTGCATGTAACGCCTTGAGAAAAAATTTCCAGCAGACATTTTTCCGGAGTGAGCGTTTTGACATCTTTCCAGTATGAATAGAGTGTATCAAGTTCAGTACTGAAAACATGGGAGTTATAACTTGTCTGAAAAAGTCCGGCTTCAGCCGTATCAGCAGTTGTGTTCGATGCCGAAGTGTCTCTTCCGCAGCAGTGCTCACCGGAACTTTCCCTCATTCCAAGACCGATGAGCAAAGTGTAGGCATGGCGGAGCGTATCGACCCCGGCAGTGTCATTTGACATTCCAAGATTTGAAAAAATGTCTGCATCATCATACCACGCAAGGGCATCGTGAAGAAGATCATCAGTTTTTGCCTGCGAAACTATTGCAACATCAGACCTTGTAATATTGCAGACCGCACCGGCAAATGTAAGCCCCATTCCTTTAATATATGCCGCAGGCGCATCACCTCTGTCTGCCCAGTAAACATTGGCACAGTCTGAATTATCTGCAATATCAACAACTTCTGCATTTATATCAATGCATTCTCCAAATCCGCTCCACGATCCGTCAACACAGTTTCTCATCTGTTTGCCAGTTGTTTCGCAGTCAGCATATTCCTTCGTGCCGTCAACACATTCTGCTATAAATTCATCTTCGTCAACCGGCTCAGCTTCATCGTCATTTTCATTTTCAATAAATTCATCTGTGATCTCTGAATTTTCATCAATATCAATGATAACGCTGTCATTATCAGACAAATTATCAAGGTCTTGTGTGCCATTTTCGTCTGTCTGTATTAAGTCGGCATCATTTATCACTTCTGCATCATTTTCCTTACTGGTGCTTTTGCACGAGATAAAGATAAAAACAACAACGATAAATACTGCAAAGATCTTAAGATTTATCATGCTCCTCCAGATAAGATGACCGTCAAAATAAAATAATAGATAAATCCGCCTGCAATAGTGATCGCTCCTGCCTTAATGATATATGGATAAACCTCTTTCAGTGTCGTCTTGAAAAAATCTGTCGTAACAATAAGACAAAGGTGCATCGGTGAAAGCATTACGCCCATGAATCCGCCGATGAAACCAAGAAGCAGATAGTTCATGTCAACGACACCATTCACTACAAGAAACGGATAAATAACAGGAAAAGATATCGAAACAAATCCGATTGTTATCCCTGTCAGAAAACCGCAGATGAGCGGAACGAGAAATACAAATATCGCAGGATTTGAACCTTTAAGTGCTTCATAAACACCTGTTGCGACACCCGAACTTCTCACTATTGAATCAAAGAATACCATTCCGGTCACAAGAAAAATAACATAAACAGTCCTTTTTTTCATCAGAAACGGTTTTATGTGCACAGCAAGAGATCTTTCCTTCACTATAAATGCAGAAAGGGAAATGAGAACTGCCCACGGCAGATCGAGCGAAAAAATTATCGAAAGTCCCACCGCAAGAAGTATTGGCCAAGAAATTACAAGCAGTTTCAGAGGGTTTTCAGCAGTCGCAAGCTCTGTTATCTCCTGTTTTCTGTGTTTAAGCAGAAGAGGAAGCCCCGCCAGAAACATAACAACTGTCATCGCACCCTGATAAATGAAAAGGTCCGTTGCAGGAACCTTCATCACTGTGATTATCCATGCAAGTCCGGCATAAAGGGGAAAAAAATATTCCCAGATGTGCCTGTACCAGTAATTTACAGCCATTTTCTCTTTCTGTTCGTACCCGGGAAGAAGCTTGTCCACAAAAGGGGCGGAAATGAGTGACCCTCCAGGCATAGGCAGAAAACCGATGAAAGCCGCACTTGCGGCGGCGGCAAACCTGTTATCTTTAAAAATTTTTAGAAAGATCGCCGACATTCTGCCGAACATTTTCCCCTTTTCCATCAGTTCACCAAGAAGCATTACGGAAATGATAATGATGAAAAGGTCTCTTGATCTCGGATTTAAAAAAGAATTCAACCACTCAGACCCTATTTTCAACAAATCTACTCCTGAAATAAGAGCCATACAGAGAGCTCCTGCAGGAAGAACCGCTTCAAGACGCACTTTTTTTGCAAGAAGAATAACCATCAGAAAAATCGGAATTAAAATTTGTATCCAGATCATTTTGCACCATTCAAACAATAATTACAGCGATATATAAATCTTTTATGGAAAAAATCAATTAAATATGGATAATGGAATCTGAATTCTGGGGAGGAAATATGAAAAGGAATATTGCAATAGTCACCGAAAAAGAGATCGTGAGAGAATCGCTGTTTTTCTTTTTTCTTTTTCAGCTATTTCAGCTCAATGCAGGGATGAAGGAAAAAAGAGATTTTCACTTGAGGGGGCTTTCAGCTGGACACATGTTTCAAACAGCTCCAACTGGCTTTACGATTACCAGAAAGCAAAGTACATCCATTCAGACAAGTTTGACCTCTCTTTGTATCACGAAGGTTTTTCAAGATGGGGTCAAAGGGATGACCTTGCAGGGATCGGGACAAAAATAAAGCCCCTTGAACTGACAACTTTAGTATTTGATTTTTACTATGTTCCGCAAAATGATTTTCTTGCAAGAACAAGAACATTGGCCGAAGTTGTTCAGAATTTCTGGTGGCACAAACAGCTTGTCTTTTCGTTCGGATACAGCTTTTTTGATTTTGGCAACAAGGAAGTGGATGAAAACATTAAGGAATATGTTTATATTAACATGCTGACCCCCGGAGTGGAATATTATTTTCCCAAAGGCGTTTTTGCAGGATACAAGGCATTTCTCGTTATAAACAGAGACAACGAACTTGTCCATGCCCACATGGGTTATTTAAGTTATGACAACGAAAAATATCTTCTGGCGACTTTGGGATTTTCTCTTGGAGATGAATTTGCATCATCATTTTCTTCAACAGGGGTCAATGTGAGAAATTTTTTCGGCAGAGTTTTGATAAAAGCGTTCTGCCCGTTCTATTTTTCATTGATGTATCAGCATACGATCACGAACATGAACGATCACCGCAACGAAATACTTTTCGGGGTCAGATATGATTTTTAAAGACTATCAGATCATTTTGATCATAAACACAATTCTCGTGCTTTTCCTTGTTTTTTCAATATGTTATATCATCATAATCAACATTGCCGCAAAAGTTTCGGCTAAAAGGAAAAAGCTTCAATTCATGGAGTGGGACACCTGTTTCCTTTCGATCTTTGACGGAAAAACAGGATTTTACAAACCTATTGAAGATTATGAACTTTTTGCTACTTGGGCGATAAGATATTTCATCACTTTTAAAGGTGAAGTGGTTGAAAAACTTAAAGACATCTGTACTCAACTCAAGATCCAGCAGGCAATGGCAGATTTTATAAACAGCGGGAAAAAAGAAAAAAGGATGATTGGAATGGCTTTTTTTTCTGCAAGCGGACAACCCGTTCCTGAAAATACAAAAGATCAGCTTATAAGAATTCTTGAAACCCGTCATGACATTGAGCTTTTTTATGCGGTATCCCTTCTTTCCTCAACCTGGCCGAACGACTACGCTCTGTCGGTTATTACTGCAATGAATCGCGAAGACATCATGACCATGAACATCAAGCTTTCCGTTGCAAAAAAGATGGAAGGGTTCATCAGCAAGAACTATGAAAAAATCTTCAAAGAACTGAGCCACGATATGGAATCGGTGTTTTTCATGATAGAAGTAGCGGGAGTTCTTAAAATAAAAGATGCTCTCCCTATCCTTAAAGAGCTGTATGAAAAAGGGAATGCTGAAGAGCAGATAAGGAGCATGAAAGCTCTTTCAGATCTTGGATTCAATGAATTTGCCCTGAGTTTTCATCAGAAATTCAAAGAAGAGACAGAACCTGTTTTCCAGACAGTTACATTTAAAAGTTTCTTAAAGATCGCTTCCACAGAGCATATTGATCTGATAGCAGGTGAGCTTAAGAACAGCAACTGGTTTGTCCGTTATGCCGCGGCGAAATCATTAACAAGAATGGGGGATGCAGGAATTAACGAACTTCTGAAATGTCAGGGGGCTGATGCCTGTGAGCTTGCGCTTGCCGAGTCAGGATACATTGGAGTAAAGGCGGTGAAAAATGATAATAATTAACTTTCTCAAGGCGTTTGAATACCTTATATTAGTATATTTTCTCATCATAAGTTTTACATATTTCATCCTTTCTGTGCTTGCTTTTTTTAAGATCAGAAACTATATCGCTTCGACAAGGAGTGACGACTTTGAAACTATCTTCTACAAAGGACTTTATAAGCCGGTTTCTGTTCTCATCCCTGCTTATAATGAGGAAAAATCCATTACTGAGTCGGTTGAGTCGGTTCTTTCACTCAACTACCCTGAATTTGAAGTGATCGTGATAAACGACGGCTCAACCGACAAAACTTTTGATGTCCTGAAAGACCATTTTGCCATGGTTGAGATCGAACTCAGCAGGGAATATATGGAAAAAAGGGATGAGCTTATATCTGTGTGGACATCAAAAACCGACAAACTTATGGTAATTAATAAGAAAACCGGAGGAAAGGCATCGGCTCTCAACACCGGTGTTCACATGAGCAGATATCCTCTTGTCTGCAACATTGATTCAGATTCAATACTTGACAGAAACGCTCTTCTGATCATCTCAAAACCTTTTGCAAAGGACAGTCGCGTCATCGCAACAGGCGGAATAATAAGAGTTGCCAACAATTGCGAAATTGAACATGCAAGGATAAAGGAAGTGAGATTTCCCACATCAATTCTTGCAGGTTTTCAAGTAGTTGAATATCTTCGGGCATTTCTTATGGGGCGGCTCGGCTGGGATCAGATAAACGGGCTTTTCATCATTTCAGGAGCTTTCGGGGTATTTTCAAAAGCGGCACTGAAAGAGGCGGGCGGATATCAGACCGATACAGTCGGTGAAGATATGGAACTTGTTGTAAGAATGCACCGGCATTATAAGGAAAAGGGGTTGGAGCGGATAATAACTTTTGTTCCTGACCCTGTCTGCTGGACTGAGGTTCCTGAAAAGCTTTCAACTCTTGGCAGACAGAGGAACCGTTGGCATCGCGGAATGATGGACACTCTCTTTAGACACAAGGTGATGTTTTTCAATCCCAAATACGGTGTTTTAGGCCTTTTTATGTATCCCTATTTTTTCTTTTTTGAACTTCTCGGACCTGTCATTGAGTTCTTAGGATATATTCTGGTTGCATATTACATTATTAGCGGCACGCTAAATACTCCGTTCTTCATTGCATATTTCATTATGGCATTTCTGCTTGGAAGTTTTATATCACTTTTTTCAATTCTGCTTGAAGAGATATCTTTCAGAAAATACACCCGGTTCAGGGATCTTATTAAACTTTTCGTATTTTCATTCCTTGAAACTTTTTTCTTCAGACCGCTTACCGTGATCTGGAGAATTCAGGGAATTTTCTCGTTTTTTGCCAAAAACAAGAAATGGGGAAAAATGGAAAGAAAGGGTTTTGATAAGGAGCAGAAGAATGTTTAAGCAGACCGTTTTGATAACAATTCTTTTACTTTTCTTTTCAAGCTGTACTGAAAAAAAAGAGACTGTTGATGACAAAATAAAGCCTAAAGCAATGCCTTTTGTTGTAAATGACGGATTTTTTTATAAAAACGGTGAAAAACAGGAAAAAATGTTCGTTGCCGGGGTAAATCTCGGAGTCGGTGTTCCCGGGACAATGGCAGGAGAGCTTGCGGCGACAAAAGAGGATTATCTCCGCTGGTTTGCACAGATGAAAGATATCGGATTTAATTCGCTAAGGACATATACAATTCACTTTCCGAGATTTTATGAAGCACTGGACGAATTCAACAAGGCAAATTCCGATGATCCGCTTTATCTTTTTCACGGCATCTGGCTTGATGAGGAAGACATTGAAAACGGCGATCTGTTCACCATCTCTGACCATTTTGATTCAGGAATAAAGGAAGCCATTGATGTCGTTCACGGAAATGCTGATATCGGACACAGATACGGCAGGGCTTACGGAGTTTATGAAACTGACATCTCAAACTGGATTGCCGGCTGGATAATCGGTCGCGAAGTTTCCCCTTTTGAAGTTGCGTCAACAAATTTTCATAACGATAAAGTCAATTCATTTTCAGGAGAATTTTTCAAGATATCAAACTGCGATCCGGCTGAAGCATGGTTTACAGAAAGATTGGACATACTGGCCGGTTACGAATTTGAAAAATACGGAGTGAAAAGACCGCTGAGCATGTCAAGCTGGCCGACCCTTGACCCCCTTAAACACAGAACGGAAGGGTCATTATCATTTGAAGATACGAACACAATTGATCTGGTGAACATTGATGATTCAAAGTTCGAGCCGGGATATTTTGCAAGTTATCACGCTTATCCATATTATCCTAACTTTATGAACAGCGAGCCAAGTTATTTAAGTTATACAGACAGTTACGGAATAAATAACTACACCGGATATCTGACTGAACTTAAGAATTACTACGGAAAAAAACCGCTTCTGGTCGCTGAATTCGGAGTTCCGTCAAGTATCGGGAATGCCCACTTTTCAGTAAGCGGAATGCATCACGGCGGGCACAACGAGGAAACTCAGGGCGAATACATAAAAAGGATGTTTGAAACAATTCGCGACACCGGTTGTGCCGGAGGAATGTATTTTGCCTGGATTGATGAATGGTGGAAAAGGACATGGATCACTGATGAGCTTGATTTTCCTTATGACAGAAGGGCTCTCTGGCATAATATCACAGCAGCTGAGCAGAATTTCGGACTTATTGCTTTTGAGACTGATCTGCCGGAGTTTAAAACAGTTGCAACGGGCGGAACACTGATAAATAAAGTTGAAGCGGCACACGATCTCAAATATTTTTATCTTAAATTGTCGGCAAATGAAAAATTAAAAGACTTTGTAAAATTTCAGATCGGGTTTGACACCTATAAGGACAATGCCGGTGAATCGATACTTCCCCACGGCACGAAAACAGATGTAAGGTCAGAGTTCGCTCTTGAGATCGACACTTTTTCATCAACCCTTTTTGTCACTGAAGCTTATAACACTTACGGAATATGGCATTACATTTCAGCAGATGAACAGCTTTACCGCTCGATTCCGACCGACGGTGCTCCATGGAAAATGGTAAAATGGATTAACAGCGGTGAGCATGGAAGCGACGATAACACATATCTTTTCCCGAATGTTGATCATGAGATCGGGAAATTCAGAACATTTGAAGGCAAAATAGAAAATGCATCTCCTCACGACCTTGTTATATTTGACGGTAAAACTCTGACCATAAGGATTCCATGGACACTGCTTAATTTTACCGACCCGTCAACTCTTTCGGTAATGGATGATGACCGTGAAACACCCGATAGAGAAGTTGCAACTACTGAGGGAATACGGGCAGTTATAGCAATAAATGATGAATTGACGGTTACAGAACGGTATCTCTGGGAGCCGTGGGAAGTAGTGCCTGAATATCACGAAAGGGAAAAAACATCATATTTCATTGTAAAAGAATTTTTTGATTCATTTTCCATTGATCCTGTTAAGTTTGAAAATATTTTGAAAGATCAGGCGTTTGCAAATTTTAAGTGGGGAGAACTGACTGCTGGTTTTTCAACTGAAAAAGGTGACTGTGCGATTCAGACAGTTACGGTTTCAGAAGTTTCAGATGGTGCGGCCGGCTTTCATTTTGCCCCGGTAAAACTTGAAAAAGGGTGGTATGAGTACAGCGACATTTCATCATTTGACGGAAAAAGTGAATTTATTTTAAGATGCGGAGATGATTCATTTTTCAGCATCTCTCAAACGGACAGATCTCCCGACATGGAAAGGTCAAGTGTCAGGTTTTATGCAGAAAACGACTGCGAATACACCATGCTCAGGACAGTGAGTGAAACTGGAAAGTTCAGGATATGTTCTCCGGCACTGAGAAAGATCGAGCCTGTAAAGTTTGACAGACCCTATTTCAGCATGGTTTTTGATGACATCTGGTCAAGTGCCGCCACTGCCGGTGCAAACGAACTCATTTACAGAACTCAGCACGGAACATTTTTTGTGACACATGATTTTATAACTTCCGGCAACCTTGATTATGCAGATGAAGAGAAAATAATCGAACTTTACAATTCAGGTCACGAAATAGGTTTTCATAGCTTCAGCCACGACTTTCTTTCAACATTGACAACAGATGAGATCGATGCAGATTTTGAAAAAGGGATCGAATGGTTTGATGAACTCGGAATTGAGGTTAACGGCATTGCATTTCCTTATGGCGATCACGATGAAAGGGTTGTATCCATGGCAAGAAAATATTTCAAATATGCAAGGAACAGCTTTCATGGACTTAATGACGGAACAATGAATAGATTCGGCATAAAAATATTTCCCGTAACAAATTTAACGACCCTTGAAGAAATGAAAGTTTTTGCACAAACTGCAATTGAAAATAACCTCTGGGCAGTATTCCTTTTTCACGACCTCGGTGAACCTGACGCAGAAAATGAGTACCGCACACCACTTGCCGATTTCACAGAACTCCTTGATTTTCTTGATGAAAACAAAGTCTATGTCGAACCGGTCAATACAGTTCTTGAGCAGTTGGATATTCCGGTCATCTAAATGATCATATGGCTGAAAATCAGAAAAACATGTAAAAATGGGGTCATGATGATTATGTATTTTTCTTGATTTTCAACAGCTCCTTTTTCAATTGCTCCACTGTCGGAAAACTTGATTTAAGTTCATCCGGTATTGATTGCAGAAGTTTGTACTCTGAAACACCTATCGGCTTATTTATGTCTCTTAATGCATATTCCACATCCAGTTTATTTCGATGTTTGCATAAAATCAGTCCGATCGTAGGAT
>CAZVWR010000056.1:0-21305 GCA_964630905.1 uncultured Spirochaetales bacterium | reverse complement strand
ACTCCCTGCTTTGAAGGAAGCTGATCGCCTTCCATGGCTTTAAAAAGCATATCAAATTTTTTGTCAGCTTCTATTTGTTTAATTTCGAGGGAATCAACTCTTTTAAAAAGATTGGACTTGTCCTCAATAAAATGTCTCATTGCGACAAAAGCTCTTACAATCATAATGTTTACTTCAATTGCTTTTTCGCTTGTAATTACAGCAGAAACTGCAGCAACACCTTGCTCTGTGAAAGCATATGGCAAGAATCCACCAAATTGTTGTTTTGAAGGTGTCGCATTTTGCGACACCATAAAATCTGCTTCAATTTCAGTCAGTTGGAACATAAAATCTGGCGGAAATCTTTTAATATTTCTCTTTACCTGCTCTCTCAATCTTCGAGGTTTAACGCCATAAAATGCCGCCAAATCTTTGTCCAGCATTACCTGCATTCCGCGAATTGTGAAAATCCTGCTCTTAATGTCATCAATATGTATCAACTCATTTTCTGCCATTTTCCGACTCCAAAAATTTAGTCACCAATAGATAATGCAGCAATCAGATTATATTTGCAAGAAATATGATGCAAATTATTTATTCAATGGAAATCAGGAGAAAAGTTGTTTTAATTTAGGGAGTTAAGCAATTTCATACAAACACTCCGCCAAGGATTGCGGCGACAACGATCAGGGGTGCTGGAACTTTTCTTGATATCAGAAGTGCGACTGAAACTGCTGTGACAATGAGGTTTTCGATCTGAAATCCGCTTGCTTTCATTAATATCACTGCGGCAACTGCAATGAGTCCGCCTGCAACGGCATTGATGCCGGTGAGTGATATTTTGACCGCTTTGATCTGTTTAAGTTCCTCCCAGACTGGATAAACAAAATATATGAGAAGCACTCCGGGAAGGAAAATGCCGATTCCGCTTACCGCCGCACTCATTATCTGAACAAAAATTCCGCTGTCACGGGCTGCCATTCCACCGGCATAAGCAGTAAAGCTGAACATCGGCCCTGGAAGTCCCTGAACAAGCCCGTAACCGGTCAGAAACTCTTCATTTGTGATGTACTGCCTCACTTCGACAAGTTCACTGTGCATGACAGGAACGATCACCTGCCCTCCGCCGAAAACGAGATATCCGTAACGGTAGAAACTTTCAAACAGCTGAAAAATCCTTATGTCAGTAACTGTCGCAAGAACAATTGCAAGAACTGCGATCACAGCAAAAACAAATAGATAACCCCATGGAGGAGCAAGCTTGATTTTATTCCATATCCCTTTTTCGTGCGAAAGAAAGATCGTTACCGCTCCGCCGATCAGCAGCACAACCGGAAAAATCCAGGGCGCGCGGATAAAAAATGTCGTAACAGCTCCAAAAAGCATCAACGCCCCGGTCGGAATGTCTTTTACAACCTTTCTGCCGATCCTGAATGCGGCGACAATTATGAAACCGACAGCCATCGGACCGATAAACCGCAAAACACCGCTTGAAATCCCCTGAAAAGAGAGAAACTGATAAAGAAACGACAATGCCGTCATGACCATCAAAACCGGCAGTGCCCAGACAACCATTGTCAGAAAACCGAGAAGCGGCCCGCCGTTTTTATACCCGATCGAAACAAGAGTCTGAGTACTCGTCGGACCCGGCAGAATACTACAGAGCGCAACAAGTTCAACAAGCTCCTCTTCGGTCAGATATTTCCTTTTCACCACCATCTGGTCAAGAAATACACTGAAATGGGCTTCGGGGCCGCCGTAAGCTCCAAGTGAACAGATAAAAACATCTTTTAAAAATGATCCGTACTTCACTTCATGTCCTCTATAAATCTTAAACTATCCCGACATCTGCTGAGGGGTGACAAGTCCCTGTTTTAAAACTTCCGATATGACTATTTCGCTCATTTCTGTTGAAAAAGCAAACTCATAGCGAAGATCGAGAACATATGCCTTCAACCTCATTTTTATCATTGAGCGCCCTTCATGGATCTCATTCTTAAACCTGACCGCAACCGGCTTTTTCAAATAAACATATTTTGAGACAATTGCCGCTCTTGTCGCAAGTTTTTTCAGTTTTTCAAGATCGACATCTATTGGGAAATAGAACTCGGCAACAACCTGACAGTTGAACTCGCCTGTATTTGAATTGGAGACAGAGTGGCTTACAATATCACTGTTAGGAATGGAAACAGTGCTGTCATCAGGAGTAACAATTCTTACCGATCTTAAGCCGATGTGGATCACCTCTCCGTAATGTTCCCCAACCTGTATCTTGTCACCGACCTGGAAAGGATTGTCAAAAAGGATCATTATTCCGCCGAATATATTTTTAAGTATATCTTGAGATGCAAAACCCATCGCAATACCGAATGACGCAGTAACTGCAAGTATTGTTTCAATTGGAGGAGCAAGAACTCCGACGATTATTATGTAGATAGTTACAAGCCACCCGAAAAGCCGAAAAACAGGAATTACCCTTTTTATGAAAAGTCTCGATGCCGCCCATTTTTCCGCAATAGATTCAAGCGCTTTCGTAAAATACTTTATCAGCATGTATGCAAAAAGGAAAATTATAACTACCCAGAATATTTTCCCGATTGAAACTTTCCATTCTATTTGAGGCGTTGAGCCTATTATCGTTTCCGAAACAGGATTTTTGTTTTCATCATCATCAGATTCCGGCAATTTTTCTGATTGTGTTTCCGATGGTTTTTCTAATTCTTCAGCAAAACTGACCTTGTCAATATTAAAAAAGTCTTCTTCGACATACCTTTTGTCTATAGATTGACAGTTTTCGCTGTTTCCCGAGTTTATAGCAATAATGAATGTTAACACAGTAAATATAGATTTCATTACGCCCTCCTAATGCAGCATGTTAAGAGATTTAAGAACACGCACTACATCACGGTATATGAATGGATGTATTTGAAAACTCTCATCTTTTCTTACAAGAAGTCCTTTGTTGAAAAGACGCAGGAGCATCATACTGCTTCCGCTTTTATTTTCTCTTGAAACATAGGAATAATCATCAGGATCAAGCGCATCGTGCATGATAAGGGTGGTCAGTGCGAATTTCTCCTCTTTCGGCAGATCGGCAATAAAAGGATAGTCAGTCAACAGGTCTGCTGATACTGTCATTCTGTCCTGAGTTATGTCCCTGATGGAACTCAGCCACATCAGAATGGATGATTTAATGTTGCCTCCCGAAAGCTTTGACAGCTTCTCAAAATAAAGTTTTTTAAGATAATTCTGCCTGTCATCTACATTTTTTATCTTTGAGAACTTCTTTGTCATCCTTATTTCTTCAGGAATTTCAAAAATGATATCATACCCTGACGAATTGTGCCTTTTCATTATCAATTCTTCCATTTCAACATTGGAAAAACCGGAGATCAGAATAGTTTTCTGGAAATATCTTGATGCCGAAACAGCCAGATCTATGTAGTTCCACGCATAAAGATTGCACGAAACTATCCAGAACACTTTCTCCTGTGTGCGTTCCATAAACAGAAGGAATCTTTCCACCGCTTCAAATCCGTCCATTGTTCTCAAGTACATATTCTGCAAATTCTCAAGAAAAAAGATTTTTCTTGAATCACTTGACAGTATCCTTTGTTCGAGTTCGTCAATACTTGCGGCATCAGTCATTTCAAAAGAATCCTTCAGAACTTCAAGCAGCTCAGAAGATGTTCTAACTGTCTTTAAAAGCTCGGCTTTGTATATTCTGTGCTCTTTCAGTATCTCTGCTCTTGCAATATCAAAAAAAGTGGTCTTCCCGTTACCTTTTTCAGACACAAGTACCGTGGAGACAAAACCGCCACTCTTCCAGTATGCGAAATCCTCAAGCAGTTTTTCAGCCACATTTTTTCTTTCAATATAAAAATTTCTGTCGGGAAGCGATTCATAACTGAAAAGGCGCTGATAAACATACGGCATGGCTCTGAATCTATTTTCCATTTCGCTCAGACGACTCATGTAAAAAAAGCCGAATTCATCTTTTGACTGTGACAGACCGGTTATTTTTTTAAACTTTGAGTAATTTTTCTTTGTTTTATTAAAATATTCGGAGACCAGATTTAAAAGTTCCGGCAGTGTTTTTTTTGAAAATGCTTTTATTGCTGTCAGTTGTTCTTTAATATTTTTAACGGTTCTCTTTCTTACCAGATATATATTCAGTTTAAGCACTTTTTCAGCGAAAGTAAGCTCTTCTATCTGGTTTAAATACTCAGAAACTATCTCCGGCATCACTGTCCTTATCTTTTCAACCGTCGACTCGATGATCCCCAACAGCTCATTTGAAAGATTGAGTGCTCTCTCAAGCCCTTCCTTTGATATCGTGACTGCTTTTATTGCGGCTTCCTCATCTGTTTCAGACTTATTTCTCATCACAGAGAGAGCTGCATCCATGTTATATTCGACGATCTTCTCTATCTCGCCTGTCTTCCTTATGACCTTTTCATTGTTTTTTCTTACATCATCAACAAAATCGCTTAACTGAGTTGCAAGTGCTGAATCGGTTTTGTATCTGATAAGTTCTCTGAGCGGAACATTAATGCTTTTTGATACTGTGACATTATTCAGAACTTTTTTTGACCTGAAAATGGTGCTTTCAGTATTGATATTATTTATCGCATCATCAATTCTCTGACTAAAACTCCTTATTACAGAGAGAATGCTCGCTTTCTGTGCCACATCTATAATTCCCGGAACATGTTCCTCCCGCAAAGCTTTCTGAATTACCCTTGATTCCTTAAGTATTGCCATTTTTATTTTCTGGAAATCGCCCGGCTGTAATGAGGAGATCATGCTGATAGTGCTTTCAAGCATTTTGTTTATCTGCAGAAATGCCGGCCTGTATCTCTCTTCAAGTTTATTATCGGAAAGATTGACCGTATCAACAGTCAAATCTCCCGTAAAGATCTGGTATTTTGATATCTCCAGATCCTTTTTCCAGTCACTGATCTCAATAATGAAATGATCGCTGAACATTCTGTCATCAGAAAGGAATTTCTTTCTGATCTGTTCTTTTTTATCTTCCACCGATTTTCTGCTGTAAAATACCGATCTGAAAACCGGACTCCTCAGTGTATACGCTTTTCCAATAGAATTGTGCAATGCTTTATCCACCGATTCCATTAAAGATCCGTGGATTTCCTTTTTCACTTTTTCGATCTGGCTGGAAAAACCGGTGAATACGGCAATGTACTGCTCCAGTCTTTCAAGTACCGGCTTTGCCTCAACTCTCTTTTTTGAAACTGTGCGGGGAAATTCACTAAAGAACATCGTATCGTCCTGGAATTCTTCAAATTTTTCATGCAGTTTCGAAAAATGTTCAGATTCAAGCAGAACCGCCCTGCAAATATGTTTCTCAGCTATATGCATAAATTCATTAAGAAAACTATTCTGAAAATACCTTTTGAGAACTTCGTCTATTTTAAATGTGTGGCGGTAACAGTCAAAATGGTACTGATTGTGGAGAAACAGTTTCGTGTTTCCTGAAGCTTCAAGATCTTTTATTATTCCGTTTTTAAAACCAAGCAGGAACCAGACCTTCTCTTTTTCATTCAATGCATCAATGCCTGCCGAGAAATTCTCATATATTCGGTCAACCAGCGGACCGAGCTTAAGATCAGGAGCCACGTGTTTTTCTGACAGCTCAGCAAGGTCGTCAATATGGGTTACTATTTCACCCCACAGGATTCTAAGATCAATATTCTCCCCTTTTTCAACGATAGCTTCACGGAGTTTTTCTGCTGAACCTCTTAACTCTTCAATTTTCAAAGAATGCTTTTTTAACGAATCATTTATGATATCAGTGATATTTTCCGCTACACTTCTGAATATTCTGGAAAAAGTGAACATTTACAACCTCTCGTTTATTAAGCAAACCGGTAATTTTATTATTTCCTGACACTAAAATCAAATTTATGTATGGACAACTCAGCGTGTGTTGCTATAATCCAGTGTCTTTTTTAGCTGAGGAGTGATTTATGTTTTCAGACAGATTATTCATTGAACAGTTTCTTGATAACCTTTTTGAAGCTGTATATTTCGTGGACACATCAAGACAGATAATGCACTGGAACAAAGCGGCGGAAATACTTACCGGCTGGAAAAAGGAAGAGATAATCGGTCACAGGTGCATGGACAACATTCTTGTTCATGTTGACAGCGATGGCAACAGTCTTTGCACAGGTCAGTGTCCTCTTGTCCAGTCCATGAAAAGCAGATCTTTGCACCAGTCTGATATTTTTCTTCACCACAAGGACGGACACAGAATACCTGTCAGGGTAAGAATAATTCCGGTGACAGACAGTTCCGGCGAAGTCACAGGTGCTATCGAGATCTTTTCAAGCACTCCTAACGACCTTGTCCAGCAGATAGAGGAACTCAGGAAACTTTCAATGCTCGATTCTCTGACAGGAATTGCCAACAGGCGTTTCGGAGAGAAAATAATTCAGGACAGGATCGAAGAACTTAAACGGTTCGGCTGGCAGACAGGGATAATTTTCGCTGATATCGACAACTTCAAGAATGTTAACGACAGCTTTTCACATTCAACCGGCGACAGAATGATAAAAATGATCGCAAACACTCTCCGTGAAAGTATCAGGAGCTTTGACCATGCGGCAAGATGGGGCGGAGAGGAATTCGTTATAATACTGAGCAATGTGTCTGTCGAACAACTTAATGAAAAAGCTGAACTTTTACGCCGCCTTACCGCAGAATCATTCTTTTTTGAGAACAATGTGAAGCTTTCTTCCACAATATCATGCGGAGCAACAATGATCCGCTCTGACGACACCGTTGAAACTGTCGTTGAAAGAGCAGATCACCTCATGTATCAATCAAAAAGAGCAGGCAAAAACATAGTCACAGTGGGCTGAATGTGCAATATAATGCAAAATCAGAAAAGCCTGTTTGACAATGCTTTAACTTCGTAGTAGGTGATATTGTCGGATACAAAAAGCGCAACTTTGACGCGGGCTTTCACTTTTGCAGATTTTACGACCGGAAAGCCGTCAAGTGCGGCAAAAAGATATTCAAAGCTGAATTCTTTCATTGCCCAATGCAGTTTTGATGGTGACCCTTTCATTTTCACTATTTCAAGTTTTTCTGTGTCTATGAATATTTCTCCGGCAAAATGACGCATTGATATTTTCTGAGGGATAACCTTTATTTTAACGCAGTTGCGGCTTTCAACAGTTTCATTGCCGACTATTTCAAGTTTGTAGTTTTCGCGTCCGTTCTTATCAAAGACCGGATATACCGGCTCAATTTCTCTTGTGTCATATTTCTTTGTCTCCGCTTCAACTCCGTTTTCGGTGTATTGAAGGGCTTTTATCACAGGCGTTTTATAAAAATAGTCTGTCCTTTCAATTTTTGCTGAGAATTTTTTTAAAACTTCGCCTGTTTCAGGGTCATTTGAAACCGCAGTCAATTCTCTTACACTCACAACACCTTGATTTTTTTCATAAAATCCTGCCAGTTTCTGATACATCTTTTCTATGACTGATTCATCGGCAAAAAGTCCTGAAAATAAAGCGCTAATCATTGAGAACAGAAAAATCTTCTTTATCATGTTTCGATATAAAGCATGAACCTTGAAAGATCATCAATGTCTGCTTCGACAGGAATTTCGTTACGCATAAAACGGTATTTTATCTTAAAATGGATGCCTGCAAGGAACCGGTATATTCTGTATTCGAGATCGTCCTTTGAAAGTTTGTTCTTTTTTAACAGAACGGCCACCCTGTTCATAAGTTTTTTTGTGGCATTGCACCCTGAAAAAGGATCTATAAAATCAGATGCCCATCTGTTTTTGGCAACATAATCAAATATATAAAAAGACATCATCCTTATTTTCATCTCTTCAGGTATCTTTTCAGGAATAGGGAGGTTGATCACTGCATCAAACTTTTTTTCCATCTCCCTTTTGACATCTTCAAACATCTCATTTTTGGAAGTGAAATATGTGTAAAGAGAGGCCGGCGTGGTTCTGCATACATGAGCAATATCTGCGACCGAAACATTCCATGAGCCCTTTTCCCCGATAAGAACTATTATATTTTCAATTATTTCATTCTTTATTCCGTGGGACATTATAGTATTAGAACCGCGATCTCTTTCCGCCATTAGGATTCCCTTCCTAAAAGTCTTAAACCTTCTAATTATAGCCTGTTTAAGATCTTTTACAAATTTACCAAGAAAAACAAATTGATTTAAGACACTTCATTTTTTATAATGCCATCCGGAACAATTTGAATGGAGAAGACATGAAAGTAGTTCTTGCGGGATACAATCTGGATGCCGAAATAATTGAAGAACTTAAAAACAGGGCTTCATGGAGTGAAGACAATGTTACACCCGAAACCCTGAGTGCCGCATATGCAAGAATATCAAGAGATTCTGCGGATATCGGCAGTTTAAGGAAAAAGTCCCGGGTCGAGACCGAAAAGGCAAGAAAATCAAATGAAATGATAATATTCGGGCTGGGGCATTCAAGTGTTGCTGAACATGCTGTTTTCAATTTTGACATAACAGGATTAAGTCGTCTTGCCGTTGAAGAAGTGCAGAAGTTCAGACTTGCATCGTTTACTGAAAAAAGTCAGCGTTACATAAAGCTCGATGGTGATTTTGTCATGCCGGAGGAACTTAAAGAGCTCCGTCTTGCCGGAAAACTTGAAAAGCTCATAGATCTTCAGAACAGAACATATTTTTCACTTTACGAAACACTGAGAGATCATTTTTTTGCAAAATTTCCGTCCAGAATAACAACAAAAAATGGCAAAATGACCGTTGACGGCTGGGCAAAAGAAGACGCAAGATATGTCGTATCTCTGGCGACAGTAACACAGTTCGGAATGACCGTAAATGCAAGAACCCTCGAAAATATGCTCAGGAGGTTCGCTTCTTCTGATCTGAACGAAGTAAGAGAGCTTGGAAAAATGATATTCAACACAGTCCATCCTCTTTCACCTTCCATAATAAAATATACCGAGCCGACAAATTACGATACCGAAAGGGTAAAAATGATAAAACAGACCCTTGAAAATTATGATGACCGGATACTTGAACCCCAGTATGATCAGATTGCTGTAAAACTTCACAGCTTCACAAAAAAACCTGATGAAGTTCTCTGTGCGGCATTCATTTACAGCTACACCGGATCTGATTTCGCATCATGTATTAAATCATCAGCTTCTCTTACAAACTCACAGAAAAAAGAACTCATAAAATCATCTTTATGTTCAAAAGAGAGCTATGACAAGGTCGAGAGGGCTTTTGAATCAGTAGAGTTTACATTTGAACTTATTGTAAGTGCAACAAATTATGCACAGTTGAAAAGACACCGTATGAGCTCTCAGATCCCGCAGGATTACGACACTGCTCTGGGATACACAGTTCCTCCGTCTGTTATAGAGACCGGGCAGACCGCACTTTTTTCCGATATCATGAAAAAAAGCGAAGAATTTTATAATATTCTCAAAACAACAGCACATTTATCAAAGAACTATTCGCTGACGAATGCCCACAGAAGAAGAGTGCTGCTGAAACTGAATGCAAGAGAGCTTTATCATTTTGTCAGTCTCCGTGACGATGAACATGCTCAGTGGGATATCCGCGAAACTGCCAGAGCAATGAAAAGGCTGGCCGAAGAAGCAGCACCTCTGACAACTATGATGCTCAGCGGAAAAAGCGATTTTGAAGAATGCCGGAAAAGGCTTTTCAAGGATTAGGCATCAAACAGAAGTTCAACTGCCCCTATTGCCCCTGAATCGGTTCCAAGACCTGCTTTAACGAGTTTGACATTTTTTGAACTTATGGAAAACCCCTGCTTTCTTATCTCCTGTTCAAGAGGTTTAAGAAGAAGGTCACCAAGAGATGAAACACCTCCTCCCATCACAATTATTTCAGGGTTGAGCAGTGTCGTTATATTTGAAAGATATATTCCAAGCCCAGCTATAAGGTGTTCAAGCGCCTTTTTTGCTCCCGGATCATTTTTCTCAATAAGCTCCGGTATCTGATGCGTTGAAAGTCCGAATATCCGTTCAATTGCCGGACCTGCATACCGCTGCTCAAAGATCGTTCCGTCAATAAGACGCATCTGCCCGAATTCCCCTGCCGCTCCATCCGCTCCGTGATATATTTTCCTGTCAAAAATCATTGCTCCGCCTATGCCTGTGCTGACCGTAACATAAAAAACATGTCTGAAACCTTTTGCACTTCCGAGTCGCACTTCAGCAAGCCCGGCAACCCTTGCGTCATTTTCCAATACTACAGAAACATTGAATCTTTTCTTAAATATTTCGCTGACTTCTATATTCTTCCAGCCGTGAAGATTGGGACAGTCGTATACCATACCCTTTTCAAAATTAACCGGCCCCGGAACGCCAATCCCGACTCCCTTAAGATCTGAAATACTTATTCTGCATTCATTGCAGCAATGTTCAAGAGACGAGAACATATTTCCAATCACATGGTCAACACCTTTAACCGATTCGGTTGAAACCTTTACCTTTGCAAGTGTATTTCTATCTTCGTCAGTTACAACTGTCAGAATTTTGGTTCCGCCAAGGTCGATGCCTCCAAAATATTTTTTCAAGTTATCCTCCTGTTACAAGATTACGCGAAGCCATTGTACTGTATTTTCGGCACTTTTCCAGAATATGACAGAAAAAGTTTGACAATAAAACCGAATCGGCTATAAATTGCACGCTTACGGTTTTTTAAACTTGTATGAGGTTCAAAATGTTTGAAACTTTTGCAGTTCTTCAGATCATTATCTGTCTTCTGCTTGTTGTTGTAATCCTTCTTCAGGAAGGCAAAAAAGGAATGGGAGCTATTTTCGGAGGTTCCAGCAGTTCCATTTTCGGAGCAAGAGGTGCAGGCAACATATTGACAAAAGTTACTTCGGTACTTGCAATACTTTTCATGCTCAACTCTGTCTGGATGTCATACATCTCAAGCAGGGACGCATCTGTTATTGATGAGATCAGGACAACCGGAGAAAGCAAGGAACCTTCGATGGAACCTGCTCCGGTAAAAGAGGAAAAGACTGCTGAACCCGTGAAAGAAGAAGCCCCGGCAAATAAAGAAGAAGCCCCGGCTGAATAGTCAAGTTCATTTAAAGTTTGAGTTTTATTACCACCTTATGTGTGCAGAAGTGGTGGAATTGGTAGACACGCAAGACTAAGGATCTTGTGCCTATTGCTGGTGTGGGGGTTCGAGTCCCCCCTTCTGCACCAAACTTTCTAATAAATTATCTTTTCATTCTTTCGGACGGAACACAAGTTGCTCTTTTACTGCATCGATGTATTCCTGAAAAGTGAGATGTCCTGTTTCATTCATTATATTGAGTATTCTGTGAAGGTTCTCTATCCATTTTTCACTTACATTTCCGCTTAAAAACTGATAGTGATATTTGTAAGGACCAGGAATTACTGAGGCCAGATATGCACCTTCAAGCGGAGTAAGCATGTATACCGGTTTTCCGAAATAGTACCATGCGGCATTTGATATTCCGAAAATTCCGGGAGCCCATTCAACAATATTGAAATATATCTCAAGAAGCCGTTTTTTGGAAAGTGTTGCATCAAGCTCAATTGCAAGGATCACTTCTCTGAATTTTCTAAGAAGCGTCCTTTCTCTGTTAAGAAAAAGATTTTTTGTTATCTGCTGAGTTATGGTCGAACCGCCCCTCATTTTCTTTTTCTTTATGTTGTCTTTTACGGCGGCAGACATTTCTTCAAAATCGACCCCTTTATGCATAAAAAAGCCGGCATCTTCTGAAACTATTACTGCCCATAAAACATGCTCCGGAATATAATCAAAAGCTATAAAATCCCTGTTGCCCTCTCCTACTATAAAAGAAACCGCCTGATCATTTCTGTCAATGAAATTAAATATAAACGGTTCTTTAAGATAATTAAGTCTGTCTGATATCTGCAAAGGGTCTATCACTTCACCTGTTACTGAAAAAAACGGTTCTTCTTCACCTTCTTTTGAATATGTCACTTTAAGATCGATGTCACCGTCAAAAAGATAACCTTTGAACACATCATTATGCACAAGTGTTTCAAGTTTGTTCAAAGGAACTTTGCTGATATCAATCGAAAATGAAACACCTTCGTCATCTTTTCCTGCAAAGAAAATCCCGTCAATGCCTCCCAGTGATATTTTGGAATTTTCTACTTTGAAACTTCTTTCCTTAATATCCGCAACTGCAACCCCTGAAAACCTCAGAAAAGAAAGTTCATACGGCTGCCAGTCAATAAGATCATGTTCAATGTTAAGATCATGCACAGAAAGATCAATATCTGCTGAAACGCCACTCCCTTTTCTCGACAAATTAACAAAACCGTCAACCGTTCCTGAAATATTCTTCACACCGGTCTTCAAAACAACAAAATCCCTGACCATATCAAGCGGAATAGTGTTCATAAGAAGATCAACCTTTTCAAAAGATGTGTTGAAAACAACTTCCGCTAAACCGGCTCCATTTAAATTTACCGGATCTTTTACTGTCATTTTCCCAAGAGATCTGCTCAATTCAAGTCTAAAACTGACAGACCTTGTCCTTTTACCAAAAGACACTGTCATATCACTAATTTCAAGATCTATGCCGTATCCCTGAACTTTTTCACCGGACAATCCGGATCCCTGCGCTCTTTCAGTTGAAAGATAATTCTGTGCTGCGCTGAAAACTTTATCTCCGCTGACAACAGATCCGATACATATAACATTCAGATCCTTTTTCTTTCCGAAATAGATATCAACCACATCAGAGATCCGGCAGTCTGACACGGCTGCAAGAAAAGATCCCTGCTTTGAAACCTTTATATTTCCGGCATATACCTGTGCCGGCATGAAGCTGAAGCCTGTACCTGAAACTTCCATTTCAAGACCAGTCTTCCTTTCAAGCATATCTACTGCTTTTGCAACCGCTTCATCTATCTTTCTGTTTATTAAAATACCGGCGTAAATATAGAGTCCCGCAAAACACAGACATATCAGTATTACAAAAGTGAGGACTTTTTTCATTTAAGTAGAATACTAACTATTCGGATTAATTATTAATATGGACACTTTGCGTGATCAGATGTGCCGCAACTGTAGTCCTGATTTGCCTGGTCAACACAGGTCTTGCTGTCAAAACCTTTGTTGCCGTCACTGTCAGAACAGCTCTGAATAAATTTTCTCCAGCTGCCTGCCTCGCCTGCTCCAGTCTGGCTGCCCCACGATTCACATTCTTCCATACATGCACTATCGGTCGTGTTGCTGTAACCGCCGCATTCCTTTTCAACACATGCTTTTATCTCTGAACAGCTGCAGAATTTGAAACACATAAGCGTGATGTGTTCTGTGCAGTTTTTATTACAGAAGGCATTTGCAGTTCCGGCTTCATACATCGCTTCACCCTGTTCATCTTCGATAGTTCCACAGTCAACAGATTCCCCTGTTTCACAATTTTCATACATATCGATATTTCCATTACCGCATGTCAGGTGAGTTTTGCAGGCATCTGTCTGAAACTTGCAATTTTCATTGACACATTCATCTGTAACTACAGGACAGTTTTCGTCAAGACACTCTAACATTGTGTCATATTTGTCTTTTGCGGCAGGCCATGTTTTGCCGATGCACTCAGCTTCACATTCTGAATTATCGCACTTCTCGACACATTCATAAACCTGATAACAGGTAAGGGCGTCTTTATCAACACAGGCATACATATCCCAGTCAGTACATGTCGAGTTGCAGATAGCTTCATTTATCGGCTGCCAGTCTTCACCGAATTCCTGACACGGTTTAGTTTCGAGTGATTCACATTTTTCACCTTCATCAATAACTCCATTCCCGCATTTTTCGTTCGGATAGCAGGAATAATATTCATCATTGCAGCTTTCTTTCATACACTCTTTCTTATCAGCACTGCCTTCACAGTTACTTTTTGAGCAGTCATAAAGTGCATTGAACAGTTCCAGGCCCTGTTCACTCCCCTGATCCCTGCATGTCTGAATGCAGGTATCATCCGTACAGGCATCGACACATGTAAATATCTGAGAACAGGTTCTATTTCCGCCTGTTGAACAGTTTGCAGTATCCCATCCCGTACACCATCTGTTGCAGTCTGCATCACCTTCAACATAACTTCCGGGAAGCTCAGCACAAGGTGTTGTCATACCAAGTTCGCATGTTTCAGGCGGAGTTGTAAGCTGACCGTCACCGCAATCACACTGATCTTCCGGCTTCGCGATACAATTGCCGAGATCATAACCTGAACAGTCGTCTTTACATATTGCGTCAGTTTCCGGCCAGTAACACCCGGCTTTCCAGCATGGAACATTGCCGTCGCAGATCTCGCCTTCATCAATGACACCGTTTCCGCATTTAGGACCGTCAGCCGTGCTGTCGCTGTCGTTCTTTGAGTCATTATCATCATCCTTTTTGGATGAACAGCTGAACACAAAAAGAACCGAAAGAACTAAAATAAGAACATAAACGAGTTTTTTCATTTTTATCTCCTAAAAAAAGCAATTTAACACACCTACACTTACCAGATTCTAAAAATTGTTGAAAAGTAGTCAAGAGAAAATTCAATTATGAAACGCTTGACATTTGTTTTCATTCGATTTCTAACTGGTAGTGAGAGCCGTTTTGATTTGAGGAGAAATTAATCCTTCAACCTTTTTCCCGTCTTCACATCTTTTGGATTATCTGGTTGAGGTGTGTAGTCATCAAACGGGCAAAGTTCAGGATGATGATCGCAGTAACATTCCATGTCTCTTACTTTCATCAGTGGTCCGACTGAATCCTGCCAAACAAGCCAATGGTTTTCAAATTCTCCGTATGCCTGCCTGTATTCCATTTTTCCTTCTGCATGGGGTGTAGCAAGTGAACAGAAACTCTTTTTCAGGTCAACTCTGTAATAACACAGACGGTTTTCACGCATGTCAGATTGAGGGTTCGGAAGTGAAATGTCTGTATAGAGTACCATTTTCCCTTTTACATCATTCAGTGCAACGGAAAATCTGGATTCCAAGAGGCCGTCAAGCTTTATTTCACTGTATTCAGCAGGATTTTTTGAAAGATCAAGTTTCATAAATCCGTCAACCATATTTACCGGACTGAAATAAACCAGTTGAGAATTTTCAACATCCATTTTCGGATGCCTTATCTCCTCGCCATCCCTGTTGACTTTAAGGCATGATTCAAGTTTTTCAGGGCTTTTTGAAAGATCACAGATATACCCGTCAAATGAATCAACATACAATGCAAGTTTATCTCCCACTATCTGCGGATGATAGCCGATCCCATCCCCGAGTTTTCTCCATTTCCACTCACCGATCTTTGCATATTTCATTTCTGATGGTCCGCCTTCAACTTCACGGATATTCACAAAAACCCACTTTTCACTTATCTTCGGGTTATAGACTATGAAATAAACCGGCTTATTATACACAACCTTCATTTTCCCTGAACTGTCTGAATAAACAAGATATTGCATAAAGTCATCATCTTTGCCCTTTAACCCTTTATCCCATACAGCATTAAAAAATGCCCCTTTATGATAGGTAAGCGTGTCGTTTGTTGAACCCATTCTTACAACTTTATAGGATCTTTTTTCAATATCAAATTCCATCGCCTTTGCATCCGCTGCGTATTCTCTTGCATTTATTACTGCATGATCCATCACAAGCCCTACCTTCCCCTCAGAAAGATTATAATGTTTGAATGTGACCATCCCTGTCTGCCAGCCGATTGGGTTCTTTGCGGAAAGCTCCATGTCACATTTATCTATGAATACCAATCCGTTAACAAGATCTTCTTCACCGTCGTATAAAGGTTCAAGTTTCTCCATCATACATGGATAACCAAGACAGTCTTTGTCAGGGTGTTCGGCAAAAAGCTTCCTGTTTCCATCAACCCACAGATTTGCGATGCAGTCAGGATCATTATTCGTCGGTTTGTCACATGCCCGGCAGAAGTGAATGCTTCCGTCGTTGCGGTAATAAGGATACCCCGCATCAATATGCGCCGGAAGACATTCCGCATTGTCAATGTCTGGGGATTCATCGGACAAGTCAGCATCGAAAGAATCACTGTCTGAAATCAAATCATTTTCTTCTTCCGACAAGGAATCCTGATCATTAACAATGTCGGGATTTTCCGATTTATCACTGTCTGTTTCCGTCGTGCTTCCGTTACATGAAGTACATGAAAGCAGCGACATCAAAAAAACAGCCGAAATTAAATATAAAAACTTCATTTTCATCCCTCTCATCTGCTCATGAACAGTCTGCCGCTGTGAACGGTGTAAATTATACCGTCATTTACATAGCTGTCACGGAAATAGTTTTTCTTTCCTTTAACTGTCTCAACTGACAAACCGGAAACATTTCTGTCAATCCTGAACTGACCGTTTGCACAGCCCAGATAGACATGGCTTTCATCTTTCATCATTTCTGCATCGTCACATTCCATGTTCCTGTTCCCGATTCTTACCGTATTGTTCAAATCACTGATGTCAAACTTTGTCAGGGCATTCTTTTTCCAGAACCAGAAACCTTTCTCGTGATAAACAAAAAGATTATTCCCTGCAATTTCAAGGTCTTCCACATTGTTTTCTAAAGAAATATTTTTTATAAGATTCATTTGTCCGTTTGAAATATCATAAACCGAGACCTTCCCTTCCATTCCTGCAAAAAGAAGATCTCCTCTTATCCGCAGATCCTTGCAGCCCGATGCCTTGACTGAACGGTCGAACTTCACTGATCCGTCACTTCCGAGCTTAAATACCTTTATTGAATCAACTGAAGCACCGAACAGACGGTCATCTGTAACAGCAATGCTTGTTATGTGTCCGGCAAGGACAAGTTCTTTCATTTTCAAACTGCCGTTGTTTCCGATCTCCATTCTCCTTATGCCGGTGAGTCCGCCGATATAGAGGTTGTTTCCGCTTCCTGCAAGAGACATTTTGTAGTCAAGGAATGTGTATGATGAATATTCATAATCATTTTTCTCAACTTTTCTGCATATCCCGTTTTCCTCAATTCCGGGGAAAAGATCTATGCCGTTATCATCAATACAGTAATCCTGCCTGATAATTCCGCCCCCTTCAATAATCTCAGTATCAAGATTAATTTCTCCTGTGTTTTCATCAATTAACGCGACATGAATTCTGTCTGTTTTTGTGAAAGGACGGGAATAAACTTTAAGAAGTCCATTATCAAGAGCAATGACCGCACCCATGAGATTAAGCCCTGTATCTTGTGCAACAGTTGTCCAGCCGTTTTCAAATGAAAACTTGTAAACATCGCTCAAGGGAAGAATCTGTGTGCCGCTTATTTCAGCTCCTCCGGCAACATAAAGAGTTCCGTTTATTACTTCAAAATTAAAATGGGCTCTTCCTGACGGACCGTTTTCATATTCAAGCGGAACAACCATTCCCTGAACCATATCAAGTTCATAAAGTTCAAGCTCTCCTGCATTTTTGTTAATTACAAGAACTCTGTTTCCAAGCTTTATTATCTCAGCCATTGCACCGTTAAACGGAAGTCTGCCGATCTCGCCCACCTGAATATTTACACTGCATACTCTAAACGACGGCTGATTTACATCACCGAATCCAGACATGGTGTTAAACCTGTAAACAGAGGAGCTGTCCATAAGAAGAAAATCCTGACCGGGAATAAGTTCAGCCATTTTATGAACAGTTCCGGCATAATGAGGCATCTCTATAATTGCACCCACGCTCCATGCAGTGTCACTGTCTCTTGTGGTCATAAGAACTTTCTGATTTGAATTTGCATTGAAACTGAAAATTCCGGTGATATTGTCTCTGCCCACGAAAACTGAATCAGCAATTCCGGCAATTTTTGCCGACGACATATCTTTTTCAACAAGTCCGATTCTTCCGTTAATATTTCTATATACATCAATCCAGTCATGTTCAAAAGGCATTCCGGGACCTGTCATCCACCACCACGGGCTTATTCCAAATCTTTGAAGATATGAATCTATGTCAAACCAGCCGAAATAAAAAGGATGCTGCTCAATTATAACACCTCTGTAATAACTGATGTCAGTTCCGCCGAATGTATCCCTTTTTGATCTTGCATAAATTCTGTTGTTTTTGAAATGAGCAGGATTTATCTGCTTACCCGCAACTGTTTCAACTATATATTTCTGATTTTCACCGGATTGAACTCCGCTTGAAAAAACATAAGAAATAAAACTGTCCTTTGAACCATTTTCTTTTTTCTCATCAACAGGAACGACATAACCCAGATAAAGCAGCGGATATTCTTTAAGATTTTCACGCCAGTCCCATGTGAAAACACACCTTTTCCGACATTTCTTTGCAGTTGCTCCATCTTTCCAGTGAGGATCTTTCCAGTTTTCTTTATACTCGTCATTTATTGGCTTCGGATCACTTCCATGACTGTAACCGTAAACCGGAAGATATTTCATTTCAGGAGTTATAACACGCAGACCGTTGCCTTCAGTTGTAGTGCAGAACCCGTCGTCACCCCACCTTCCAATATCTTCATTATCCACCCAGCAGTATTTCTGTGTGAGAGTTTCTGTAGTGCTGTTGGGAGAATTTTCTTCTTTCGGCATGGTGTTCATGTTTACTGAAGCATCAATATATCTGTTTTTTATTATCGGAATGTAACATGTGCTGCTCTGATAACCTGTGCAATTTTTCTTTCTTGCCGGATCATCAACATCCGTAAATGCTGTTTTGACTTCAAGTGAAAAACTCCCTGCTTCATCACTTTCAACAATATTTCCGGAATAAGTAACTCCTTCTTCATGGTCACATTTGTCACCGATACCGTCAAGATCGGAATCAGATTGCCAGAACGGAATAAACATTTCAAAACAGCTTCCTGTTTCAACAAATACAGATTTACTCATCTTTTTATCATAAATTGCTCCGCCATCTCCATTTAAAAGACACGATTTTGTTCCGTCATTGTTTAACTGATATCCGTTTTTACATATACCCGAAATCATTTCATTATGAATAGCAGTTTCCATATATGGATTTTGCACTTTCGGACAGTTGTCAACAGTATTTGCTATACCATCTCCATCGTAATCGTGAATGAATGAAAGGAGTGGAATTTCTTTATTTTCTACTGGAATCCAAATTGCACTGTCTTTTGGTCCGCCATCACAAATATTCCCGATACCATCTCCATCTAAATCTGACTGGTATGGGTTTTTAAAGCCCGGGCAGTTGTCTTCAACATCTTTTATACCGTCCTCGTCCTGATCATTGTTAATTTTGAAAAAATAATCTTTTGTTGAATATGAATCAATGTTTTCTTTTGATCTCACTTCAATCACAAGACCCCCGTCATAATAATCACCACTTATTTCTTTCTTAAAATAGCTCGTAAACTCATATCTGTTTAATTGACCGAATACCGGATCAAGTGTTTTGCGGAATGCTTCTTCAATATTTCCATTCGAAACATCGCTGATACTGTCAAATTCATTATTGATACTATCTACAGCTTCGGTCAGAACCAACACATTAACATAGGGGGCAATAACTATTGCTGTAATCCCGTAAGAAACAAAATCTGCCGGTGAAAACACAAATCCCGCCAACACTGCCACAAGCTTTAACCATGGCGGAGCATCGGCATCAATATCTTGCGTTGAAGCTCCCATAAATTTAAAAATAAGTTTTTTGCCACCCTCATTGCCTACAATTTCAGGCAAAAATTTTAAGTATGCTGTAAATGAATAATCTGATTCTGACCAGCCGTCACCGCTTGTTCCTTCTATTTTTATTTTAATGCTGGCATAGTTTATTCCATCTTGACCTGTGACAATAGCGAAAACGGGTTCTCCTATTAAAGCCATCGAATCGCCTTCGTCTTCTTTCTCTTTTATGATAGCGGAAATACTCTTTTTTACCTGTTCTTCAAAAATCTTCCCTATCGCCGTTTTAGAATACTGTATTCTCATCAACGCCTTCTCATCCATAGGACTGATCTTTTCATTTATCGGCCAACTCGGATAAGTGTTTGCAATTTCCAAAAATTTACAACCTTCTTCCGGACAGTAACTGCCTTCTCTTTTTATTTCATTGCCTTTACTGTCTGTTATTTTAAAACTGAATGCAGGACTGCTGTTATATGTATATGTGGGGTAACCTGTTAAGTAAATAGCAGCGTTTTTTCCTGTTCCTTCAGAATCGATTCCGATTATTTTCTTACCATTAAGATTAAATACTCCCTGACATTCCCCTGATACAAACTCACAGCTCTGTATAATTTCATTACAATCTTCGCTTTCTAAAAACTTACAGCTGCCTCTTTCATAACATTTTTTCTCTTTGCCATCAATGGTTTTAATATCAATATCAATACAACCATATTCCAGCAAAGACTTAATGCTGCAGAAATTCTTACCCAAACAATTTGCGTTATTTCCTTTAAAAATACTTAGAAACTGACTGTTTGACTCAAATGATGTAAAAATATTTCCAGTAAGCTGTTTTCCTATTCTACTGAAAAGCAGATTCTGAAAGTTTGAAGACAAATGCTCATTCAGTCCATTTACTTTTAAAACCGAATTATCTGTAAATTTCCATCCGCTCATGGAAACATTTTTAAAAGAAACCCCTGTCATGTATTGCGCATTCCACTGCTCTGTGAAATTTATTTCAGCACTTACATTCATTATGCCAAGATGTGAAAGTCTGTTTTTTAAATATTTTCTCAATTCCTCATTTATTGTTTCTTCTGAAATTCCTATAAGTTTTAATTCATTTATGAGAACACCGGAAAAAGCTGCACTGACAACATCGGATATTTTAAATCCAAAATTGACTGTCACTATTCCATTATTATCGCCAATTATGAAGTACTCAACAGAAGCTTTTATTTCCATATTTTCAATTGACAATTCAAGGTCGCCTTCATTTATTGAAAACGAAGGAATTTCGATAACAGTATTTTTCAGACTACCGTTTATTTCTCTTAAAACACTATTTTCAAAAATATCTTTTCTGATTTTAGTAAAGTACCCATAACCAATTCCATCTGCCCCCGCATCAATATATTGTGTGGTTCCAGTGTCAATATCACCAGGCCAACTGAACAAATAAAAAACAAAACCGATGACAAACATAAAAACAAATCCCCTCTTCATTACACTCTCCCTTAAAAATAATAATGAAACCGCCTTGTATAAAAAAACTCTTGAAATAATTTGAATGTCTTGAAAAAATTAAAGGATTGTCTTGTCTTGTCTTGTCTTGTCTTGTCTTGTCTTGTCTTGTCTTGTCTTGTCTTGTC
>CAZVWR010000055.1:0-21990 GCA_964630905.1 uncultured Spirochaetales bacterium | reverse complement strand
CAGTTCCGTGAATTATCACAAAACCGTCAAAGTTGTCATACTGCTTGTAAATGTTTTCTGCGATCTCAACCCAGTGGATAGGCCTGAAAAGTGATGAATCAATGTTTAAAAGCCGTGTCTGAACTATTTCAGCATCAAAAAGAGCATGTATTGTGTGGTCAATATAGTCAAAAGCATAATCACCCGGCTTGAGCTGTCCCTGCTCATTTGATTCCATCACGAAAGTTCCGCCCGTGTGAACTATCAGTATCCTCTTCTTTGCGTTCATCTCTAACTCCATCTTATCAACACGCATTATTTTTACTTATATTGCGGCTTATTGCAAGATTCATGAGTTATACGAAAATCTTGACACTTTTTTATTTGATTTATACTCTCTTGCGGAAATTGAGTTTTTTATTTTTTTTATAGGAGCAGGTTATGTCTAAAATTATCGAATGTGTTCCGAATTTTTCAGAGGGAAGAGATCTGAGCGTGATTGATAAGATCACTGCTGAAATTAAAAAAGTTAAGGGTGTTAAGCTCCTTGATGTTGATCCGGGATATGACACAAATAGAACGGTTGTGACTATGGTGGGCGAGCCGGAAGCGGTTATGGAAGCGGCATTTCAGGCGGTAAAAAAGAGTCACGAACTTATTGACATGAGAAAGCACAAGGGTGCTCATCCGAGGTTTGGAGCGTGTGATGTATGTCCGATAATTCCGGTTAGCGGTGTGACGATGGATGACTGTGTCGGTTTTGCTCACAAACTTGGGAAAAGACTTGGCGAAGAGCTTGATTTTCCTATATATTTTTATGAATATGCGGCAACAAGTAAAGAAAGAAAGAACCTTGCAAAAGTGAGAGCTGGTGAATATGAAGGGCTTGAAGCGAAACTTAAAGATCCGGCATGGAAGCCCGATTTCGGTCCTGCTGAATTTAAACCGGCAAAAGGGGCGACAGCGGTTTCAGCAAGAGATTTTCTCATTGCCTACAACCTGAATCTCAATACGACCAATGCAAAAAAAGCGAATGCGATAGCTCTCAGGCTTCGTGAACAGGGATATCCGAAAAAAGATGAAAACGATAAGCCGCTTCTTGATGAATCAGGAAAACCGGTAATGAATCCGGGGCTTTTCAAGAACTGCAAGGCGATCGGATGGTATGTAGATGATTTCAAAAGAGCGCAGATATCAATAAATCTTACCAACTATCATGTGACAAATATGCACCATGTTTTTGATGCCGCTTCAAAACTTGCTGAAGAGAAAGGACTTCGCATAACAGGCAGTGAAATTGTGGGTGTGGTTCCGAAAGAGGCACTTATTCAGGCAGGGATCCACTATCTTGAAAAAGCTGATAGCTGTGCAGGTCAAAGTGAAGCAGAACTGATTAAAATTGCTGAACAGTCTCTTGGACTTAGCGATGTTGTAAAGTTCAAGCCCGAAGAGAAGATAATTGAGTATATGGTGAAAGAGAGCAAGGGGCTTGCTGATAAGACCGTGACAGAGTTTAACGATCTTCTTGCAAGTGACGCTCCGGCTCCGGGAGGCGGATCTGTTGCCGCACTTTGCGGATCTCTTGCCGCATCATTGGGAAGCATGGTTGCCAACCTAACATACAACAAAAAAGGGTATAAGCAGTATAACGGCGAAATGAATGAAATTGCTAAGAATATGCAGGTGAAAAAAGCGGAACTGCTCCATTTAATTGACGAAGACACCAATGCTTTCAATATAATGATGGATGCGATGAAAGCTCAGAATGCCGCTAAAAAAGGGGGAGATGCGACAGAAATTGAAAATGCCGATGCCAGAATGTATGAAGCAAATAAATATGCGATCTCAATTCCTTTGAAAGTGCTTGAAAAGATTGCTGAATTGCTTCCTGCACTCAAAGCGGTCGGAGAAAGAGGGAATTCAAATGCAGTCAGTGATGCGGGAGTCGGGGCGCTTCTGGTTGAATCGGGAGTCAAAGGGGCCGCTCTCAATGTGAAGATCAACCTCATGAACTTCAAAAAAGAAGATCCGTTCCACATCGAAACAGTCAGCAAAATGAATTTAATCCTTTCAACTCTTGATGCAAAAGTCAACGAGATCCTTGAAATCGTTGAGAAAAAGATAGCAGGGTAGGGCTGCTTTTGTAAAGGTGACTTTTATTGATCTTTCTTTTTAGGATTATATTCAGGAACAGGTTCTCCAAGAACCCATATATCGTTAGAATCAATATCAACAAGATCACTCCACGAAATTCCATATCCGCCTACATCAATTTTTGCCATCTTGAAAAACGACGGATTTGAAAGATCTTTGTACACACCTTCTTTAAGTAACGGTTTGAAATCAAATCTTTTAACAGAGCCGTCACTAAAAACTGCAATAATTTCAAACTCTTCAAGAATTTTGAGGTCAATTATCTTAGGATGTTTTTTTATTCCTTCCATGGCAACTCCCTGAAATTCTGAGAATTCCAGATCTCGATTAATTCATTACGATAATTTTCAGCCCATTTCTTGATAAGCCGTTTTGCTTCATTAGGAAGATCTCCTTCCATCATTTCCAGAGTGTTTATGTTAAAAATGCCGGAATATTCGCCGTAAATCGCATGAAAATGGGGAGGATTGTGTTCAGATTTGAAAAAAAAGATCTTAACAACAATTCCATAAAATCTTGCTATAACAGGCATTTATCCCTCCTGAAAAAACCTGTCGAATTATACTTTATAAAAATTGATTGTCAAATGAAAATTCACCTCAATATATCATAAAACTTTGAATTAATTTCGGCGATGAATCTGCTTGGGAGGTTAAGATTTCCTCCGTAGAATGAAAGCGTGTTGGGGAAGGTGAGATATAAGTTTTCCTTTGCTCTGGAGCAGGCGACATAAAAAAGCCGTCGTTCTTCTTCAAGGTCATCAATTCTTTTCAGCGATCTTTCTGACGGGAAGCATCCGTCAAGGAGATGAACGACAAAAACTGTGTTCCATTCAAGCCCTTTTGCGCTGTGAACTGTTGAGAGGATGACTTTTTTGCTGATTTGAGCTGCATCAACTGGTGTAGCAAGCATATTGATCTGAGTTGACGGCGGGTCAAGTGCAAAATCGGTGAGGAATTTTTCAAGCGATCTGTAATTTTTTGCGATCTGGATAAGAACATCAATGTCTCTAAGCCGTTCTTCAAAGTCACTTTCTATCGTTTTAAGGATCGGTGCATAAAAATCGGTAATAATTCTCACAGTTTTAAGCACATCGGGTTTTTCCTCAGTTATTGAACTGATTAGTGAAAACAGCTTCTTTATCTCTTCGTAATATTTCTTCTTTTTGTGGGTTTCAGCTTCAATGAAACCATTTTGAACAACTGACTCGACAATTCGGGCGGCAGTCCCTGAACCAATCCCCGGAATGAGCTTTAGAATTCTGTTTAACGCCACAGCGTCTTTCGGATTTTCAATCATTTTTGCATAGCTTAAAACATCTTTGACATGGCGCCTTTCAATGAACTTTATCCCACCGTAAACTGCGAAATCTATTCCTCTTTTTAACAGTTCCGCCTGAATGAAATTGCCGTGAAAACCGGAGCGGTATAGAACTGCGATCTCATCCGGTTCTATATTTTCAAGCGCCTCTTCGATCTTTTCAGCAACAAAAACCGCTTCAGATTCAGCATCAATCGCCCTTTTCACAAGCGGTTTGACCGCCCCCGACATTTCTGAAAAAAGAACCTTGTTATATGCGGCATAGCAGTTTTCAACGATATTATTAGTGAAATCGAGCAGTTCTCTGATCGAGCGGTAATTCTGCTCAAGCTTAATGACCCGACACTCCGGCCAGTTTTGAGGAAACCGCAGAATGTTCTCAAAATTTGCCCCTCTGAAAGCGTAAATGCTCTGAAGATCATCACCGACAACAAGAATATTTCCATGTTCTTTTGCAATGATATCAGCGATTTGACCTTGGAAAGTGTTAGTGTCCTGATATTCGTCAACCATCACAAAACGGTACTTTGACTGAATCCTTTCTCTTACCTCAGAATTTGTGATAAGTAACTCAAGGAACCGTTCAAGAAGATCATCGTAATCCAGCACATTTTTCGCTTTTTTATATTCAGAATATTTTGCGGCAATTTTTACAATATCTTCAGCAAATTCAAGATATTTTGGATATTGAGAGTCAAGAATCTCCCCGATTGGACGGTTATGATTGCGGCATCGGCTGATAATTTCAAAAACAGTTGCTTTTTTAGGGAACGGACGGGATCTTTTTTTTATATCGAGATCATTTTTAATGAGATCAATAATATCAGCCGAATCAACAGTGTCACAGATCGTGAACCCCGGCTCAATACCAGCATATCTGCCAAATCTTCGAAGCATCATATTGGCAAAACTGTGAAAAGTTCCTGCGGTAATTTTGTCGGCAGTTTCAGCATTTGTAAGTTCATTAACCCTTTTTATCATCTCTCCCGATGCACGGCGGGTAAATGTAAGTAGCAGAATTGATTGAGGATCTATTCCTTTTTGCAGCATATAGGCAACACGGTGGACGATCGTCCTTGTTTTTCCGCTTCCTGCCCCTGCAATGACGAGTATTGCCCCAACAAGTTGAAAAACCGCTTCACACTGCATCGGATTAAGCTGAGTTCTGTAAAAATTTTCGAGATTGCCTGTAATTTCCGGATTTGTACTGTTTTCATGAGCTTTGATGTTTTTTACGATCTTTTTGAGTTCGCGGTATCTGGCAGACTCTTCATCGGTCAGATGCGGAATGTCGTAAACATCAATTACGGGAATAATTTTTGGTCTTAAAGGTTTGTCCGAAGAAATATATATCCTGCTCAAATTATTGACCTTTTTTCCAGTTCAGAACAAATTGTTCCTGGATTTCAGTTTCAGGAGAGCGGTACACAAGGCAGGAATTTTCGACATACAGTTTTCTTAAATTGAAGATCTCATCAATGACATTTCTTTTTTCTGCAAGACCGTGTCTCATAAGCCAGCATCCGACAACGGTTCCGGTTCTTCCGATCCCGCCCCAGCAGTGAATGTAAAGAGGAATGCTCTTTGATCTTAACAGATCTATTTCATTAAGGATTTTTTTCATTAATTCAATGGACGGCACATCTCTATCGGGAATGGAAAACCGCCTGATGCACCCTCTTTCAATCTCAGTTTCATTGTTCTGCTGCATAAAATGTCTGAATATCGACCCGTAATCTTCATTATAACTACGACTGCTTGAAGCCATTTCACCCTCTGTCTGAAGGTTTATGAACGCTCTTATTCCTGCATCAAATAAAGCTCGAAGCCGCAGTTTGTATGAAAAATCTTCATCACTTCCGGGAAACGGACCTGCAAGGATCTCACCCGGGATAACCCAGTAACTGTTCCTGATAATTTTTGTCGGCATGCGGATATACCTTTACGGAGCAGGTTTGAATTCAACGGCACCCATATCGACTATTGCTGAAGGTGATGCATCTTTTCCTTTTATTATCCGGTCGTTGCCTGACATGTCTTTCGTGATGCCTTCAGCAATATTTCCGGCATCAAAAGGGGTGTTTGACCCTGTGTCAATGCAGGGGGAGCCTGCCTCAAGTCCGAAATCCAATGGATTATATTCAGGTGAAATCATTAAAGGTTCATCGTTTATGTTTCCTGTTCCGGGGTAAACGGATGTGTCAACAATGCAGGAATATGTCACTGTTGCGTTGCCTGCCGCATCGTGAATGTGTTTGCCTGTTCCCGCCGTATTTGATTTGAATATGGAATTTGTTATTGTCAGTGAACCGTTGTTAGCTCTGTAAATCGCTCCGCCCGATGTCCCCGTTGAGGAGTATCCCCAGTAATTTTTGAAAAACACCGAGTTTACGATGTCAGTATTTGTTTTGTTCAGATATAAAGCTCCGCCCTGCTCATTCATTTTATTGACTGAAAACGCCGAGTTGATGATCGTGAGCTTTGACCCGCCGTCTGTTGCTGAAGTTGAGTAAATTGCTCCGCCCCATCCTGAAATGTGCTTGGAAAAGACAGAATTTGTCACTTTAACTTCAGAGTCGATCATATAAACAGCGCCTCTGCCGTCGGAATCTCCGTAACTGTAACTGTATGTGTCGTTAAATCTGAAATCGCTTTTTGAAATAACACCGTTTCCTGATTTGAGATAGATTGCCGCACCGAATTCCCCTTTGTTCTCTTCAAAATTACAACCTGAGATCTCCAGATCACCAGATTCGATATATATTGCTCCGCCAAGATTTGCCGAATTTGTTTTTAAAATTGTGTCTCTGATCACAGTTTTTCCGCCGACGCTGTAAATTGCGCCACCTTGGGAATCATTATCGCCTTCAGCCCAGCTGTTTGCAAAGTCGCAACCCGATATTTCTATATTGCTGTTTTCATTATAAAAAACACCGCCTTTTGAATAAGGTGCCTCATTGTTGACAAACTGAGTGTCCATTACTTTAATTGAGCTGTCCTTGTTATAGAAAACGGCCCCTTTATATGAGTAATTCCAGTAAATCCATCCATTTTTCACTACGGGACTGCTTCCGTCGTTATACATCACGCTTCCTGCATCGTGCGGCTCAACATCGTCAGCATAGCCGCCCTCCATCAGAAAACCGTCAAGAACGGCAGTTTCATCAAGATCAAGTCCGGCAGGATGATAGAAAATGTGAAAACAGTTGTCATACTGTTCATCAATTTCACCAAGATCACAGCTTAAAATTGTTTCATGTGCTTCAAAATCTCTCTGGGAAAGTTCCGTTTCTGTTCCGGCAAAACCGCCGTAGATCTCAACGCCGTTTTTCATCCTGAAGTGCAGATATCTGTTGAATTCATCAATATCATAAACATCTTCCATTGTGATAATTCCGTGAACTGAAGTGGGTTTATATTTGCCGGCGGCAACCCATATCTGATCACCTTCAACAGCCGCATCAAGAGCCGGCTGAAGTTCTGTGAAAGCATTTTCCCAGTTTGTTCCGTTTTTGCTTCCTTCAGCAGATTCATTGACATATATGACAGAGGGAAGAGGGTCAACGACATCCTCATCGTTTTCTTCGTCGGGTTCGCTATCTGTCACAATATCATCGGTTGTTTCGGTGTCTTTTACTTCCTCATCAGGTTCTGCATCCGTTTGTTCATTTTCGTTTTCAGTGATTATTTCCGGTCCATCCGGTTCGACATCTGTTTTTTCAACTTCGTCGGTGTCTTCCTCCAGATCTGAATCAGCGTTCGACTGTCCGTCAATATCAGCTTCAGATTTCTTTTTTTCTGAACAGCCGAAGAAAAAAACAAGTGCGATAATTGTCGCAACGGTAAAAAGACTTTTCATTTTATTCCTCCAATGATGGTAAACAAAAATTTATATATGTTTTTAGTTCAAAAGTAAACAAAAATACTTAGGCGGGATTTCCTTAAATTGATCCAAGTTATAAGACTTATCAAAAAGTTCTCTTTTTAATATCCAAATATCTATGCAGAAATTCAATTGATAACGCAATAGTTATTTCATTTGAAAAATAATAGAAGAAAGGTTTGTCAGGAGGTTCTACAGCAACAAAAAAAGGTTTTTCTGCAAGGGAGATGCCGGTAAAATCTGTTTTTAAGAGAACTTCTGCTGAAACATCCATCAAGTTAGAAAATCTATTAAAGTTGAGCAGCGTGTTTAAAAGCATAACCTTTGCCGCAATATCACTTCCCTCATCCATTTCATCGAGCCTTTTTTCAACTTTTTTAATGATGTAAGGTATTCCCTTTTCAACACACCGCAGTTTTTTCTCAAAATATGCCCTGGACAAAGTATAATAAAAAACAGCAGTATCAGGATAGTAATAATTCATTGAATCTTCTTTATTTTCAATAACCGCATCAACCAAAGCGTTGCATGCCGGAATCGTCTTTTCGTTCTCTCCAAGATACAAAAGCACATTTGCATTTACAACGGCGTCCACATCATTTTTTTCACTCTCACGGATCCATGTTTTGAAAAGACCTTCCTGATTACGGTTGGAAAGTATGGTTTCTCTATTTGAAAGCTTTTCTCCGCTAAGCTCAATAATAAAAGACGCGCAAGAAATATCATCAAGGTCGTAGTCGATCATGTCTCCCCAGAATCTCCACAGATCTCCACCCTGCTTTTGTGACCTGATAAAATCTGTTCCTTTCTTAATCATTTTATTAGAAACAGGGTTGTTTCTTGCAAAATTAAGTGAATACAGAATAAAAGTGGAAATAAATACAGACCCTGTGTGAATAGAGCAATCTTCCCTGTCTGAAGTCGAACAGGAAAAAGATGTGAATTCACCATTCTCCTTCTGCATTGAAGAAAGGATTCCTATTCCGTTTTCTATCTTCTGTTCTATTCTGAAATTGAAGTTGTCGTTTTTGGTTTTTTCAGGCAGCTTTTCTTCCTGCGGTGCTGTGAAAAGTTGGAAAAGAATTCCTGAAGCGATAAGAGATATCAGAAGCAGAAGTAACTTAAGAGGTGTATTCTTTTTTACAAAAATAAGAGCCGACAGAAACATTGAGAAAAGAAATGAGTGCGAGACCATTAAAATACGGTCGGCTGGAGCAGGATTGCTGAGTGCAAACTGGAAACATATAAAAAAACAGAGGAACATAACAGCAAAGGAGGCAAGTATTTTCTTTTCCTTTAAGAATTCAAGCAGTTCTTTATAAAAAAGGAAGATTATGGCAGAAGTTGACGCGAGAAAATATACAAATGACATGAAATTCTGGAGTTCCAGCGAACTGTCAACAAAGAACAGGGTGAAATCAGGTTCGTGAGGAGCAACTATGACTGTGCCGGCAAGAACCATCAGGGAAATATAGCATGAAACAGCACAAAAAAAACTGCGGAGAGGTTTTTTTGAAATAAAGTATGAGAACAGAAATATTGAGAAAGTGATTATTATAAGCTCTATTCCAACAGGCTTATTCTCTTTGGAAAAGAGCATGAAAGTAAGAATGTCTTTGACATATTCAGGAAAATTGAGTGCACTGATATAGTTGAATTGTACGATTTCATCACTTCTGAAAATCATGTGATATATAAGCGGAATGAAGATTACAGGGCTTAAAAAAGCGATCCACCAGATCTTCGATGGATGAAGTCCGAGATAAAATTTAAAATTTATAAAAAAAATAATAAGCACAAACAAAAACCAGTAATGGTGGTGGAAAATAAGATTTCTCATATCGTCAAATTCAGCGTAATGAGCCTCAAGAAAAAATCTTCCTGTTGTAACGGAAAGAAAGAAAAGATATGCGGCAAGATATTTTGTGCTGTTATTTTTTAACACAGACACAGTAACCTCCAAGAAGTAATTACGGTAAATTATGATTCCAATGCTTCATAAATCAAGATTAGTTAAAAATTGACTTAAAAAACAGTTTCTGATATTACTAGACTGACGTGTCAGTTTGATATTTGTCCGGAGGTGAAAAACATGTTGAAAATCAAGGTGTTAGCTAAGCAGGTGCCTGACACTGCAAACATTACAGGAAATGCAATGAAAGATGACGGAACGGTAAACAGAGCTGTTCTTCCCGCAGTTTTCAATCCCGAAGATCTTAATGCGCTTGAACTTGCGCTTTCGATAAAGGATAAGCTCGGTGACTGTGAAGTTACTGTTGTTTCAATGGGTCCTGCCAAGGCTGTGGATGTTCTGAAACACTCACTTTTCATGGGTGCCGACAAGGTTTATCTCATTTCTGACAGAGTGTATGCCGGTGCTGATACTCTTGCAACTTCTTATGTTTTGAGCGAGGCGGTAAAAATGCTTGGCGGAGCAGACATAGTTCTTGCAGGTCGTCAGGCGATAGACGGTGACACTGCGCAGGTTGGTCCTCAGGTTGCGGCAAAGCTTGATATGAACCAGATCACTTATGTTTCAGGAATAAGAGAGATTACAGATAGTTACGCAATTGTTGAAAGGGACGGTGAATATCAGACCGAGATAGTAAAAGCCAAATACCCGCTTCTGATGACAGTTACTTCTGCGGTGAACACTCCGAGATATCCAAATGCGGCAAAAATGCTTAAATATCTTAAAAGTGACATTGCTTCAGCAATCCCTGCCGACAAACTGGATAAAATGAACAATGGGGGGAAGGTGATTCCGCTTCTTACAAATGAAGATCTTAAGCTCGAAAGCGAAAAGTGCGGTCTTAAAGGAAGCCCCACAAAGGTTCATAACATAAAGAGTATCACCCTTACCGGCGGAGATCTCAAGATATACGGCAATGAAAATGAGGGGATAAAGTCGCTGATCCGTGACATTATGAAAGACTATGTTGAGGTGGAATGATGAAAGCGCTTGTATTCATTGAGAAAAATACGCATACAGATATGCTCAGGAATGTCACTGCCGAACTTACATGGAAAGCACACTCCCTTGTCAAGCCCCTTAACGGAGAGGTTGTCGGGATATTTGCAGGTGACAAGCTTCCGCAGGATCATGATGAGCTTTTTAAGTACGGAATGGACAGAATCCTTTATTTCAACCATCCGCAACTGAAAAATCTTCAGTCCATTGCGATGAAAAATATTCTGACAGAGATGGTAAAAAGTGAAAATGCCGACATAGTTCTTTTCGGTGCGACCCATACTGGCCGTGATGTCGCTCCTCTCATTGCTTCGACTCTCAGGACAGGGCTTACTGCTGACTGTACACAGCTTTACATTGATGAGTATAAGGAAAGCGGAAAGATCCTTTATCAGGTGAGACCTGCTTTCGGCGGTAACATTCTTGCAACTATCATCACTCCTTTCAACAGACCGATGATGGCAACTGTAAGAGAAGGGGTCATGCTTCTTCCGGAAGTTAAGCTTGATAATCCGGCAAAGCTTCAGGAGTTTAAGACCGAATTTAAAATGGAGTGGATTAAGAACGAATTTCTTGAGATAATTCCGAAGGTTTCCAAAGTTAATTTCGGAGAGGCGAATATTATCGTTGCCGGTGGAGCAGGTGTCGGATGCAGGGAGAATTTCCGGCTTCTTGAACAGCTTGCGGCGGTTCTTAACGCTGAGGTGGGAGCAAGCAGAGCGGCTGTTGATTTCGGTTTTGCAGAAAAGGAGCGCCAGATCGGTCAGACCGGTTCAGTGGTTCGTCCTAAACTTTATATCGCATGCGGAATTTCGGGTTCAATTCAGCACCGTGCCGGGATGGAGGAGTCAAAGAAGATAATCGCCATAAATTCCGATCCGAACGCTCCGATATTCAACATCGCCCACATGGGTATAGTCGGAGATCTGAAAGAGATAATCCCTGTCATGATAAAATATTTGAGGGAGGAATAGATGTCTGGATTCTACAATGAAAACAAGAAGTTCTATCTGTCGCAGGTAGATATTAAAGAGATAGTTCATGATCTTGAGAACAATTTTAAAGGCGATGATAATAATGCTCCGGAAAGTTATGAAGAAGCAATGGAGTGGTATCAGCTCGCTCTTGAAAATGCAGGTGATATCTGTGAAGAGTTCATTGCTCCAAGAGCTGAACATGTTGATGAGAAAGGGGCATCGTACTGCGGCGGAGTTGTGAAGTGGGCTCCTGAAACATACGAAAACATGCAGACTCTTGCCAAAGCAGGCTATATGGGTGGAACTTTGCCAAGAAAATACGGCGGACTCAATATGCCTGTGACTGTAAATAACATAATCGTTGAAATGGTCTCTCAGGCTGATGCAAGTCTTATGAACCTTGTCGGTTTGCAGGATATCGCTGTCACTCTTTACAAATTCGGAAACGAAGAACAGAAAGACCGCGTTCTGCCGAAGTTCTGCAGTGGAGAGGTAAGCGGTTCGATGGCTCTGACTGAACCTGATGCAGGAAGTGATCTTCAGGCGGTAATGCTTAAAGCGATAGAAAAGGACGGAAAGTGGTATCTTGACGGAGTTAAAAGGTTCATAACAAACGGAAACGGTGATGTTTCTCTTGTTCTTGCAAGAAGCGAAGAAGGGACTAAAGACGGTCGCGGACTTTCGATGTTCCTTTACGAAAGATATCGTGACGACAACATGATAATCAGGCGTATCGAGGATAAGCACGGTATTCATGGTTCTCCGACATGCGAGCTTCAGTTCAATATGGGAGAGTGTGAACTTGTCGGCAAAAGAAGGTTCGGGCTTATCAAATATGTAATGAGCTTAATGAACGGAGCGCGTCTTGCTGTTTCGGCTCAGGCCATGGGTATTGCTCAGTCGGCCTATGATGAAGCAGTCAAATATGCAAACGAAAGAGAACAGTTTGGCAAAGCGATCGTTCATTTTCCCGCGGTATATCAGATGCTTATTGATATGAAAGCAGAAATTGAAACGACAAGACTTCTCCTTTATCATACTTCTTTATCAGTTGATTATATGGATATGTATGAAAGGAAAGCGGAACATGGTGAAAGTGTGAGAGATAAGCTTAAATCATGGACGGCAAAAGCCGATTTTCTTACGCCTCTTACAAAGTTCACAGCAACAGAAATGGCAAACAAAGTTGCTTATGATGCCGTTCAGATCCACGGCGGATGCGGTTTCATGAAAGATTTCAAGGTTGAAAGACTCAGCAGGGATGCAAGGATCACCAATATTTATGAAGGGACGACACAGCTTCAGGTTGTTGCCGCACTGCCGAGAATTACAAGCGGACTTTTCAGAGATATGGTGAAAGAACTTCTTGCGGCTGATGAGATAAAAGACCTTGAAATAAGCAGGAATATCCTTGAAGCCGTTGAAAAAGTGATGAAGTCAGTTGAAACTGTAAAAGTCAATGAGAACAAAGATCTTCTTGACTACTGCGGTAACTATTTTGTTGAAGCCGCATCAATACTCTACCGCATGGCGCTCTTTGTTCCAGTTACACAGAAACACGAAGAAAAACAGGAACTTTTCAATTACTACAAAACAAGATCCTTCAACAGAATAAATTATCTCATTTCTATGATAGAATCACTCGAAAAAAGTTACGGAAAATCAATAGATTCGCTCAAAAAGCCGTTTGTGAGGGGCTGATTTTTCTCCTTTTCTTGATAAAATCTGATTTTTTAGGATAATTTTCAACCTGTTTTCGATTTTATTGTTTTTTAGTGGGGTTATAAAATGAAGAAGCTTTTGATGTTTGTCTTTTTTCTCGTTTTTGTAAGCTGTGAATCGGGAAATACGAAAATTGTGAACAAAGACGATGAAAGTGTTAATGACAATGATGAAATTGTAACTTGCACTGAAGGTAAGACTAAGTGCATAGACAATACCGTTTTCAAGTGTGAAAGCGAAGAGTGGGCGGAATGGGAGGACTGTTCTGTCCAGGGTTTGGTTTGTGCCGTGAAAGCAGGTGTGGCGCAGTGTCTCACTGACGGTGGTGATACTGGAAACACAGGAAATACGGGCGATTCCGGCGATACAGGAAACAGCGGCGATTCCGGCGATACCGGCAACACTGGCAACACTGGCAATTCAGGAAATAGCGGAGATTCAGGCAATACCGGCAACACTGGTGATACTGGTGATTCAGGCGATACAGGAAACTCTGGAAATAGCGGTAACACAGGAAACACAGGCAACACAGGAAACACAGGAGATACAGGCAATACCGGAGATACAGGAGATTCAGGGAACACAGGAAATACAGGCGATACAGGAAACTCCGGGAATAGCGGAGATTCAGGAAATACCGGTAATTCCGGCGATACTGGTTCAGGATGTATTCCTTATGTTGACACAAGATGCAACGGCTCTGACAATGTCGAAACATGCAACGCAAGTGGAAACGGTTGGCTTGTGACAAGTTTCTGCAACGATGACTGTCTTGACGGGAAATGTATTGTTAATCCAAGCTGCACTCCCAATGAGAGAAGATGTGTTAATAAAACGGCACAAAAATGCAATGCTGACGGACTGGCATGGATAGTTACTGATGTCTGCAAATATGGTTGTGAAGCAGGAGAATGTACTGGAGTCTGCGATACAGGTGAAAAAAGATGTAATATAAGCGGTAATGCGGAAACATGTGATTCAGAAGGGAACTGGGATGTTACCGGAGCATGTACCTCAACAACTCCTTGCATTGATGAGATAGGTGAATGTGCGATCGAATCGTTAAGTCTCGTCGGCAAGACCATAACAATGGGCGGACTTTATTATTATTACGGAAATGTATCTCTAACCGCATCCACAACAGTAACGGTTGACCCTGCGATCGGCTGGATTGAAATACACGCTGGCGGAAACATTACGATTGACGCAACTTCAGGAATATACGCTGACAATATGATAATTAACGGTCCTGCAAATGGGGCTTCTTCATCCGGAAATACAAGAGGTGGCGGCACTGGTGCAGCACACAAAGATGCCGGCGGCAACTCTATTTATTATGTTAGCGGCAGCAATTATACCAGAACAGGTCCGGCAGCAGTCGGAAGCATGAGCATTCTTAAATATAAAACGGGTTCACGCGGTGGATCAAACTTCGAAAATACAGCAGGCGGCAACGGTGGCGGAGCAATAGTTCTTTACGGTGCCAACATAACGATAGAAGGGACTCTCTCTGCAAAAGGCGGGGATGGCAATTACGGATACTATGGCGGTTCAGGTGGCGGTTCCGGTGGATCAATTACTCTTTTTGGCGGAATGGTTGATCTGAAATCGAGCGCTGACCTTAATGTTAACGGTGGAACAGGCGGAACTACTAACGGAAGTTATACATCCTATGTTGGCGGAATTGGTTCAAAAGGGATGATCAAGATTCTTTCCGGACAGAAATCGGCAGGGATAATCGATCCTTTGGCAAAGGTTGGAGCATACAATGTTGCAACTGTTGCACCGCCCGACAAGATATCATCTACGACTCATCCTGATCAGATGAAATGGTACAACGACGGTTTCTCCAATATCGTTTTCAGTTGGAACAGGCCTACTTACCTTGCCGTTGACGGCTATTTTTACAAGATCAATACAAACGCAGTATTTGTTCCTAAAAGCGGAGACGGCACACATAGTTATAACAATGCAATTAACTTTTATTCTGGAGAATGGACAAACGGTACAAATTATTTTCACCTGACAACCAACGATATTGATGCAGTATCAGGAACCGTTTCAAATTCATTTGTTGTTAATGTCAATAACACTCCGCCGACAATAACATCTTCATCTCACTCGAACACAAATACATTTTACGATGTTTCGACGGTTGCGCTCAACTGGACGGATCCATCCGGCAAAGAAGGAAGTTTCCCGTCATACAGATATATTTGGGACAGATATGCGCAGACTACACCATCATCGACAACGGGTGTTCTGACAGACAAGAAGGATCTTACGAGAACAGGAGTTCCTGCGGGCATCTGGTATCTACATGTGATAAGCATTGATTCAATGGGCTATCCCACAAAGACAGCCCGTCATTTCAAAGTAAATGTCGGACTCCAGCCCGGGAAAGGGAATGTTGCAGGGTATGTGAAAGTCAACGGAACAAATACTGAAATACAGGGAGCAACAGTGAAAGTTAACGACGGTATCTGGAGTGCGACGACAGCTTCCAATGGTTCGTACTCCATCGGTGAAAGCACTGTCTATTCGAATACAGTTTATTCATGGCCGAAATGGGAAGTCTCTGCCGAAGCTCCGGGATATAAAAGATCTGTTCAGTCAATTGATGTCACTGTCGGTGAAACAACACCGCTGAACTTTTTTCTTGATCCCGAATAACCCGCAATATTGACAGTTCAGAGATTCTAAAAAAAATCCACCCCGATTTTTGTTGCAAAAATAGTCCAGTGAATTCAACAAGATATCTTTGTTTGTATATGGGACAAAATTTCTTGACATTGTTTTCAAAATAAAATAGTCTTCGCCGAGAGTTTTTGGTGGATTAACAATTCTTTTTTAGGTAAGGAGCTATGAAACACAGCAGATTATCCATTTTTACAATTGTTTTTTTTGTTTTTCTTTCTTTTTCCCTTCTGGGAGACGATCTCTTCGATCTCGACGGCGGAAGCGGAGGTGAAACACCGGCTGAAGAAACAAAACCGGCTGAAGAAGCAGTAGCACCAGGTCAGGAATCCGAGGCGAAGGACACTCCTAAGACAGCACAGCTTGAGATCGGAACTGCAGCAGCCGATGCAGGGGCAGAAAAAGAGCTCAGGGATTTGAACATTGAGAAGAAAAAGAAAATCAAAGTTGTTCAAAAGAAAGATTTCCACAAAGAAGGCCGTTTCGAAATGGGAATAGACCTCGGTTTTGTTAACGGAGACTGGGAGGATGTTCTTGTTGTCGGTGCAAGAATGGCTTATCACATCAATGAATATCTTGCTGTTCAGGGCCGTTTTCTCTATGGGGCAGTTTCGTGGGAGAATGAAACCCTTAAGCAGGCTGATGAAGCAGATGCATATGTTGCAAAAAGTAACATAGTCATGGCTGGCGGTCTCGGTGTGGTTTTTACCCCATTTTACGGCAAGCTCAGTCTTTTCGGTGACATGATCCCGAAATACGACATCAACATAACTGCTGGTGGATATTACTATCAGACAAAATCTGAGGACAAGAATAACAGTGTCAGGCCGAAAACAAACCATAACGGTGCTTTTGAGATAGGTTTTGCTCCGAGAATATTCCTTGGGAAGAATGCAAGCTTGAGCTTTAACTGTGACTGGTTCATGATGAAGGACAAACGCCCGAAACAGTATGGGGGATTTTCTTCATACCTCAAAACAGATTTCATGTTTACGGTTAATGTAAGTATGTTCCTTCCCTTTGCTAAGTAGTGGGGTGTTTTAAAATGAAGAAAACAATAATTCTTATTTCTGTCACGCTATCATTGCTGTTGGTCGCATCATGTGCGGCACAGCTTACGGTTCGTGAAAAGGAAATGAAAAAATATGAAAAGATCGATCCGAAGCTTGTAGAAGGCATGCCAGAAGCAATCGTAAAAGTTGTTAAAGCATATAATGACGAGGATTATTTTACTTCAGCGGTCGGATTTTATGCGATAATGAAAAACAAAGAGTGGGACAGACTTCACGAAACAGCAAGATACTATTATGCTGAATCACTTTTCAGGATGGGTCTGTATCAGGCATCAGAGTATCAGCTTGCTGAAATACTTTTCGAAGGTCCCGACTCCCATTATTTCATTTCAAGTCTTTTGAAGCTTCTTGCTGTCACATATGAAACTCAGGACGAAAGAGTTCTGTTCGCAGTTCTTTCAAATGTTGACTATTCAGTACTTCCTAAAAAGTTTGCCAACGAGTTGACATATTATCTTGGTAAGATCAGTTTCTATAACGGACAGGATGATCAGGCAATAAAAATGTTCAGCGGTGTAAAGGATTACAGTTCCTTTTATCCGAAGGCTAAATATTTCCTTGGAGTTATCCAGGTTCGTCAGCAGATGTATGCTGAAGCAATGAAAAGTTTTACTGAAATTAAACAGATGCCGGATGACAAATATCTCGGCGGAGATATTAAGAAACTTAAAGGTATGGCTGAACTTGCACTTGGAGAGCTCTATTATGCAGCTGCATGGCAGGCTCAAAACAAGCTCGCGATGTTCAATGTCGCACTTAATTACTTCTCAAATGTCGGAAGAGACAATGCACAGTGGTTTGAATCACTTTTTGCAAGAACATGGGCTTCTTTGATGATTGGAAGATTTGATTCAACACTCGGAACCGTTGTGACTTTGAGATCTCCTTTCTTTACCGACATATACTTTCCTGAAGTTAATATAGTTGAAGCTGTTACATATTATAATCTTTGCCAATATGATGAAGTCAACAATGTCATCGATTACTTCTTCGGTGTTTATCCCGATTATTCACAGAAAATGACATCCTGGCTTGAAAATGTTTCAACTAAAACCGGACTCGATATCTATAAAGAACTCCTGAAGATGTATAGTGATGCCCAGGAAGGCAAAAAGACGGAACTTCCCGAAGCAGTGTTGAAAAATATTCTCACAGAATCACTTTTCCAGAGAAAATATTCACACATTAAAGAGATTGAGCGTGAGCTGAGTATAATTGAAAATTCTCCTGAAGCATTTAAAAAGAGTGTAATTGCTGAAGATGTTACGAAGAAAATGATGTATCAGCTTACAACTCTTAGAAATGAATCCGGAATATGGCTTGTTCAAAGAGTCCAGAACCTGAATAATGAACTTTCCCAGCTCATTGCTGACATGAGAGCTATCCGTTTTGAGATGACTGATAGTCAGAAAGCGGCTCTGGAAAAGGAAGAGCTCCACGGTAAAGATGTTAAAGAAGAGGAAGGCCAGAAACAACAGTCTGGAATTAATCCTTCGGTACCTGACGGTTATTATTATTTCCCCTTCGATGGTGAATATTGGGAAGATGAACTTGGTTATTATTTCTTCAACATTGAAAATTTGTGTAAAGAATAGAATGTTAACTTCAAATAGAGGATCCAACAGATGTTAAAGAGTAAATCGTTGCATGCTTTACTGGTGATCTTTTTGATTTTAGCTTTTTCAACGAGTGTTTTTGCTCAAAGAAAGAAAAGGGATTCTGAAACTACTACAGGTCCTGCTAAAACAAAGATTGAATCAGTCGAAGTAAAGACTGACAGCAAGTCAATGGAAAAAAGAGATGAAGCTATAAAACAGCTTAATGAGCTTATAAAAGATTACCCTGAAGGACCCAGAAAAGCCGAAGTTTATAGAAGACTCGCTGAGCTTTACTGGGAAAAGGCAAGGGGAATTAAAGCTGTTATTATGGACGAGCATAATAAAAAGATCGATAAATATTACGAAATGAATGATCCTAACGCACCGATGCCTGAACTTGATCTGGCCGCTTCTTGGGAATGGAACAATAAGGCTATAGATGTTTGTGACTATGTTATAAAAAAATATCCTGATTTTCAGAATATCGATGAAGTTTATTTCTTCATTGCCTCTAACTTGATGGAAGTGGGACAGCCTTTGAGAGCAATAAGATACTATACACTTGTTGTTGAAAAATATACCAAATCCAAGTTTGTACCCGATGCTTACTTTGAAATGGGAGAATATTTCTTTAACAACAACAACGTTTTCAAGGCAATTCCGAGCTACAAAGCAATCATTGATAAGTTTCCCGAAAATAAGTTTTATGGCTTTGCTCTTTATAAATATGCATGGTGTATGTATAATGTTGGAGAATATGAGCAGTCGGTTAAACTTTTCCAGCAGGTCGTTATTAATGCTGAAAAGATCAAAGATGTTGCATTGAAAGAAGATGCTCTTAATGACATGGTTGCTCCTTATGCTGAATCAGGAACGGTTGATGATGCCGAAAAGTACTTTAAGACTATTGTAAAAGAACAGAAATACTTTATTGCGGTTTTAAAAAGGTTGGCAGATATCTATTTTGATCAGGATAGAAGTGCTGAAGCAATAAAAATTTATAAGAAACTGCAGCAGGAAGCTCCAGCAAGGCCTGAAGGTCCTTTATGGCAGAAGCAAATCGTTGAATGCTATAAAAAGCTTAATAATAAGGAGTTGGTGAGAGAGGAGATTATAAACCTTGTTAAAAAGTATGCTGACAAGGATGCTGCATGGGTAAAAGCGAATGCAAAGGATGAGACAACTCTTGAAAGTGCACGCCAAACAGCAGAAGCCGCACTAAGAATTCTCACTGTTGATTATCACAACGAAGCAAGAAAGACAAAAGGTGAAGAGACATGGAAAATTGTTGGTGAACTTTATCCAACATATTTGAAATATTTCCCGAAATCTGAAGCTTCTTATGATATGCGTTTCAATTATGCAGAGTTTTTATATGATCATAAAAAATATTCTGAAGCAGGTGATCAGTACCAGACGGTTGCTGAAATGAACCCTAAAGGACATCATTTCGAAGATGCTTCATACGGTGCAGTCAGCTGTTTCGGAGCGTTGCTCGAGGCTGAACATAAAAAAGCGCAAAATGACGCAAAGAATAGAGTCGCAGCAGCAAAAAAAGATGGGGCAGGAGCAATTCAGGCGAACATGGTTAAAACAGCAGATGATAAAGATGCGGACAAAAAAGATGAGGTCGCTGCTGAATTTAAACCAAAACCGATACCCGAACTCCATCAGAAATACATAAATGCCTGTGATACATATATAAAAAACATACCTAGATCAAAATATCTTGTAGATATTATTTATCAGCAGGCAATTACATACTATGCTTTCAACCATTTTGACAAAGCTGTTCCTGTTTTTGAAATGATAGTTCAGAAATATCCAAGACATGATCTTGCTGTTTTTTCTGCCGATCTGATCATGGACTCGTTGAATATGTCTAAAGATTGGGAGCTGATTAACAACAAGTCAAGAGAGTTTTTGAGAAATTCAGCTCTGCTTTCAGGAAGGAATAGGCTTAAAACAGACCTTGACAATTTCAAGGAAATGGCAACTTTCTATTCTGCAGACATTCCTCATAAAAATGGAAAGAGCCTTGAATCTGCTGACAGATACATGGCTTTTGCTACAGAATTCCCTAAATCAAAATTTAATGATGTTGCGCTCTATAATGCGGTTGTATATTATCAGAAAGGCGGAGACCTCTATAAGTCGATAAGGGTTCAGGAACAGTTCTTAAGAGAAAGTGACGATCTTTATAAAAAATCTAATCTTAAAGACAAGATAATGTTCGGTCTCGCAAAGAATTACGAAGCAATAGCTTATTACGATAAAGCGGCCCAGCTTTATATTGAGTTCGTAGAAAAAGCTCCGACAAGCAAAGATGCCGGTGATGCTGTTTATAATGCGGCAGTTCTTTTTGAGAGTATAGGGGAAACAGAAAAGGCAATAGACAACTATCGTCTTTTTGTTGATAAATATGCAAAAACTGACAAAGAAAAATTCCAGATAGCTCTTCAGTATGGTTATATATGGATGAGAAAGGGAAAGACATTCTATGATAGAGCAGATAAAGGTTTTGACCGTTTTCTCACAGATCATCTTGATATTGATGGAGTTAAAGACTATTACTACATAGATGAAACATGCAAGAAAAAACCTGTTTCTGAAGTAAATAAAATTAAAGTTGAAAAAGGGGATCCGAATACTATTCTTGCCCTTTACGGTGCTAAAAAGAAAATGGCAAGAGAAATGGGTAACACAAAGGAATTCTATAAAAATGTAGACAAAGTTCTCCAGATATTCAGAGGAGGAGAGTTTAAAGAAAAAGAAGACCTTAATGAAATATCTAGAGACATTATCGCAGAAGCTCTTCTTGAAGAAGTTCTTCCAGAGTTCAATGAATATATGGCATTGAAATTCGATAATATTAAAGTCGCACCTAAACATAAAGGATATGAAATTCTTCAATACGGGTTTGATGTTGAAGACGGCAAGGTGATGCATCATGGAGATGGGGATGTAAGTCAGCTCGCACCATCTGATATTGCAAATCTTAAAGCAGCTGCCAAAATAAAGGATGATTTCAATAAAGAGTCTCAGGAGAAAATGACAAAGAAAATTGAACTCACAATTTCTCTTGCAGATAAATATGCTCAAATAATTGAAATTGCAAAATCTCCCCGTTTCACACCGGCATCTCTTTTTTACATTGGAAAGATTTATAAAGATCTTACGGACCAGATGTTTAACGCTCCTCTTGCACCGTGGCTTAGTGAAGCGCAGATAGCTGAGTATAAGAATTTCCTTGATGAAAAGGCGTTCGGTGCACAGAAAAACGCAGTTGCTTTTTTTGAAAGTGCCATGAAAAAAGGATATGAAACATCTGTTTATAATGATTGGGTTTCAAAGGCAAAATATGAGTTGAGATTCTTCCAGGAAGTGACGGGTGGAAAATATTATGATGAGAATGAAATTGTTCCGACTCCTAATATGGTTGAAACTTCTTCATTGATAGGAAAGATAGACATCGATTTTAAATTCCCCAAAATTACTGATGAAGAAAGAAAGGAATTGAAAAAGATGTTAAATAAACCTAAAACAGCAACGACGCAAAGTAGTGCTGTTGCGGCACCTGCTGCTGAAACCGTAACTCCGGCAGAACCAACAAATG
>CAZVWR010000054.1:0-22725 GCA_964630905.1 uncultured Spirochaetales bacterium | reverse complement strand
CACAGCTTATTTCAAAGCTTATGGTCATGGGTGAAGTTACCGGTATAAATGATAGAATAACCTATGATACTGCACAGATCCTTGCAGAAGAGTTCGGTTTTACGGCAGAAAATGTTGCACTGAACGAAGATACCTATATTGAAGTGAGTGAAGTTAAGGGAGATGCACTTGTTTCAAGACCGCCTGTTGTAACAGTTATGGGACATGTTGATCACGGCAAAACAAAACTGCTCGATGCGATAAGGCATACAAATGTGGTTGACGGTGAAGCCGGCGGGATCACTCAGCATATTGGAGCATATTCAGTTGAACTTGAAAAAGGGAGAATAACTTTTCTTGATACGCCAGGACACGAAGCTTTTACTGCAATGAGAAGCAGAGGTGCTCAGGCAACCGATGTTGTTATCCTCATTGTTGCTGCTGATGACGGGGTAATGCCTCAGACAGTTGAAGCTATAAATCACGCCAAAGCGGCGAATGTTCCGATAATTGTTGCAATAAACAAAATAGATAAACCTGATGCAAATCCGCAGAAGGTTAAGAACGAGCTTTTGAAGTATGAGATAGTTGCTGAAGAGCTTGGCGGAGAACATCTTTTTGTCGAAATATCGGCAAAGCAGAGAATAAACATTGAAGGGCTTCTTGAATCTGTTCTTCTGCAGGTTGAGATAATGGATCTTAAAGCCGATCCGAAAAAACCGGCGGAAGGAATAGTCATCGAATCCAAAATGGATCCGGGTAAAGGTCCTGTTGCGACAGTGCTTGTCAAAGACGGAACTTTGAATATAGGAGATCTTGTTGTAACAGGAACATCAATGGGTTATGTAAGAAGCATGATGGACTGGACAGGGGAAAGAGTTAAGGATGCGGGTCCTTCAATGGCTGTTGAGATAACAGGTCTTGATTTTGTGCCGCCTGCAGGAGAGAAGCTGCATGTGTTCAAAGATGAAAAGAAGGCAAAAGGACTTGTCGATCTCAGATGTAACAAGCTCCGTGAAAAGAAACATGAAAAGGAAAGCAAAATGTCGCTTGAGAACCTTTTCACTAAAATGGAACTTGGTGATGTGCAGGACATCAATATCGTTGTAAAAGGTGATGTTGACGGTTCTGTTGAAGCGATAATATCCTCATTGAAAAAGATAGAACACAAGAAGATGAATGTTAAGATCATACATTCGGGTGTCGGCGGAATAAACGAAAATGATGTTCTGCTCGCGAGTGCTTCAAACGGTATCATTGTGGGATTCAATGTCAGAATTGATAACAAGGCAAAACAGCTTGCCGTTTCAGAAATGGTAGATATAAGGATATTCTCAATAATCTATGAACTTATCGATTCCATAAAATCGGCTATGACAGGAATGCTCGCTCCGATAATTAAAGAAGAGCTTTCAGGCAGAATTGAGGTCAGGGATGTATTTAAAGTGGGCAAAGTCGGAACCATCGCAGGCTGCATGGTAATAGAAGGGAGAATCGTAAGAGGCGGCAAGGTTAAGCTGATCAGAGACAATGTTGTTATCTATGAAGGGAAACTCGGAACGCTGAAAAGGTTCAAGGATGATGTGAAGGAAGTCCGTAACGGTTACGAATGCGGTGCAACGATAGACAACTTCAATGATATCAAGGTCGGTGATGTAATAGAGTGCTACATTGATAAAGAGATAAGGGACGAGGTTGTCTGATGGCTGGACAGATAAGGCAGAACAGAATAGCCACTGCCATTAAAAAGTTTGTAAGTACGCTCATGCTCAGTGAATACGGTGATTCTCCCGTTTCAATGATAACGATCAGCAAGGTTACGGTGCTGCCGGACCTGAGATCGGCAAAGATCTTCTATTCCACTTTCGATAGCGGGAATGTCGATAAGATACAGGAATATCTTGATCTCAAGACAAAGAACATAAGATTCAAGCTGGCCGGTCATCTTAAAACATTGAAGTTCGCTCCGGAGATCAAATTTGTCTATGACGATTCCGTTGAAAAGATCATCCGGCTCGAAAAGATTTTTGATTCAATAAAGTCTGATCAGAACGGCAGCGGCAGTGATGAATGATCTCAGAAAGATAAATCAGCTGATCGATGAAAGCCGCTCTGTGCTTGTCGCAGGACACGAAATGCCCGATGGTGACAGCATGGGTTCCTGCATTGCAATGGCTTCGATCCTTGAAAGAATGGGTAAAGTTGTAAAGGTTTACAGGTCAGGCCAGTTCCCGTTCAACTATATGTTTTTAAAAGGTTCAGGTAATGCATGCGAGTCAATTCCTGAAGGACCTTTTGATCTTTTTATGATACTTGACAGCGGATCTCCCGAAAGAGTGGGTGATGAACTTTACAGATTTATGGTTTCATCAGAAGGAAAAAAAATACTTTTTGATCATCATACTCTGAAAAAAGAGAACGATGATTTTTTTGATGCTGTTCTGTCGGATCCGTCAGCTTGTGCAACCGCCGCAATTGTCTACAGATGGTCACTTGAAAGAGGAATGATCCTTCAGAAAAATGAAGCTGAGGCTGTGTATGCCGCCATCATGAGTGACACCGGAGGACTGAAATACGGCAGCACCAACAAAGAGGCTTTTCTCATACTTTCCGAGCTTCTTGACAGGGTAAATCCTTGGGATGTGGCAACAAAGATATATGAAAATGTTCCGGTGGAACAGTTGAGAATGCTTGCCGAGGTTCTTGCCGATCTGCGAATTCTTGCTGAAGGTAAGGCCGCTGTCATAAGGATAACGCTTGACCAGTTTGAAAGATACGGTCTTCATCCTGATAATGTTGATTCATTTGTCAATTATGCAAGAAGTATAAAAGGTGTCCGCATAGCCATGCGATTCAGGGAGAAGGGACAGGATCTATGGAAAGTAAGTATGAGAAGCCGTGGTGATATTGATGCCAACGAGATAGCATCAAGGTTCGGCGGCGGTGGACACAGAAATGCCGCCGGATTTGTTTTCAAAGGTACTTTTGAAGAAGGGCTCAAAGAAGTAGAGGAAATAGTCAAAAGTGTTTCAAACTAACGGATCCTGTTTCATAACTCTGAATAAATCGAAAGGTATATCATCGGCATCTGCACTTAACCGTCTTAAAAATCTGGCGAAAATAAAAAAAGCTGGGTTCTGCGGCACTCTTGATCCTCTTGCGAAAGGTGTGATTGTAGTTGCAACCGGCAAGGCGACGAAGCTTATTTCACTTGTAACAGACTCTGATAAAGTTTATTCAGGCAGGATGATCCTCGGCTGTGAAAGTGCCAGCTTTGATACAGACACTGAACTGGTTCCGACAGGTGTTGAGTTTGATCTTTCAAAGATCGATCTGAGAGATATCGAAAAAAAGTTCACAGGTCTTGTAAAACAGACGCCCCCTTCTTACAGTGCTGTTAAAATAGACGGTGTCAGAGCATATAAACTTGCAAGACAGGGTGAATCTCCTGCAATGAAGGAAAGAGAAGTTATAATAAAAAAGATAGCACTTTCAGTTTCATCAGATAAAGAGATCTCTTTCAATGTAGAATGTTCAAAAGGGACATACATCAGGTCTCTTGTCAGCGATATCGGTAAGCACATCGGTTGCGGAGCGGTCATGACTGAACTTTTAAGAGAAAGGGTTGGTGAATTTGACATTGCACATTCCGTGACAATTGATGAAATGAAAAATGATATGTCGGTTCTTGAAAGGGCTGTGACCGGAATGGATGCTTTTCTGAAAAGGTTTAACACGCTCGATGTTGACAGAACTTCCTATGACTGGCTGAGAAATGGAAAGGATATCGCGGCACTCAGACTTGAACTTTCAGAGGGTTTGAACTATATCAGGTTTGACAATGAGCCGGCTTTTGTATTAAAAATGGAAAATGAATGTTTTTCTTATTTTGCTTTTTTGAGGGATTGATATGAACGATGTTCAGAATTACCGTGACACAAGAAACATATCTGTCGATCAGGTAGGGGTGTGGGACATAGAATACCCTGTAGTTGTGAAAGACAGAGCAAATTTAACTCAAAACACTGTCGCTTCAATAGATATGACAGTCATGCTTCTGCCTGAGTTTAAAGGGACTCACATGAGCCGGATGGTTGAAGTGCTTAACAGCGTCAGAGGTGAAATAACAATGGCTAATATGCCTGAAATATTGAGAAAAATGAGAGACAGTCTCAATTCGCCTCAAGCAATAATATCAATGAAATTTCCTTATTTCATCGAAAAGAAGGCACCTGTTTCGGAAATTTCATCAATGTTCCCTGTGTCAGTTCTTTTCAGCGGATTCAGTGATTCAAGAGACGGTGACAGTTTCATACTCGGTGTCAGAACGCCTGTTACAACACTCTGTCCCTGTTCAAAGGAGATCAGTGAAAGCGGTGCCCACAACCAGAGAAGTTTTGTGACACTTTATCTTAAGTTCAGGGATTTTGTCTGGATTGAGGATGTTGTAAAAATAATAGAAGAATCGGCAAGTTGTGAGATTTACCCGCTTTTAAAGAGAAATGATGAGAAGTTCGTGACCGAAAAAGCTTTCTCAAACCCTGTTTTTGCTGAAGATATTGTCAGAAATGTATCAGACAAAATGATGCGTGACAGCAATGTTTTGTGGTTCATGGTTGAAACGCTCCATCTTGAAAGCATTCATACTCACAACGCTTATGCAAGGATAGAAAGGTTCACAGAGAGGTCATTTCTACTTGACGAACACTTGAGAATGTTCAAAGGTTTTCCTAAAATTTAAAGTGAGGTGGTTCTTGAATAACGGTGCATACACAAGCTGGATCGAAATTTCAAGATCGGCATACAGAAAGAACATTGAGTTTTTCCGTTCCAGAATAATAAACGGTGCTCAGATAGCTGTTGTGATAAAAGCCAATGGTTATGGTCACGGAATGCTTGAGATCGCACATATTGCAGAGGATTGCAAAATAGAGATATTCTGCGTCCACGCTCTTGAAGAGGCGGTGATACTTAGAAAAGCAGGCTTTAACGAGAGGATCATAATTTTAGGTCCTGTGATGAAAAACACAATTCCGGCAATAGTTGAAAATGATCTTGAACCTGTATGTTATCTGATCGAAAATCTCAAATGTATTCAGAAACATGCGGCTGTTAAGGATAAGCCGGTGAACATACATCTGAAAATTGAGACAGGGACCAACAGGCAGGGGATCAACGGTCTTGAACTTGTTGAATTTGTCAAAGAACTCAAAAATTCTAAAAATGTAATGCTTAAAGGTGTTTACAGCCATTTTGCCAATATTGAAGATACTACTGACCGTTCATACGCAAAAGAACAGATAGACCGGTTTAAAAGAGAATTGGAGCTCATAAGGAACGAAGGATTTTCAGGGTTTGATCTCCATTTTGCTTCAAGTGCGGCGGCAGTGATATTCCAGAACACCCATTTTTCCATGATCCGGCTCGGTATTTCACAATACGGACTCTGGCCTTCCAAAGAGACATATCTCAGTTATATCACAGAACACGGACACGGTCCCGAACACATTCTGACACCTGTTCTGACTTGGAAGACGGTCATAGGCCAGATAAAAAATATCAAAGCAGGTGAGTTCGTCGGATACGGTTGTACGCATCAGGTGACAAGGGATTCGAAAATAGCAATTCTTCCGATAGGTTACAGCGACGGATACGACAGAGGCCTTTCAAATCAGGGATATGTTCTCGTCCACGGAAAAAGGGCTGCAGTTGTCGGCAGAATAGCAATGAACCTCACAACAATAGACATAACAGACATTCCCGATGTCTCAGTTGAAGACGAAGTTGTCCTTATCGGAGAACAGGGTGATCAGATCATCCGCGCTGAAAATCTTGCCGCATTGACCGGGACCATCAACTATGAAACCGTTTCAAGAATATCTTCCCACATACAGAGAATTGTTGTTTAAAAACTTGACAACAGACCTTTTTTGCATATAAAAAGACGGCTTTTAAGTTCTGTGGAATTTTTAAGGTTTTTTATTATTGATGGAGGATAGTTTGGCTCATCACAAGTCGGCGAAAAAAAGAATTAAGACAAACGAAAAGAAAAGACTGTACAACCGTTCAATAAAATCCAAAGTGAAAACTTTCACCCGTTATGCAGTCGAAACAATAGAAGCCGCAGAAAAGAACACTGCCGGTGCTGCTGAAATGAAAACTGATGCCGCAGCAAAGCTTGTAAAGGCTGTAAGCGAGATCCAGAAAGCTGTCAGCAAGGGCGTTCTTCAGAAGAATACTGCAGGAAGAAAAGTAGGACGGCTGACGATCCGCTTCAACAAGGTTTTCGCTGCCCAGTAATTTGAGATACTCTCTCGTAATCGAAAACATTTCCTCAATATTTACTGCTGAAAGTTCAAAAGCTGTTTTAACCGGCGGCGATTTTGCCATTGCGGCAGACATGTCCGGAAAGATCTGTTTTGCAGGGAAAAAGAGCGAACTGCTGAAAATTGACAGTTCATACAGTGACAATTCTGAATCGGTTGTCGATGCAGGGAACAGAACAGTATTTCCCGGTCTTGTTGACAGCCACACCCACCTTGTTTTTGCCGCAACAAGAGAAGATGAGTTTGAAATGAAGGCAAGAGGAGCCACATACGAAGAAATAGCTTCTGCCGGCGGAGGAATTCTCAACAGTGCAAAAAAGACAGCATCCGCGACACTTGATGAAATTGTCTTTCAGTCGGCAAAACGGCTTGAGCAGGTAATTTCATACGGTGTAACCACAATTGAGATAAAATCGGGTTACGGACTTGATCTTGAAAGTGAGTTGAAACTTCTTAAAGCGGCATCTGAACTTAAAAAACTGTATCCGGTCGAGATAGTTCCGACATTTCTGGGTGCACATGCATATCCCGAGAAGTTTAAGAACGACCATGACGGATATATAGATCTTATAATAAATGAAATGCTTCCTGAAGTTAAGAATCAGAAACTTGCTGAATTTGTTGATGTTTTCTGTGAGGAAGGTTATTTTTCGCTTAAAGAGACTCAAAAGATATTAAGAGCGGCATCAGACATGGGATTCGGATTGAAGCTTCATGCCGATGAATTCAATTCTCTGGGCGGGACTGAGCTTGCTGCGGAAATGGGTGCGGCATCAGTTGACCATCTTGAGGAGATAAAAGAAGAAGGGATGAGAAAACTTGCAGATTCAGGAACTGTTGCAGGAGTTCTGCCCGTTACATCTGTTTTTTCAAGACTTCCATTCGCTCCTGCTCAGAAAATGATAGATAACGGCGTCACTGTCGCTCTTGCGACAGATATGAATCCCGGAAGCTGTATGTGCGGGTTTCTTCCGCTTGCGGCAAGCATCGGTGCGACACAGCTTAGAATGAGCGTTGAAGATTCAATCAGGGGAATAACGGTAAACGGTGCAAGATCTGTGAAAAGAGAGAGTACAAAAGGTTCGATCGCTGTCGGTAAGGATGCCGATCTTGTTATAATGGACACCCCTTCATGGATATATCCTGTCTACCATTTTGCCCATAACCATGTCCATAAAATATTCGTAAAGGGAAGAGCGCTTGACTTATTTAAGGAAAAAAATTTAATATGAGTGTTGTTGTTTTTTCCGGAAATGTAAGATGAGAAGTATTCCGATTTTTATTCTGTTTGCAGTTTTAACGGCTTCCTGTGGCAGTGACACAAAACCAGTTGAAAGCAAGTGGCGTGTGCTTGATGAACAGGTGTACTCGCCGAAGATAGATGAAGATATACTTTTTACCGACCTTGATGAACTCGAAAAACTGATATTCGCTCCGACCGGTTTTTTTAAGGAAAAAAGCAAAATGAGTTCATTTGAACAGAAAATGACCTATACTTCAAAAAGTGAAGTCAACGATGAGAAAAGGGAGCTGATGCTTGATGAAACGGTAAAATTCACTTCTGATAAGGACGGGAATTTCAGAATGAAGTATGATAACAACCGTAACGAAGGCTGGAATATGGTGTGGAAAGACGATTTTCTTTATCGCAGACAGCTTGGCGGTGAATATACAAGGACTGTGAGCATGGGAGAGCATATCTATCTCAAGGAAGCCCTTTTCAGTTCTATCCCTTCAGTTTATGCTGTGCTTAGAAACAATGCTAAAATATCGTCCCACGGCAGTAAAAAGATCAACGGAACTAAAACCACTGCTGTCATCATCTCTTTTGGTGATAAGAAGATAAAAAGGGATGACCTCCCTGAAAAGCGGTATCTTCAGAACCTTCAGGGGGCTGAAGAGATGAAGAACGATGAGCTCATTGATGACCTTGCTAAAAAAGAGAAAAATAACATAACAGGCGAAATGACGGTGTATATTGACGATAATCATTCCATTGTCAGGATGGAGATTGAGAGTTCTTTTGAGCTTAAAGCGGAGAATGTTTTCTTTTCGATAGAAGGTGAGAGGACATTGTCAAAGAAAGTGGCGGAAAAAGTAGAGATCCCCAAATATAACGAGGAATATCACAGAAGGACACTGGATGCTTCTGTAAACATCATGAAGGACAGAAAAAATGACAAAGAACGAGATGAGCAAGCTGAAGAAAGTGATCAGCACGCTGAGTGACAAAAAAGGGTTGAACATCACCGCATTTGATGTGGACAGGCAGTCGGGATACACCGATTATATGGTTTTTGTCACAGGGACAAGCATTCAGCATAACAATACAATGAGCGAAGCGCTGATGCGTGAACTCAAGACTGCCGGATTCAGCAAACCGCTTGTGGAAGGGAGCAGTTCAGCAAAATGGATACTCCTTGATGCCGGTGATGTTGTCGTGAACATAATGCTTGACGAGCTCAGGGATTACTATGCTCTTGAAGACATCTGGGTTGACAGCAGTAAAGTTGACATAAGTTCATATCTTTCATAATGAAAATCACTCTCATAGTTGTAGGAAAACTTAAAAAAGGTGCCGGTTTTACGGAACTTGACGATTTTTATAAAAGCCGGATAAAACCTTATTCCCAGCTTGAAATCATAGAGCTCAAGGAAAAAAACGACATAACGCTTGAAACAGAATCAATATTAAAATCAATACCTTCCGGCTCGTTTGCTGTTGCGTTAAGAGAGAAAGGAGTGAAAATGGATTCCTTAGAGTTTTCAAAACTGCTTAATTCCAGAAACGAATCTCACGGGCATATAACTTTTATCATCGGAGGAGCTTACGGATTCAGCAATGTCAATGAAAACATATCGTTATCCATTGCTCCGTGGACGCTTCCGCATCAGCTTGCAAGAATTGTTCTGCTCGAACAGATCTACCGCGGACTCTCAATCATCAAAGGTTCCGGTTACCACCACGGGTGAGGGTTAAATTCTTGACTTTGTATCATTCATTTGCTAACTTTCTGTGATAATGAACTTTTCCGAGGTATCATGATGGGTATCAAGAAGCTTTTTGCAGTAATTTTCGTAAGTGTTGTTTTTACGGCTCAGTTATATGCGGCTCAGAGAATGGATTTTATGCTTTTCAACCTGAGTGCGTCGAACGATCCACAGAAGGAATTTCTTGAAATGAGCAAGGAGTTCACTGCTGTCATGGCTCCGATGTTCTTTGGTGAAGCGGAAACGAGGGGTTCTTCAGGTTTTGAGATAGGGCTTGGTTATTCGTTGACAAAAATCAATCTCAACGCTGACTACTGGAAGCTCTCACTCAATGATGAGCCGGTAGATTCAGGTGTTCCTCCGTTTTACAACGGTATAGACCTTCATGTTTCAAAGGGTTTCGGTTTCGGACTGAAGCTTTACGGCAACATGAGATATTATGTTCTGACTGAGATGCTAAGCGGCGGTGGCGGATTTGAATATGCGATCAATGAAGGACTTAAGATGGCTCCCGATATTTCGATAGGCGGCGGGTACAACCGTCTTTTCGGTGCAACTGACCTCAATATGCAGATGATCGAACTGCGGCTTAAAATTTCAAAAACTTTTGTTGCAGGATATCAGGTTAAGTTAATTCCTTTCATTGCGTACAGTCACCTTTTTTCATGGGCGAAATCAGGCAGGCTCGGTGGATATTTTTCCGGTCAGGGGACAAGTGATCCTTCTCAAGTTACAGACAGCAATCCTTTCATAATCAATGAAGATGGCAAACCTTTTTATTTCAAAGAGGAATTTATCAATGTTGACAGAATATTCCTCGGTTTCAAAATGGTGAGCGGTTACTTCGGTTTTGAACTCGAAGCTGCAATCCCTGTGAATGCCGGAAAAACTTTCAGTTTCAATGCAGGCATTTCTGCATCAATGTAGATATGATAGATCTCCACTCACATCTTCTTTCCGGGCTTGATGACGGTCCTGAAAGTGTGGATGATTCTCTTGAAATTATTAAATATCTTTCTTCTTTCGGGTTTACAGAACTTATTCCGACACCTCATAAATTCCATGCTCTTTTCAACCCTGTTGCTTCGGAAGTGATCGAAAAGATCGAGAATCTGAAAAGAAGCATGGTGAAGAGGTTCAGTTTCGAATATAACTGTAATCTCCAGTCAATAAAAGATCTTGAAGATCACCACGAGATATGCAGGACCTCTGAGGGTAGAAAAGTTATTCTGGTGGAATTTGCTTCAGGAGTGGTGAGAAGAAGCGAGATCGAAAACAGTGTACAGTCACTTAATTTTGCAGGATTTGTACCTCTCATGGCTCACATCGAGAGGTATTTCAAGAAAGATGAATTCTGGATCGAGTTAAAAAAGAAATACAGTGTTTTGTTTCAGGGCTCCATCCGCACCTTTGCAAAGCCGAATTTCAACATTAAGAAAAAGCAGCTTATCCGTTTGATGGAACTTGATCTGATAGATAACCTTGCAACTGACATCCACAAAGTATCACAACTTGTGAAAATAGAAAAAGGGCTTGATTTTATTCACAAAGCTTTTAGAAATTACGAAAAAGACCTTTTCACCGATAAATTCTGAAACAGCTGAACAAAAAAACTTGAAAACCTGAAATGTGTTAGGTATAATCGCATGGCAACAATTGAGGTGTGTCATGGATGTGATGAAAAAGCTTGAGATTTTGAGTGACAGTGCAAAATACGATGCAAGTTGCGCTTCTTCAGGGAGTAACAGGGCGACTCCGAAAGGGGGCATAGGCAATGGCAAGGCGTGCGGGATATGTCACAGCTGGGCGGATGACGGAAGGTGCGTTTCGCTTTTCAAGGTTCTTTTCACAAATTACTGCATTTATGACTGTGCATACTGCATAAACAGAAGAAGTAACGATATTCAAAGAATTGCTTTTACTCCGAAAGAGATCGCTGATATAACTATTGAATTTTATAAGAGAAATTATATTGAAGGGTTGTTCCTTTCAAGTGGCGTTATCAAGAGTCCCGACCACACAATGGAACTTCTTACTGAGGCGATAAGAATATTGCGTGAGGAGTATCTTTTCGGCGGTTATATACATGTGAAGGCAATTCCGGGTGCGTCAAAGGAACTGATTGAAAAGGCCGGGAAAATTGCCGACAGGATCTCGGTGAACATTGAACTTCCGACAAAAAGATCGCTGGAACTGCTTACCGACAAAAAACACACTGACATTTTTACCCCGATGAAACTCATAACTGAAGGTGTTTCAACAAGTATTGCTGAGCGGAAGATAAGCAAAAAAGCGCCGAAATTCGCCCCAGCCGGGCAGTCAACCCAGATGATTATAGGTGCAACACCTGAAACAGACCTGACAATTGTTAAGCTGAGCGAAGCGATGTATAACAAATTTGATCTCAGAAGAGTTTATTACAGTGCATTTATTCCGGTGAATTCCGATTCACGGCTTCCGGTGCTCCGTGAACCGCCGCTTCTTCGTGAACACAGGCTTTATCAGGCAGATTTTCTGATGCGGCAGTATGAATTTTGTGCTGATGAGATCCTGAGTCCTGAACATCCGATGCTAGATATTGCTCTTGATCCGAAAGCGAACTGGGCGATGAATAATTTTCATATTTTTCCGGTTGAAGTGAATAGAGCCGACTATCAACTGCTTTTGCGTGTTCCGGGGATCGGGCCAAGATCGGCAAGAAGGATCGTCATTGCAAGAAGAAGTCACAATTTAAGTTTTGAAAATCTGAGATCTCTTGGAGTGGTGCTTAAAAGGGCGAGGTTTTTCATAACCTGCAAAGGAAAAAGGATGCCGTTCATCAGTGAAAAATTCGCAACTGTTTACAAATCACTTTCTGAAAATCATGAGCCGGGGCCGTTTCAACTTCCACTTTTTAACACTTGAATTCATGAATACTCTTTATCTTTTTGGCGGAACTCTTGAAACATTCATTTCGATAATTCCGGTTCTGTGGGCGATATCTGAACCGTCCGATCGCCTTTTATCACAATCTGAATACACTCCGGGGATCTTTGAAAAAACTGTCTATCTTGATGAAAAATCTTTATCAGATCTTCCTGTGAAAAACAACAATATTCCAAAAGAAGTAATAAATGCAGTTATTTATGCGTTTTCTTCAGGAATTATAGAAGCGGTTGAAAAAACTCCGCAGTATTTAAATTACATCAGAAATAACGGAATTGATGCGATGAGCCATCTGGCGGAACCTTCAGTCAGTGTGATATTTAAAGCGGCAAGGAAAACATCCAGTGAAGCACACAAACTGAAAGGAATTCTCCGTTTTAGAAAGCTCGGGAATATTCTTTACGGACCGTATTTCAGCAAGTGTTTTGTTCTGCCCATACTTGCCGAGCATTTTAAGAACCGTCTTCCGAATGAATCTTGGATAATACACGACACAGAACGGAAAACCGGAGTTTTCTACAACGGAAAAACTGTTCATCAGGCATTCTTTTCTCCTCGCGAACTCTTTGAAATCAATAATGAATATGAAAAAGCCGGAGTTGAAGATCAGTTTGAAACACTCTGGAAAAAATATTTTGACACAATAGCCATTGAATATCGCAAAAACCCCAAACTCCAACAGTCTTTCATGCCGAAACAGTACTGGCGATTCATCCCCGAAGTTGCAGAAAGGGTTCTTTGACTTCACAATTTCGTGCGAATTTATGTCAAATTTCACACAATTTCGCGCGAATTTATGTCAAATTTGTCCAAAACCTTCAAAATTTGATAAAAAATAACAAATTCCGATACTATATACTGTATTTTGAAATTCTGATGGAGGATACAATGGTTAAAAATTTTATTTTATGCCTGATTTCGTTGATTTTTTTTGTTTCATGCGGAAACGAAGTGAACAGTGCGAACGATGAAAACAATGTGAAAAATGATCAGGATATTTCAGAAACAGATAATCTTGATGATGAAAAAACTATAACCGACGAAGATGCTCAAATTGATGAAGAAAGTGATGAAGAAAACTGCAGATCCGGGGACGGCGGGATTGATAATTTTGCAAAAGTAACTTATGAAGAAGATAAATGTGCATATCCCGGAGATAGAACATTCAGAATGCTTCATCTTGTTGAACCAGCAGATCATCCGATAGTAAATCCTGAATTTCCCGAAATGACATGCTCGATGATCATTGATAAAATTGAAGGTGGAGAAATAAATAATTTTACATCTAACATGGAAGAGTCATTTTTTTATGTAGCAATTGAAAAACAGAAGTACACCGATATTTCGGGTGTTGCCGAGGAAATAAAATGTTGGAATGCCGATAGATACACGATAAGGTTCAATGGCTATGGCAGAGATCTTTTCAACGACTCAATGATCGGGAAGAAGATCTTCTTTCATACTGTCATGTATTATTCAGTACAGGCAAAAGTAAATGTAGTTACTATGGAAGACGGCACATGGATAGCCGTCAACGGTTTTGCTAAGAATGAAGAAGGGTTAAGTCCTGGAATAAATGTCTACAAATCAACAATGCTTCAATGTGCAACGCATTGTGTTTATGGAATGAGCTATGACGGTTTTGATATCCCCAACTACACAATCCAACCGCCTGTACAGTTCGATATTGAAGGATTTAATCAAATAATTCTGATACGCAACGGTGAAAGTCAGATCATCGGCGACTATGAATTTTATGCCGATTTCAGTGTTGCAATTTCAAGCAAAGATCCTGACGGAATATTCACTGTTACAGCCGATTACGATCCTCTTCCACCTAAAAACGGACAGTTCTATTTCTCGGTTCTTAATATTGGTGCACTGAAGTAATGAACAGACAGACAATTACAAAATTCCTGATCTTCTTTCTTCTTTTTGCCGGGATAGTTGAAGCAGAGCCTGCCACAGAAGATGAAAAAGACAACGCTATTACGGTTTTCGGGGCGTTCAACACATTTACGGTTTCCAGTTGCTCAACAACTGACAAGTACATTCAGGGAAGTGTGGGAGCAAAATACGATAGAAAACTTGATGAAAATGTCTCAATGCATGTTTCAGGAACGTACTCCAGATCAAAGAGAATAGCTCAGGAGTTTGATCCGGATGATGAAAATGATAAGCCCTCTGATCTTGAGAGGATATACAACAGCGGAATGGGTTCGCTTGGAGTTTCCTACAGTACAAAATATTTCAGAATGAGAACTGACTTTATGCTGAGCATGTGGAAAGAATATTTCAAGGAGGAGCCAGACCAGTTTATATTTAAACCTATGGGTGGACTTCTTCTTGAAGCGGGCAAAATGGATTTTATGTGGATATCAACAGGAATCTTTCATCCGGAGTATCCTTTCGGTATGATCCAGATAGCATTCAATGTTAAGATAAAAAACGTGGAATTTGGTGGCGGACAGGCTGGTTGGCTCACAAATATAACTACCTGGAGAAAATATGAAGACAGCACATCTTTATTTCTCCGTGCCAGAGCAGAATTCGGTGATACATTTGCCCTGCGAGGCATTTTCAACCTCAAACCCGGTGCTGATTTGGATCAGATGTTCGAAGGTTCTCTCGGATTAGAGTTCAGTTTTTAGTCCAACTCACAATTTCGTGCGAATTTATGTCAAATTTCACACAATTTCGCGCGAATTTATGTTGACAGGCGCATAAATTCGACGATAATCCTTTTGTGTAAATGGATCATGAGGTGAAAAATGTATGTAAAAAGAGACATTGAAAAAGATTTAATTAATTTGCTTAACTCTTCTGTCTCAAGGATCATCCTGATAAGCGGAGCAAGGCAGACAGGCAAGACCACAATGCTTCAGAATTTCAAATACGATAAAGAAAAACTGATAATAAATCTGTGGGATGAAAACACGGAAGTCCAGTCACTGAAAAATGCAGATACTTTTGAAAAGTTCTCAAATTATCTTGTTCAGTTCTTTAATTTTAAGCCCGATGGAAAAAGAATTCTGATAATTGATGAGGCACAGGCATCAAAATCGCTTGGAAAATTCATAATGCAGATGCATCGTGAATGGACAGATCAGAAAGTGATTCTTTCCGGATCAATTCTTTCCAATCTTTTTGATGAAAATATGCCGATGCCTGTCGGAAGAGTTCTTGAAATTGTTATGAGGCCAATGAATTTCAGGGAATTCTTAAGATTTTCAAATAAGGAGAATTATTTTGATCTTCTTTTTGATTCATCAGGTGTTCTTGATGAAAATATTCATGAAATTTTAATGAGTCAGTACGAACAGTTCATTTTTGCAGGCGGGTTGCCCGGAATAGTCAGTGCATATATTGAAAAAGAACCGCTGCTGATCCATTTTGAATCACTTCTTAACAACTTTTACAGAGATGCTGACAGATATATTCACAATGATAGAGAAAACCGCACACATGCTGTCCAGTACGGAACTTTGATGGAGCACTGCCTGAAAACCATCGGTCACAATGTTGCGTTTCCCACAACGAACAGCACAATTCTTTCAACAGATTCACCATCTTACAGAATAATACTACCGAAAGTACTGGAAGCGTTGAGATCGTGGCATATTGCTTATTATCTTAACAACGAAACCTTTCAGCAGACTTCAAAGAAAGGATACAGTTCAAAAAAATATGTTTTTGATACCGGAATAATGAATTTTCTTATAAACTCAATGATGCCGGTTTCTTTGAAAAACGGAAATGAAGTGTCTGCAAAACTGCTTGAAAATGTTGTCCTACAGGAACTTGTGACCTATGCAGGGTCGCTGAGAATGATAACGACCTATAAAAAGAACAATAAGTCAAGGAACGAAGTTGATTTCATAGTCAGGCACAATAACATGACAATCCCCGTTGAAGTCAAGCTCGCAGACAAGCCGTCATTAAAGCCCGTAAATCAGCTTCTTGAATTTATGAACGACATGAACGCTAAAAAAGGTTTTGTAATATATACCGGAAAACCGCATGTTGAAAATACCGGTGACAAGGAAATTGAGTTCATTCCACCGTATCTGATACCTGAAATCTTCAAAATCGGATAATTTTAGTGCTTATATTAAAAAATATCGGATAATTTTTGTGTTCAGCTTAAAAAATATCGGATTTTTTTGTCTGTGGAATTTGTGAAAACCACAATTTTGCACGAATTTATTAAATTGTCGTAAAAATATCTAAACTGTGTTAATGTTCATCGGATTTTTTGAGGTGATATATGAAAAAGTCAGGGATTTACATTCATATTCCGTTTTGTGTGAAAAGGTGCGGTTACTGCGATTTTTATAGCATTGTGATCAAAGACCGCGAGATCATGAGAATTTACGGTGATAAGGTGATAAGTGAACTGATTGAGCGGTTTGATGAACTCATTGGGACTGAAATTGTCTCGCTTTATGTCGGCGGAGGAACCCCTTCAGTGATGGATGAAGAGTTTTTTTCAGATCTTTTAAACGCTGTGAGTGAACTTGGATGCGATATTAAAAAGATGGAGATAACAGTTGAGGTCAATCCTGCTGATATTAGTGATAAATGGTTGAAAAGTTTAAAGAATTCAGGTGTGAATAGAATAAGTGCAGGTGTCCAGGCATTTGATGATAATGTGCTTAAAGAGATGAATAGAAGGGTGAGTGTTGCTCAAATGAAAGAAGCGCTTCCACTGATAAATGACAACTTTGACAACATTTCAATTGATATGATCTATGGGGTTGGCAAAGACCGCAATATTACAGAAGAACTTGAAAATGTTTTTAAACTTGTCAACCCTGTTCATGTTTCCGCTTATCAATATATGCCGCCTGAAAAAAAGAATGCTCCAATGTTGATCGATGAAGATGAAACGATGAAGCAGGAAGAAGCAATCGTGGAATTTTTGAAAAACAGAGGAATTGAAAAATATGAGATAAGCAACTATTCTCAAAAAGGGAAAGAATCAGTTCACAACATGCTTTACTGGAATTTTGATTCATGGCTTGGAATTGGTGCAGGGGCGAAATCGTTCATTGAAAATAAAAGAGAACACAGTTTTTATGTTGAAGATCTGGAATCTTTCATAAACGGTGACGGACTAAGCAGATATTATCCTGACAAAAATGAACTGATAATGGAATTCCTGCTGATGGGGCTTAGAGTAGTTGAAGGGATAAAACTCAACAAATTCAATGAGATATTTAACAAATCATTTGAGCAGATGTTTGAAAAAAAAGTGGTTGATGAGCTTATTGAGGAAGAGTTGATAGTGATTGATAAAAGTGTTATAAGGTGCTATGAGAAAGGACTGAATTTTTTAAATCATGTGCTTCTGAGATTGTTTGAAGGTATTAAGGAATGAACGGTTTAATTGGGGAAATTGATAGAAATTATCAGATCAAGGGCTTTTCAGTCATCGGAGTTGATGAAGCGGGAAGGGGACCTTTATGCGGACCGGTTGTAACTGCCGCGGTCTGTCTTTTCTGCGATATTGAGGGACTGAACGATTCAAAGAAACTCTCAGAAAAAAAGCGGCTTGAACTTCTTCCTAAAATTATAAAAAACAGTGTCTGGGCAGTCTATTCAGTTTCTCCAAAAATCATTGACGAACTTAATATTCTTCATGCGACAATGTTTGGAATGGCTAAGTGCATTGAAAGAGTTAAAAGAAAAGTTGAAGGAAAACAGATAGTTCTGATAGACGGAAACAGAGTGACAGGCAAATTTGATCTTGAAGAAGCAGTTGTCAAAGGAGACTCAAAAAGTGTCAACATTGCCGCCGCATCAATCCTCGCAAAAACGCAGAGAGACAGAATAATGAACCGGCTTGCACTCATTTATCCGGAGTATAAACTCGACCTCCACAAAGGTTATGCAACAAGCGAACATTACGAAATACTTGAAAAGATCGGACCCTGCGAAATCTACCGCAAAAGTTTCAAACTCAAAGCAGACATCAGACACGAACAGATGAAACTGTTTTAAATTAAATTGACACTTTATCAGTAAAATGTCATATTTTCTCAGTTTTAATGTAAACGGAGGTTATCATGAATGCAATTTCCAACAGAGATGCATACAAGAATATTCTTGATGTTATCAAAGAACTAATAAAATCGACTGATATCGATGATATGGTAATAAAACTTAACACTTCTGTTCAGGGTTTTATGCCGGGAACAGTAATTTATGCTGGTTTGTGGGATAAATATGAGGAAGAATTGCAGATATTTCCGGCCGATCAGAGCATTAATGGCGACATAATCAGTTTTTTCAGATTTATGTTTAAGAATGAGAACAGAAGATTTTCAGGGAAGTTCGAGAACTCAGGGCACAAGGAGCGTCTGAGGTTTTTCAGAGGTTATCACCTGTTCTGGGATATGACACGGCTTGAAAAGGGTGTCAGAGGTGCGGTTCTCGGATTGCATGCGACTAACGCAGATCTTAAAAAAACAGCAAATATAGCGGAAACGATTCTGCCTCAGTTCTGGAGCATCTTTTCAGAAAGATACAATAAAATGATCGCCGGGAAGGAATCTGAAATGCTTTGGAAAATGAAGGGGGCGCAATCGGAAGCATCTGACGGAAGTCACCTTAACAGCATAGAGCTTAACAAGCTTCTTGAAAACCTGTTGGAGCTCGCCCTTAGAAAAATAAAGCTCAAATGCGGTTGTGTACTTCTATTAAATGAACAGACCGGTGAACTTGAGTTTGAACCGAGAGCGGTGAAGGGCAAGTCACTGTCAATCGTTCCTGAAAAAATAGCAACAGATGAAAAAAGTCTTGCATCAATAGCCATAAAGACAAATGAGCCGTATATCTGCAACGACACAGAGAACGATCCAAACTATTATCCGCTTTTTCAGGGAATAAAATCATCTCTTGTCGTTCCGATCGAGTTTCAGAAAAGATCGATCGGTGTTATTGCGATAGAATCTGAGAATAAGGACGAATTCAGCGAAGAAGATGCGACACTGATAAAAGCGCTTGCAAAAGAAGCAACAATGTTCATAAGGCGTGCACAGCTTTTTGAAGAGACATCGAAAAGAGGTGATGCGATAATGATACTCGGACATTCTGAGGGTTGGAAGGATGTCGAAAAAAGGATAGAGAGAGCATCCCGTACTGATGCGACAGTTATTCTTCGCGGGGAGAGCGGAACGGGAAAAGAGCTTCTGGCGCATGCGATACACTTCAACAGTCCGAGAAAAGATAAGCCCTTTGTTACGCTTAATTGTGCTGCCATACCTTCAGAGTTGCTTGAAAGTGAAATGTTCGGCCATGTCAAAGGTGCTTTCACCGGAGCGTATTACAACAAAACCGGTGAATTTGAGAAGGCGGAAGGGGGAACGATCTTTCTGGATGAAATAGGCGATCTTCCGATCATGCTTCAGGTAAAACTCTTAAGAACATTGCAGAGCGGAGAAATTAGACCTGTCGGAAGCAGTAAAGTTGCAAGGAAGGTCGATGTCAGGGTCATTGCGGCAACAAGCAGGGATCTTGAATCTATGATCCGTAACGGTGAGTTCAGGATGGATATGTATTACCGGCTTCATGTTGTGCCGATAAAGGTTCCGCCGTTAAGGGATTATAAAGATGATATTCCCAACCTTATCGAGAATTTTATCAGGGAAGCCAATGCAAATTTTAAAACTTCTGTAAAAAGGGCTAATAAAAAAGCCCTTTCCGCACTTATGCAGTATGATTATCCGGGCAATGTAAGACAACTTAGAAATGTAATAAATCAGGCAGTTATAATGGCAGATGGAGACACAATAAAGCCGGAAGATCTCCCTTCAGAAATATTTTCTGCAAAAAGTATGGAAGAAACAACAGCAGATGCTCCGCTTTTTCTTGAAAATGAAAATGATCTCAGAAGCTATCATGCTGAAAAAGAAAAAATAATGGAAAAGTTCACAAGGGAATATTTCTCAACATTGCTCAGGCAGACGGGCGGAAATATGGCGGCAACAGCAAAGATCGCAGGTATATCAAGAGTTGCTCTTTATAAGATATTTAAGAAATTCGGAATGTCTGATAATTAAATGAAATCTTCCCAGGAAGTTTTTCTGGTTTTAAGCATTTTCTTGAGTTTAAGCACTGCCTTAGCTTCAATTTGACGGATCCTTTCTCTGGTAACGCCCATTTCACGACCGATCTCTTCAAGCGTATAGGTTTCAGTTTCACCGATGCCGAATCTCATTCTGATAACTTTTTCTTCTCTGGGCGTGAGGCCGTTGAAAAGATCTCTGATTATTTCCGCCATGTTCTGTCTTGCGGTATAGTCTTCAGGCGAAAGGGTCTTCGGATCTTCAACAAAATCCTGAAGCTGACTGTCTTCGTCCTCTCCGATCGGAGTTTCAAGTGATATGGTTTCCCTTGCACTTCTCCAGACCTTTCTTATTTTCTCTTCCGGAAGGTTCATCTGCTTTGCAACATCGGATATGCTCGGATCAAAACCCTGTTTGTTGGTAAGCTCTTTGATGGTTTTATTGATCTTGTTCATCATTTCGATCATGTGGACAGGGATTCTTATTGTTCTGCCCTGATCAGCGATCGCTCTTGTAATGGACTGCCTTATCCACCATGTTGCATAGGTTGAAAACTTGTATCCGCGGTAATATTCAAACTTGTCAACTGCTTTTATCAATCCGATGTTCCCTTCGCAGATAATGTCTTTGAAATCAAGACCGCGGTTGTTATATTTCTTTGCGATACTTACAACAAGCCTCAAATTTGCCTGAATAAGCTGATTCTTTGCGTATCTGACAGCTTCTTCCGCATCTCTGAGCGCTTTGGAGTTTCTGTTCAGTTCATCAATCGAAAGTGCCGTTTCAGCTTCAAGTTTCTTTATGCTTCTCTTTGTCTGGTTGATAAGGGCGTATTTTTCGGCAATGTGTGATCCTTTCTGATCAATGAGGGGGAATTTATCAGGTTTGGCAATGATCTGTCCCATCTGGTCGAAAGTCATATTCATATTTTTTTCAATGTGGGATATATTGTTCTGGAGTTGTTTTGCTTTTTCTTCATACTGTCTGATCTTTTCGCAAAGAGAGTTGAGATAGATTTTGTTCAGACGCATTTCAAGGATTATTTCGATCATTTTGTCCATGATCTTTCTTGCGTTTTCCCTGTGTTTTTTTCTTGTTTCTTCTTTAATGGTCGTAGATTCAGCCATTTTAATGAATTTAGTCCTTTCCCTGTTTGCTATTTTAAGCTGTTCAACTGCGGCATTTGTCATTTCTATGAGGGCAAGATTTTTGTCTGAAATATTCGGATCCTTGACATCATCCTGATTTTTTTTGTCTGACGATGTTTTGTCCTTTTCCTTAGCACTGTCAAGATCATCGTCATCATCATTTACAACAGTTTCCTCCTCTTCTTCATCTTCTTCAAGATCACTTACATCATCATCGATCTCCTCTTCAAGTTCACGAACGATTTCTTTAATGTTAAGCTGTTCGTTCATCACTTTGTCAGGAATGCTGACGATCTCTTTGAAAGTAATGAAAAAATCAAGGAGTATCCTTATTATCTCTTTTTCACCTGATTCGATCCTTTTGGCGATCTCGACTTCACCGTCCTTTGTGAGAAGAGGAACTGCACCGATCGTAAGCATATACATTCTTAAAGGATCTTTCCGGCCTCTTTCATGAGTTGTCGCCCCTTTCTTCATTATAGCGGTAACAGGTTCTACAACAGGAGAATCATCATCAGAAGAAGGTTCGATTGCTATGTCGACATTGAAATCATCAAGGATATTGAAAAGCATCTCCATATCGTCAACACCGAAGTCCGAATTCTCGGGGATCATGCCGTCAATATCCTGAATGGAAACATTACCTTCAGAATTAAGAACCCCTTCGGCAATGTTTTTTAAAGAGATGTTCGGCTTTTTCCCTTCTTTCTGGAACTGTTCAATTTTGCTGGAAATTTTCTCATCCTGTTCATCATCTTTAGTTTTCTTGTGCAGAACTCTGGAGTCGGTTTTTCTTGGAACAGGATCTTTTTTTCTCATCATAAAAGGGGGTTTTCTCATTTAGCACTCCTCAGATTTATCAGGTTCTTTTATTTCATTGTTGACCATTATTTCTTTCAAGGATCTGTTTTCCATGATAAGTGTGGATATTTTCTGCTGACTTTCAAGTGAGTCATCTGTTTCGAGAATTTTTATCAACTCACTGTTCTTCTGAACCCTCAGATATGAAAGTTCCCTGCGAAAAGTACGCTCAATAAAACTCAGCTGTCTGTTGTCGAGTTCAGCGTTTATAACTTCCTCAGGATCAAGTTTTTCCGAAATCACCATCAAATCTTCACCTTCAAAGTATTTTTTCATAACATCTTCGTATACAACAGCAAAATCAGAAGAAAAGAACACATCTTTTATGGTTTCAAGAGCAGGAACAAATTCATTGTAAATTGCAGCCATGACAAGAAGACGTCTAAGCCGGTTATTTCTGTCTCCTCCATCAATAGTTTCACGAAT